>NZ_NPFZ01000058.1:0-2649 GCF_002259425.1 Rhodococcus sp. 14-2470-1a
TACCGCACCGGCGATCTCGTCCGCTGGAACACCGACGGGCAACTCGACTACCTCGGACGCACCGACGATCAGGTCAAGATCCGCGGCTACCGCATCGAAACCGACGACATCCGCACCGTCCTCGAACACCACCCCGCCGTCTCCACCGCCATCGTCATCGCCGCAGACCACCCCGGAAACACCAACGGCAGCGGCACCGGAAAATACCTCGCCGCCTATCACACCAGCACCACCGACAATGAGGCCACCGACGAGGAACTACGGGCATTCCTCACCGACCGACTACCCGACTACATGATCCCCACCGTCTTCATCCCCGTCACCGAAATCCCCGTCACCCCCAACGGCAAACTCGACCACCGCGCCCTACCCACACCCGACCTCACCGGGGCATTGGCTGGCGGACAAGAACTCGAGACCGATACGGAAAAAGCACTCGGGCGGCTGTTCCACGAAGTCCTCGGACTCACCGACGACACCACACTCACCGCAGACGACCATTTCTTCCGCCTCGGCGGGCACTCCCTGACCGCCACCCGCGTCGCCGCCCGCATCAACGCCGAACTCGGCACCTCCCTGACCCTGCGCGAAGTGTTCACCACCCCCACCATCACCGGCCTCGCCGCCCTCGTCGACACCACCATCGCCACCCTCGACACCACCGGCGACGGCGCCACAGCACACCTGTCACCAGTACGCATCACCGACATCGAGGTCACCGACCCGATCCCCGCCTCCTACGGCCAACAAGCACTCTGGATCATCGACCAACTCGGCGGACCCGCCTCCCAGTACGTCGTACCCACGATCTGGACCCTCACCGGAAACCTCGACACCGCAGCCTTCACCGCAGCCATCGGCGACCTCGTCACCCGCCACCACCCCCTGCGCACCCTGCTCGTCGAACACGACGGCACCCTCACCCAACACATCGTCGAACCCGCCCACATCACCGAACGACTCTCCATCGAGATCACCGACCTACGCGGCACCGACAACACCCACCCCCACACCGATACCGACCCCGACACCTATATCGCCGCTCTCATCGCCGCCGGGTTCGATCTCGCCACCGACCTCCCACTCCGCGTCGCTGTCCTGCGCACCGCCGACACCGAATGGACCATCGCCCTCATCGCGCACCACCACGCGATCGACGAATGGTCCACCCCCGCCCTGCTCACCGACCTCGCCGCCGCCTACACCGCACGACAGGCCGGCACCGCACCGACCTGGACACCACTACCGGTCACCTACGCCCACTACGCCACCTGGCAACGCACCACCCTCGGCGACGCCGCCGACCCCACCTCCGAACTCTCCCGCCACCTCGACTACTGGCGCACCACCCTCACCGACGCCCCCGACGAATCGATCATCACCCTCGACCACCCCCGCCCCGCACACCCCACCGGCCACGGCACCGACATCACCTTCACCATCGACCCCCACACCGCCGCCGCAGCCCGCACCGTCGCCGCCCACTGCGGCGTCTCGATGTTCACCCTCACCCACACCGTCACCGCCATCACCGCATCACTGCTCGGCGCCGGCACCGACATCATCATCGGATCCCCCATCGGCGGACGCACCGAACACGGACTCGAAAACCTCATCGGCTACTTCGTCAACACCCTCCCCCTACGCCACCACCTCCACCCCACCGACACCATCACCGACCTACTCACCACCACCCACCACACCATCCTCGACGGCCTCGCCCACCAACACGCACCCTTCGAAACCATCACCCGCACCACCAACACACCCCGCACCACCAACCGCACACCCCTCTTCCAAATCCTCCTCACCCACACGACCTCTCATATCGACGACGGAACTGGTGAGGTGGGTTCGTTGCTGCCGGGCCTGGTCGAATCAGTACTTCCGACGGGCGCGGCAACGGAGTTGGGTGCGGTGACGGGGTTGGGTGCGGCCAAGACCGATCTCGACCTCGACCTCACAGACACCCCGAACGGTATGGTCGGCTCCCTCACCTACGCCACCGAACTGTTCACCCCCGCCACCATCGACCGATTCACCACCACCTTCCAACGCGTCCTGAAAACCCTTGCCGCCACACCAGACACACGACTGGCAGAGATACCAGTCCTCACCGACCCCGAACACACACAACTCGACCACTGGTCGACCGGGCCCGTCCTACCCAACCCGAACACCACCCTCGACACACTCATCCGCAACCGAACCACCCACACCCCACACGCCACCGCCGTCATCGACGACTCAGCCGCCACGACGTCCTACACAGATCTCGACTTCCGCGCAAACGCACTGGCGCACATACTGATCGAACGTGGCGTGCAGCTCGGAGACCGCGTCGCAGTCATGCTCCCCCGCAACGTCGACCTCGTCACCACACTGATCGCCGTCATCCGCGCCGGCGCAGTCTACGTCCCCATCGACCCCGACTACCCCAGCGAACGCATCACCCACATCCTCGACGACGCTTCTCCCACAGTGGTCATCACCGAAGATTTCCTCACCGACCCAGCAGTATCAGCACGCCTGACACACGGTGACACCGCGGCACCGGTACTGACACGCACCCTCACCCCCGCCGACACCGCCTACGTCATCTTCACCTCCGGCACCACCGGACGCCCCAAAGGCGTCATGATCTCCCAC
>NZ_NPFZ01000059.1:0-2565 GCF_002259425.1 Rhodococcus sp. 14-2470-1a
TGTCCGTGGCCATGACAAAGTACCCACTGGTGGCCAGGTTGAGGTCCCCACTGGTGGCCAGATAAAAGTCCCCACCCCGTGTTCGTCGTGTCGATCAGGAACTTTTGGCCCGAGCGGTGACGGTGAAGGTGCCAACCACACACCGCACCACCCGGGGAGTTCCATTGAAGTCTGCGAGGGACCGTATGGACATCATTTCCACCTACAACCAAGTCGGGTCGTATCGAGCAGCCGCCGAACTGTGCGGCACCACCCACAAGACCGTCAAACGCATCGTCGAGCGATTCGAAGCCGAACAAGCAGGCCACAGCCCTGTTGCTCGTGCCGAACGTGAACACAACTACGACTCGGTCGCCGAGCTGGTCACCGAACGCGTCGAGAAATCCCAAGGCCGGATCTCCGCGAAACGAATCCTGCCGATCGCCCGCACCGCCGGTTACGACGGATCGGACCGCAACTTCCGCCGCCTGGTCGCCGAGGAGAAAGCGAAGTGGAGAACCGAGCATCACCGCGGCCGACGTCCAGCAGTATGGGCGCCGGGTGACTACCTGGTCATCGACTGGGCCACAGTCGGTGGTCTGCACTTGTTCTGCGCTGTGATGGCCTACTCGAGGTGGCGATTCGCGTCCTTCGCTACCGACGAGAAAGCAACTACCACAATGGCTTTGATCGCGGAAGCCCTCGCGCTGGTCGGCGGCGTCCCAGCGAAAGTACTCGCCGACCGAATGGGCTGCCTCAAAGCCGGGGTCGTCGCCAACGTCGTCATACCGACACCGGACTATGTCCGGTTCGCCACCCATAATGGGTTCGCACCGGACTTCTGCCACGCCAACGATCCGCAGTCGAAGGGGGTGGTGGAAAATCTCGTCGGCTACGCCCAACGCGATCTAGCGGTTCCGTTGTTCACCGAAGCGGCAGTCGACGGCATCACCGTCGACGTCCATGCAGCGAATGCCGCAGCGAGAAGCTGGTGCGCGGAAGTCAACGCACGGGTGCATTCGGAGACCTGCGCCATCCCCGACGATCGATTGGAATCGGAGCGAGAGTTGTTGTCTCCATTACCGTCGCTGCGTTTGGAGATCGGACCGCCTCCGGTCACCCGCAAGGTCGACCGCCTCTCATGCGTCCGGTTTGCCTCGGCCCGATACTCGGTTCCGGTGAAGTTCATCGGCCGGGCGGTGACGCTCACCCAGGTCGACGGACGGCTGGTGATCGTCGACCCCGCCAGCGGCGAGGTCCTGGCCGAGCATGGACTAGCGCAGCCGGGAACAGCGTCGGTGCTGGACGAGCACTACGACGGCGCCCGGCCCGCACCGAACAGAGGTCCGCGCCCGAGAACGACTGTTGAGCAACAGTTCTGCGCACTCGGACCGGGAGCGGAGCAGTTCCTGGTCGGCGCCGCGGCAATCGGTAACACCCGGTTGTCCTCCGAGCTCGAGGTGCTTCTTGCGCTCGGCGCCGCGCACGGCCATGAGGCGTTGGTCGGGGCGTTGACCCGCGCCGTGGCGTTCCGGCGGTTCAGAGCTGCTGATGTCCGTTCGATCCTCGCAGCAGGAGCCGGCACACCCCAGCCGCGACCTGCCGGCGATGCACTGATTCTGGATCTGCCGACCGCGCCGACCCGATCCTTGGATGCCTACGCCATCCATCCATCTTCCGGTGACCAGCAGGTGCCGTCATGACAGAACCGCAGAGTTCGACTACCACCGACAAGCTCAAGACCGCTGCACCGCAACAGGTTCCCGAACTGGCAGCCGATCTCGATGCGGGGTTGCGGCGACTCAAACTCGCTGCGATCCGCAGGACCGCACCCGAAGTGCTATTGACCGCCAAGACTCAACGCTGGACACCGGAGGAAGTGCTGCGGACGCTGGTCGAGTCCGAGCTCGCAGCACGGGACGCCTCGAACATCGTCAACCGGCTCAAAGCGGCCGCGTTCCCTGTTGCGAAGACATTGGAATCGTTCGACGTCGCAGCGTCGTCGATCCAGCCGAAAATCTTCGACTACCTCTCCAGCTTGGAATGGGTTCGGACGCAATCGAATCTAGCGATTATTGGGCCCGCGGGGACCGGGAAGTCGCACACCCTGATCGGGCTCGGCGTTGCAGCGGTCCACGCCGGGCACAAAGTCCGCTACTTCACCGCCGCCGATCTCGTCGAAACGCTCTATCGCGGTCTCGCCGACAACACCGTCGGCAAGATCATCGAATCACTGCTGCGGGTCGATCTGATCATCGTCGACGAAATGGGATTCGCCCCGCTCGACGACACCGGCACGCAACTGCTGTTTCGGCTCGTCGCCGGCGCCTACGAACGACGGTCGTTGGCGATCGCCTCGCACTGGCCGTTCGAGCAGTGGGGTCGGTTCCTGCCCGAGCACACCACCGCAGCGTCGATCCTCGACCGGCTGCTCCATCACGCCACCATCGTCGTCACCGACGGCGAGTCCTACCGCATGAAAGACGCACAACACCGAAAGGACCGCCCCTGACCAACCGGAAACATCAACACGGGGTGGGGACTTTTACTTGGCCACCAGCGGGGACTTCATCTTGGCCATTGACA
>NZ_NPFZ01000017.1:0-2430 GCF_002259425.1 Rhodococcus sp. 14-2470-1a
TGACGAGGCTCAGCGAATTTCAGCAGTTGTGCTCGGCGAAACTCGTCACCCGTGAGCGGTCTTCACTGTAGTGGTTGGCGGGTTCCGGTGGTGGCTTTGCGGAGCTTCTCCGATCTGGCGTTGTGGTCCCTTAGGCGGTACGAATCACCGTCGAGGTTGAGCACGACCGATCGATGCAGAAGCCGGTCGAGCATGGCTGCGGCGACGGTGTTGTCTCCGAGAACTTCACCCCACGATCCGACCCCACGGTTGGTGGTCATCACGATCGATGTCTTCATATACCGTTGCGAGACAACCTGAAACAATGCTGATGCGGCCTCGCCTGGCAGCGGTAAGTACCCGAGCTCGTCAACGACCAACAATGTCGGTCCGGCATAGAACCGCATCGTCGTCGCCCACCGGCCCTCCAACGCAGCTCGATGACAGCGGGCAGCAAGGTCGGCTGCGGTGGTGAAATACGTCCGATACCCAGCGTGTGCTGCCGCCCTCGCCAACCCGACCGACAGATGCGTCTTCCCGACCCCGGGCGGTCCGATGAGCAGCACGTTCGTCGCTGTTTCGAGGTAGCGGCAGGTCGCGAGTTCCTCGATGAGCTTGCGGTCGACACCAGCTGCGGCGTCGTAGTCGAAGTCCTCGAGCGATGCTGGTGTCGGTAGGCATGCGAATCGAAGTCTTCCGGTCAACCGCCGCGCTTCGGTGGCCTCGACCTCGATCGAGAGCAACCGGTCCAGCGCCGCGGTCATCGACAGTTCCTCGGCTGCGGCCTGGTCGAGGACCGACGGTAGCGCTTCGGCCGCGTCGTGCAGTTTCAGCACTGCGAGATGTCCGCGTAAGCGTTGGTAGAGGCTCGCTGCTTCCGCGGTGTTCGGTGCCGGTATCCGGTCGGTCGATTTCTTGTCGGTCATGACAGGGTGTTCCTTCCGTGTGCGGCGCGTTCGTAGATCGAGAGGTCGTAGACGATTGCATCGTTGGTGTCGGATTCGGTTGCACCACTGCCGGTCTCGTTGAGCTCTACGTGCGTGGGGTGCACTGTTCCGGTGGCGGTTCGCAGGGTGTCCGCTGCAGTGAGAGACTCGGGTCCGGGTGGGATGCGTTCCTTGCGGCGGTGCGGGCGGCCGGTGTTGGCGCCGGCCATCGCGGCTTGTTCGAGGGCGTAGATGTGGCCGTGATCGCGGACCATCGCACCGGTTCCGTCTGCTGCCAGCCGGTGTCTGGCGATGGTGATGTTCGAGGCGGTGACGATGTCGATGACATCGGTTCCCAGGACTTGGGTGACCGTCACGGTGGCCGATGCGAGCTCGGGAGGCACGGAGTAGCGGTTGCCGCGGTAGGACACCAATGCCTGCCGGGACGCCACTCGTTCCGTGGTCACGATCGCCGGATAGGTGGTCGCTGGCATCGGGTGCAGTCCTTCGGAGGTGGCGAGCGTTGCTACCGATGTTTTGCCGTCTTTTGTCGCTCGCAGCCGGGTATCGCCGCGGAGGCTGCAGAACCGATCGAGGCTGGCTTGGGCTTGCTCGACGGTCAGATCGTCGGCAAGAGTTCTCCACCAACGCTGTGCTGCAGTGTGATTGGACTTCTCTACTGCACCTTTGCGGTTCCCGCGCCTCGGTGGGCAGATCGCGACGGACACACCGTAATGTTTGGCGACGCCGGCGAAGCTGGCGGTGACCCGACCCGATTCCGGATGACACACGGTCGCCATTCGGTCGAACCGCCACACCCTGCTCACCCCGCCGAGGCCTCGGCAGATCCGGTCGAGCCCGTCGACGACACGCGGCTGAGTCATGTCGGGTGCAAGGATTCCGCGCCATTTACCCGAGCACGCCAAGGTCCCGACGAACAGATGTGCCATCGAGCCCCATCCCCACGAGGCAGGTGGGTTGGGCAGATCGACCCAATCCCATTGTGTCTCTTCACCTGGCGGGTGTTCTATGACGGCGTTGGGTCTTTCGGTGGCGGTCAGGCATGCTTGGCAGATCGGGCGTAGTCCCAACTCGCGGATCTTGCGGGAAAGCGTTTGATACGACATCGCGTAGCCGAGGCCTTCGAGCTCGTCGCACAGGGTCCGCACCCACAAGTGGGGGTCGTCGAGTAGCCGTGCGGTGACGTAGGCGAGGAACACCTCGAATGGGTCCGGGATGCTGCGTTTACGCACTCCCGGGGCGGTGGTGCCGTTGAGGTAACTGCGGATCGTGTTGCGGTCTCGGCCGGTGTGACGAGCGATCGCCGAGATCGACCAACCTCGTTTGCGTAGGGCGTGTACTTCCACATCTTCCTCCCGTGTAAGCATGAGGAGCGGGTCTCCTTCGGATAGCTGGTGCGTGGTCAGAGACCACCAGCTTCGTTGGAGACCCGCCCTCGTTGGCGGTGCCACACGGGTGATGAATTTTTGTGAGCGTCACTGCTGAATTTCGATGAGCGCCGTCA
>NZ_NPFZ01000040.1:0-1938 GCF_002259425.1 Rhodococcus sp. 14-2470-1a
CTGGCCCTTGTGACTGATCTGTGGGTGTATCGGCGGCCAGGTAGTGATGCGAAGTCGCCAAAAGACGTATCCTCAAGCTGACGGCATCAATCGACTCTTGCGGCACAGCCACAAGGAGATTTGGAGTTCAAGTCATGGTCAGCGTGCAAGGTTCCACCCCTGAAGGCAGCAGCGACCTCCTCGTATTCGTCGACGATCTACCGAGCCCACGTGTCGAGGACGCGCCCGCGGAGGTGTGGACCGAGGCTCGCACTTTCTATGAGCAGGACGCGTTCGATATCGTGGGTACGTTCGACGGCAATTCCCAATCTGGGTACAGATTTTCGGCTGTTTCCACAGAAAACTGATGTCTTAGTCAGCCAAAGCCGGGCAAGTGACAATTCCTCCGCCCATCAGCTGCCGGGGAGAGAACAGTTTCTACGCGGGGCGGGCATGCATGGTAGTAAATACGAAGTCGTGATCAAGAGAGCCAAATGGCATTGTTTCCAATGGAACTGCCGGAGCAAGCACCAACACCACCACCACCATAATCATTGGCGGCCGGGTAGGAATGGCCTGTGTCCACCGAGATTGAGCATGGCCAAGGAGATGAGCGCTTCGGGACGGGCGAAGCCGAAGGCGATGCGAGTGAGTAATCGGATCTTGGTGTTCATGGATTCGACGAGTCCGTTGGACAGGCCATGTTCGATTGCGGCGAGGATTTGTTCGCGATGTGCGGCGACTCGGCGTTGTAGCGTGACGAACGATTCAATTCGGCTGCGTCGTGCCCACTGGATCCAGCCTTCGAGCGCATCGGCCGCCTGGTCGACGGGGAGTTTGAAGACTGTACGTAAGCCCTCTTTGAGCAGGTAAGCGCGGTAGAGACGAGGATCGGTGGATGCGATCCAGCGCAGTTTCACTCGTTGGCGGTCGGTGAGGTTTTCCGGGTTCTTCCACAGCGCGTACCGGGAACGAAGCAACGCCCGGGCGGGACCTGTGGAAACGGTGGAGCGTCGTCCATTGATCCAGCCGTGTGATCGGGTGTTCCCTCCACGGCGCGCGTCGGACCATGCCTGGCGGCGAACAGCATCGAGTGCCTCTGTGGCCCAACCGACGACGTGAAAGGGGTCGGCACAACGAATAGCGCCGCGACATCGATCGCGAACCACATCGGAGATCCACAAAGCCCCGTCAGCGGTGACGTGAGTGATCTGGGCGCACCTTCCAGCACCGGAGGACTCGAGCGTGTCGAAGAATGCGCGTACGGTCGCGCGGTCGCGGCCGGGTTGAGCCCATACCAGGCGTCCGGTGTCGTGGTCGACGACGACGGTGAGGTATTTGTGGCCGCGTTTGTAGGAGATCTCGTCGATCCCGATTCGTGTCAGGCCTGCCATCGCGTCGATACCGGCGGCGGTGTCGGCCCACACCCGAGCGATGATCGATCCCACTGTGCGCCAGGCGATCCGCATCAGCTCGGTGATTGCCTTCTTGGAGCACTGTGTGGCCAACCAGGCGACCTGCTGATCGAACGAGCGCGTATGCCCGGCGCCATGACGAGCCCACGGGACCTGGCGCACCGTCGGCCCGTGGATGCTGCAATCCACCCGCGGAGCATCTGCCTCCAGGAAGACTTGAACGGTTCCCACATCCAGGCCACGCCACTGCCGTCGACCTTGCCCACGGTCATACCAGGAGGCTCTCGAACCGCAAGCTCCACATCGACCCCTCGTCGCCCTTGCAGGCCTCACATGCGCCACGAGCGCTTGTGTGTCGTCGTTGAATTCGATGTCCTCGACGACGGTGTTCTCGACGCCCAACACAGTGCGCCATAAGCTAGCGTTCTGCACGCCGTTCTCCGTTCTTCGGTTTTGACCTTCGACAAGCCAAAACCTAGACGGGGGACGGCGTGTGGCCGCTTAGGCGCGATTAGCGACCCACGAACGTGTCACAAGAGCCAGA
>NZ_NPFZ01000054.1:0-1745 GCF_002259425.1 Rhodococcus sp. 14-2470-1a
CGTCCCTCATCTCACCGGCAACTCGCCGAACACTGCGTCCAACAACACAACCCGCCCTGAACAGCAGAAATAGCGCCCACACAAACCTCAGGAGCGCCAAGTATGTTCGATACGGGGGTTTCGGCGGGATCGAGTACGGCATGCGTAACCGGGTTGGCGGGCTATGCCGCGGTGTGTCGGGTGCGGGAGAACATCGCCCGCGCGAGAACGGTGGAAGCGGTGTGCGAGATCGCCGACATCCGCCTCACCGACGCCGACACCACCACCACCGCCGACAACACTGGTGGTGATCCGTTGACTGTTCTGGCGCAGGTGGTCACCGAGGTGGCGGTGACGCTGGGCCTGTCGCAGAGCGCCACGAGACCGTTGCTGACCGTCGGGCAAGAGTTGTCGCGGATGCCGCTCACAGCGCTGCGGTTCGTCCTCGGCGGAATCGACTGGCCGCGGATCCAGGTACTGACCGCCGTGCTGGGCAAAGCATCCGATGCCACCATCGCGGCCCTCGAACACGAGGCCGCCGCTGCAGCGGAACGGTTGACCCCGCGGTCACTGCGACTGTGGCTGTGGCGACTGTGGCTCGCCCACGACCGAGACGAGGCAGCAGCCGCACAAGAGCGCACGGTACGCAGTAGCCGAGCGATGCGGGTGCGCCGCGACTCCGGTGGGGCATCGGTACTCGAAGCGATCGTCACCGACCTCGAAGGCGCCGAAGTCGACGCATTGGTGACCGAGATCGCCGCAACGGTCTGCCGAGAGGACCCGCGGTCGACCACGGCGCTACGGGTCGATGGGTTGATGGCGTTGATCCACGGCGAACACGCCCTCGAATGCCAGTGCGGGCGCGGTGAGCATTGCCCGCTGGACGGTGCCGCGGACCGGCCCGATCCTCGGCGGGGTCCGCTGGTGCAGATCCTCCTCGACGCCGAAACACTGCTCGGATTACGCCAGAACCCCGCCGTACTGGCCGACGGAACCCCACTCGACCCGGAACTGGCCCGCCTCATCGCCACCGACGCCCACTGGCAAGGCCTGCTCACCGAACTCCACGACGTCCTCACCACCCGAACACCACACACCCAGACACAAGGTGAACCGGCCAAGGCCGACCCTCCCGGCAGCACAGCATCTCCCGATGACACAGTGACTCCCGATGACACAGTGACTCCCGATGACACGGGCCTGGGTGGCACCGATACCGCCGACGACGACGAGCCAGCCGATCGGCGACAAAAACAGAGGACAGTGCTCTCCTCCCTACGGATTCGGGTACCACGCCTGATCCACCGCGGCCGGATCCGCCGAGCAGGAACCGTACCCACACCCACCAGCGGCAGAGGTCTGCCCAACGGCACCGGCCTGCTCAACCGCAGTGGTCTGCCCAACCGCAGTGGTCTGCCCAATAACACTGGTCTGCTCAGTGACACTGTTCGTGCGCAGATCACCGCGACGCTCTTGGCAGCGATCACCGCCGACCCCACCCTCGCTGCAGGACCCCACCCCGACGGCCACGCAGGCGACACCGAACCACCACCCGGCGCCCTGACCTACCGACCCACCACCGACCTCGCCGCCCGCGTACGCATGACCTACCGCACCTGCACCCACCCCGGATGCGACGTCCCCTCCACCGACTGCGAACTCGACCGCATCGTCCCCTACGACCACCACACCCCCCACCGCGGCGGATGGACCATCGAGACCAACCTCCACCCCGTCTGCACCGCCCACCACAAACACAAAACCGC
>NZ_NPFZ01000055.1:0-1733 GCF_002259425.1 Rhodococcus sp. 14-2470-1a
GCGGTTTTGTGTTTGTGGTGGGCGGTGCAGACGGGGTGGAGGTTGGTCTCGATGGTCCATCCGCCGCGGTGGGGGGTGTGGTGGTCGTAGGGGACGATGTGGTCGAGTTCGCAGTCGGTGGAGGGGACGTCGCATCCGGGGTGGGTGCAGGTGCGGTAGGTCATGCGTACGCGGGCAGCGAGGTCGGTGGTGGGTCGGTAGGTCAGGGCGCCGGGTGGTGGTTCGGTCTCGCCTCCGTGGCCGTCGGGGTGGGGTCCTGCAGCGAGGGTGGGGTCGGCGGTGATCGCTGCCAGTAGCGTCGCGGTGATCTGCGCGCGAAGGGTGTCACTGAGCAGACCGGTGCCACGGGGCAGACCAGCGCCACTGAGCAGACCGGTGCCCTTGGGCAGACCAGTGCGGTTGGGCATGCCTCTGCCGCGGGTGGGTGTGCTGGTGGGTGTGGGTACGGTTCCTGCTCGGCGGATCCGTCCGCGGTGGATCAGGCGTGGTACCCGAATCCGTAGGGGCGAGAGCACTGTCGTCGGTACTGGTCGTCGATTCGTCTCGGCAGCACCGGTCTCGTCGGGAGTGACTGTGCCACCGGCAGTCTCGGTGTCCTGTGCTGCCTCCGTGTTCTCCGCGTCCTGTGTCTTTGTTCCGGTGTGGCTGGGTTGGTGGGTGTGTGGTGTTCGGGTGGTGAGGACGTCGTGGAGTTCGGTGAGTAGGCCTTGCCAGTGGGCGTCGGTGGCGATGAGGCGGGCCAGTTCCGGGTCGAGTGGGGTTCCGTCGGCCAGTACGGCGGGGTTCTGGCGTAATCCGAGCAGTGTTTCGGCGTCGAGGAGGATCTGCACCAGCGGTCCCCGCCGAGGATCGGGCCGGTCCGCGGCACCGTCCAGCGGGCAATGCTCACCGCGCTCGCAGTGGCATTCGAGGGCGTGTTCGCCGTGGATCAACGCCATCAACCCATCGACGCGTAATGCTGTGCTCGATCTGGGGTCTTGCTGGCAGACCGTTGCGGCGATCTCGGTCACCAATGCGTCGACTTCGGCGCCTTCGAGGTCGGTGACGATCGCTTCGAGTACCGATGCCCCGCCGGAGTCGCGGCGCACCCGCATCGCTCGGCTACTGCGTACCGTGCGCTCTTGTGCGGCTGCGGCTTCGTCTCGGTCGTGGGCGAGCCACAGTCGCCACAGCCACAGTCGTAGTGATCGCGGGGTCAACCGTTCCGCTGCAGCGACGGCCTCGTGTTCGAGGGCTGCGATGGTGGCATCGGATGCTTTGCCCAGCACGGCGGTCAGTACCTGGATCCGCGGCCAGTCGATTCCGCCGAGGACGAACCGCAGCGCTGTGAGCGGCATCCGCGACAGCTCCTGCCCGACGGTCAGCAACGGTCTCGTGGCGCTCTGCGACAGGCCCAGCGTCACCGCCACCTCGGTGACCACCTGCGCCAGAACAGTCAACGGATCACCACCAGTGTTGTCGGTGGTGGTGGTGGTGTCGGCGTCGGTGAGGCGGATGTCGGCGATCTCGCACACCGCTTCCACCGTTCTCGCGCGGGCGATGTTCTCCCGCACCCGACACACCGCGGCATAGCCCGCCAAGCCGGCCACGCATGCCGTACTCGATCCCGCCGAAACCCCCGTATCGAACATACTTGCCCCTCCTTACTTTTGTGTGGGTAGCTTGACCTCGATTCCGCCGAGGTTGAGATAGATCATTGCTGTCAGTGATGCGGCGGAATGGTGGCCGTAGCC
>NZ_NPFZ01000037.1:0-1667 GCF_002259425.1 Rhodococcus sp. 14-2470-1a
CCTGGTCCGACGTGGGCTTCGGCGCGGAGGCGTTCGACCATGTGCGGGTAGTGCAGTTCGAACGCGGGACGCTCGGAACGGATCCGGGGCAGTTCGGTGAAGTTGTGCCGCGGCGGCGGGCAGGAGGTCGCCCATTCCAACGAGTTGCCGTATCCCCACGGATCGTCGACGGTGACCACTTCGCCGTACCGGTAGGACTTGAAGACATTCCACACGAACGGCAACGTCGACGCACCGAGCACGAACGCCCCGATCGTGGAAATGATGTTGAGTGTGGTGAACCCGTCCGACGCCAGGTAATCGGCGTACCGACGCGGCATACCCTCGTTCCCGAGCCAGTGCTGCACCAGGAACGTGCCGTGGAACCCGAAGAACGTCAACCAGAAATGCCACTTGCCGAGCGTCTCGTCCATCATCCGGCCCGTCATCTTCGGGAACCAGAAATAGATACCGGCATACGTCGCGAACACCACCGTCCCGAACACCACATAGTGGAAGTGCGCGATCACGAAGTAGGTGTCGGTGACATGGAAATCGATCGGCGGGCTGGCGAGCAACACACCCGAGAGACCACCGAAGAGGAACGTGATCAAGAACCCGATGGAGAACAACATCGGCGTCTCGAGCGTCACCTGACCACGCCACATCGTGCCGATCCAGTTGAAGATCTTCACACCCGTGGGCACCGCGATCAAGAACGTCATGAACGAGAAGAACGGAAGCAACACCGCACCGGTGGCATACATGTGATGCGCCCACACCGCGATCGACAACGCCGCGATCGCGATCGTCGCGTAGATCAACGTGGTGTACCCGAACATCGGCTTACGCGAGAACACCGGGAAGATCTCCGAGACGATCCCGAAGAACGGCAACGCGATGATGTACACCTCGGGATGACCGAAGAACCAGAACAAGTGCTGCCACAGCAACACACCACCGGTCGCCGGATCGAACAAGTGCGCACCCAGATGACGATCGGCCGCCAGCCCCAACAACGCCGCCGTCAACAACGGGAACGCAAGAAGAATCAGAATCGAGGTCACCAGAATGTTCCAGGTGAAAATCGGCATCCGGAACATCGTCATACCCGGCGCCCGCAAACAGATGACCGTGGTGATCATGTTGACGCCACCGAGAATGGTGCCCAAACCGGCCACCGCCAACCCCATGATCCACAGATCAGCACCCACACCCGGCGAATGCAGAGCACTCGTCAACGGCGTGTAGGCAGTCCACCCGAAGTCCGCGGCACCACCAGGAGTGATGAACCCGGCCGTGGTGATCAACGCACCGAACAGATACAACCAGTACGAGAACGCATTGAGCCGCGGGAACGCCACATCCGGAGCACCGATCTGCAACGGCAGAATGTAATTGGCGAACCCGAACACGATCGGCGTCGCATACAACAGCAACATGATCGTGCCGTGCATGGTGAACAACTGGTTGTACTGCTCGTTGGACAGAAACTGCATCCCCGGCACAGCCAACTCGGCGCGCATCAACAACGCCATCAACCCACCGACGAGGAAGAACGCAATCGACGTCGCGATGTACATGATCCCCAACACCTTGGGATCAGTGGTCGTAATCGCCTTGTGAACGAACGAACCCTTAGGTCCCATCCGCGGCGGAAAAGGCCGAGCCGCCGTCACAGCGGGAGT
>NZ_NPFZ01000053.1:0-1561 GCF_002259425.1 Rhodococcus sp. 14-2470-1a
CTCGACTACCTCGGCCGTTCCGACGACCAAGTCAAGATCCGCGGCTTCCGCATCGAACTCGACGAGATCCGCACCGTCCTCGAACACCACCCCGCCATCACCACCGCCGTCGTCATCGCCGCCGACCACCCCGGCGGCAATGACAAATACCTTGCCGCCTATTACGTCGGTACCGACGTCACCGACGACGAACTGCGGGAGCATCTGACCGCACGGGTACCGGACTACATGATCCCCACCGTCTTCATCCCCATCACCACCGTCCCGGTCACCCCCAACGGCAAACTCGACCGCCGCGCACTACCCACACCCGACCTCACCGCAGCCCTCACCGGCGGACACACACCGAGCACGGTCACCGAAACCACCCTCGCCACCGTCTTCTCCGACATCCTGCACCTGCCCACCGACACCCCACTGTCGATCGACGACGACTTCTTCCGCCTCGGCGGCGACTCCATCTCCTCCATCCAAGTCGTCACCGCAGCCCGCCGCGCCGGCATCACCATCACCGCCGCCGACATCTTCACCCACCGCACCATCAGCGCCCTGGCACGAATCGCCGACACCCACACCCAGACCCACACCGAAACCGGACCCACCACCGTCACCACCGCACCACTGCAACCCATCGCCGCCCGCTACGTAGACCGACCCGGCTTCGACCACTTCACCCAATCCTTCGTCTTCACCACCCCACCCGACCTCACCACCGACACCCTCCACCGAGTCCTCAACAGGATCGCCACAGCCCACCCCACGCTCGGCGCTCGCCTTCGCCGCTCCGAAACCTGGGAGTTCACGCTTCCCTCCACAACGGTCGAATCGCCGATCCAATCGCTGACGACGTCGGACGGTTGGTCGAGCCCGCAATGGCTGACGACAGTCGACGACCTCGTCACCCGAATGTCCGATCAGATGGATCCGACGAACGGAATCCTCTGGCGCGCAATGTGGTGCACCACCTCCAGTGATGCCACCGGCCGCCTCGTCATGGTGATCCATCACCTCGCTGTCGACGGCGTCTCCTGGCGCATCCTTCAAGACGACCTCGCACACGCCTGGGCACTCGAAACCGGCGCCACCGAAGACGACCTGCTCCCCGCCGGAACCTCCATCACCACATGGACCCACGCACTGACCGAACGCGCGCGCGACCCCCACCTCACCGACCAACTCGAGCACTGGAACACCGTCGCCGACGCCACACAGCCTCTCTTCGGCGAGCGGAGCGTCGACCCGGAGCGCGACACTCACGCCACAACCGGACAGATCGAGGTCACGGTTCCCGCCGACCTCACCGCTACCCTCATCGGCGACATCACCACCGCCCTCTCGGCGAGCGTCGAAGACATCCTCCTCACCGCACTGGGCATCGCGACCTGCGCATGGCGCGCACGCCACGGCCTCGAGCCACGGCCGGTCACCATCGGCATGGAAGGCCACGGCCGCCAAGAAACCCTCGTCCCCGGCGCCGACCTCTCACGCTCGATCGGCTGGTTCACCACCTGGTACCCGATCATGGCCGACCTCACCGACCTCGACCCGATCGACACACTCA
>NZ_NPFZ01000030.1:0-1557 GCF_002259425.1 Rhodococcus sp. 14-2470-1a
GGGCCTACATTTCCACTCACGTGGGGTCTAGTTGTTTTCGGGGAATCCCGGAGACGCGGAGCGGATCTAGCTGTTTTCGGGGAATCCGAGGTTGATGCCGCCGTGGCTGGGGTCGAGCCAGCGGGAGGTGACGGCTTTGCCGCGGGTGAAGAAGTGGATTCCTTCGGTGCCGTGGGCGTGGGTGTCGCCGAACAGCGAGTTTTTCCAGCCGCCGAAGCTGTAGTAGGCCATGGGGACGGGGATGGGGACGTTGATGCCGATCATGCCTACTTCGACTTCGTTCTGGAAGCGTCGTGCTGCGCCGCCGTCGTTGGTGAAGATGGCGGTGCCGTTGCCGTAGGGGTTGTTGTTGATCAGTTCGAGGGCTTGGTCGTAGGTGTCGACGCGGACGACGGAGAGGACGGGTCCGAAGATTTCGTCGGTGTAGATGGACATGTCGGTTTTGACATGGTCGATGAGCGTCGGGCCGAGCCAGAATCCACCGGAGACATCCCTCGTCGCTTCGCTCGCACCGTCTCCGCCGTCGGCTTTGACGCCGCGGCCGTCGACGACGATGGTGGCGCCGTCGGCTTCGCCGGCGTCGACGTAGGAGGCGACTTTGTCGCGGTGGGCCCCCGTGACGAGGGGGCCCATGTCGGCGCCGCGGGTGCCGTCGCCGGTGACCAGGGGGGTGGTGCGTTCGACGATTTTGGCGACGAGTTCGTCGGCGATGTCGCCGACGGCGACGAGGGCGGAGATGGCCATGCAGCGTTCGCCTGCGGAGCCGAAGCCGGCGTTGACCATGGCGTCGGCAGCGAGGTCGAGGTCGGCGTCGGGGAGGACGATGGCGTGGTTCTTCGCCCCGCCGAGGGCTTGGACGCGTTTGCCGTTGGCGGTGCCGGTGGCGTAGACGTATTGGGCGATGGGGGTGGAGCCGACGAAGGAGATCGATTTGATCTTCTTGTTCTCGAGGAGTTCGTCGACGGCGAGTTTGTCGCCTTGGAGGACGTTGAAGACGCCGGGGGGTAGGCCTGCTTCTTCCCAGAGTTCGGCGAGCCAGATGGAGGCGGTGGGGTCTTTTTCGGAGGGTTTGAGTACTACGGTGTTGCCGGCGGCGATGGCGACGGGGAAGAACCACATCGGGACCATGGCGGGGAAGTTGAAGGGGGAGATGATGCCGACGGGTCCGAGGGGTTGGCGGATGGAGTAGACGTCGACTTTGGTGGAGGCGTTTTCGGTGTAGCCGCCTTTGAGGAGGTGGGGGATGCCGCAGGCGAATTCGACGACTTCTTGGCCGCGGGAGATTTCGCCGAGGGCGTCGGAGAGGACTTTGCCGTGTTCGGCGGTGATGATTTCGGCGAGTTCGCCTTTTTTCTTGTTGAGTAGTTCGCGGAAGTTGAAGAGGATTTGGGTGCGTTTGGCGAGGGAGGTGTCGCGCCAGGCGGGGAAGGCGGCTGCGGCGGCGTCGATGACGGTGCGTGCGTCGCCGAGGTTGGCGAGTGCGAGCTGGCCGGTGACCTCGCCGGTGGCGGGGTTGGTGACCGGTGCGGTGGTGGTGGAGGTACCAGCGAACGGCTT
>NZ_NPFZ01000005.1:0-297578 GCF_002259425.1 Rhodococcus sp. 14-2470-1a
CTTCGGTTTTGACCTTCGACAAGCCAAAACCTAGACGGGGGACGGCGTGTGGCCGCTTAGGCGCGATTAGCGACCCACGAACGTGTCACAAGAGCCAGACATCATGACGACAGCCGGCGGTGGCACCTATCGCCGTGCAACAGACGGTAGCTCTCGGCCCCGTACTCCGTGTCACCGGCCAGTCAGTCGGCAACGGAGTTTAAGTCCGACTGTTCTCGTTCCACGAAAACGTATCTCTGGTGGAATATCCGGGCGACATCGCGCAAGTGGCCGGGGCATAGCTCGCTGATATCGCTTGACGATGCGGCCGACTGCGTCTCGTGCAGTATCACCGCAGCGCTCAGCATCGTTGTCGCAACGTAGAGAAAGTCAGCTGTGATGTTGAAGAGGTCGGTGGTTTCCTGCATGTGTTTGGTCGTCCAAGTGTAACCGTGGGCGAAGCCCGATGCGATTGAGTACATCGTTTTCGCCATGCCGGCCATCGGGGTGTGTTGTGGATTCACTGCTGTCTCGTCGACCCATGCAGAAGCCAGTTCGATCTGCTGCTCAATTGTTGGCGCTCCCGCCACCGCGTCCAAGTCGCTGAGTACATCGATCGCTTTGTCGAGGTCGGAACGTAACGCGGCGAGTTCGGACTCATACCGAGTCCCTTGAGATTCGTACCCAGCGACCTGCTTCGTCAGGAACTTCTTCTGTCCGAGTATCTCTGCTTTGACCATGCGCAGTGCGCGACTGCGACGTTCCGACCGTTCTGGCGGTGACAAGAGCCATACCGCCCGAGCGGACGACTCAAGCGCAGATCGACATAAAGTGACTACTGACATCGAGCGCATCTGCCCGTTGCGATCCCAGTCGTCGATCAGTCGAACAACCGTGGTCAAGTTCTCCGCAGCAGCCATCGTTGGGAAGAGCGCGTGGTCGCGAATTGGTGATGGCGATACGTTTTCAGTGACGACCGCCGAGAAATATCCGGAGTCGTCGAGATCGAGAGGACTGCCGGGTCGGGGCTGGCTCGGGTTGACACGCCATTTTTCGAAAAGCCTGGCCTCCTCGGTTCGTGAATCGATACGAGCGCGTGACGGAATCAATGCGCGTGACAGGAACGCCCGTGCAATCGCAGCTTCTGGTGACTCCAGGTTGCGAGGAAATCGAACGCGTGGGTGCCCGCCGGCATCCTTAGGTGACTTCTTCCAACGTGCGTTTTTCGGTTTGCCCATCACTCCCCCATCAGCGGAACCAGACCTTGCCTGACAGTAGGGCAGAGCACCGACAGCTAGGATTGGCTATAAATGAACTGTACTGGCGAAGGTGCAGTATTCGAAGGTGCGGTGTTCGTCTGACGCTGCGCGGCCGCCGGACTGCCGTCCGCCGGTATCTCGCCGACGAACAGTGGACTAGGACGCTACGCTGGCGCGCTGCTGATGCGGTGGCGGCCGTAAGCCGGACGGGCGATGGCGGTGAGCTGCTGTTCGCACAGCGACGAGGTGTCATCGGATGTGTGGAACTCGAGCAACACCTCGACCACGTCTCCGGCAGTCGCTCGGGGGAAGGATCCATCGTCGATCACCCAGCCCGGCACCCGCACCGACAACGTCCGACGCGGCACCGCCGAAGACTCTGCTCCTGGTGCATAGTCATGTCGTCACCGCGCGTCGGGCAAGTGGGGGCGTCCCGATCACCGGGTCGTCGGGGTGTAGCCACCGGCGCAACCGGCGCAGACCTTGCTCGTCGAGGCTCCCTCCGGCGATGACGACAGTCCAGTCGAAGTCGGCTGTACACCAGGAGACCTGAAACTGCGGGACGAGCACCGCCCACGGCTGCGTGGAGCGCGCCCGGCGGGAAAGGTAGACCGACGGTCCGCGCGAGGCCGGGGTGGTGGTCAGGTACGCGGTGAAGGCTCCTGAGTCGGCGTCGTGCAGATCCGCGCGGCGCACGGAGAAGTCGATCACCACGGGCAGCGATACCGCTTCTGCGACAACGTTGTTGTGGAACCAGGCAGCGGCCCGTTCCTGTTCGAGGCCGGGAGCGGGTCGGCCCGCTGCGCGCCGCGACTCCTCGTCGGTGACGACCGGACCATCCCACCGGAACGCCCCGGCATCGGCGGCATCGAGTGTCCGAAATTCCTGGTACACCGCGCCCTCGATGCCGTCTGCGGAGTGCTCGGCGACCACTGTTCCCGTTTCGGCGTCGACGACGATGCGAATGTCGGTCTGCTCTGTGCCGCCGACGGGGGGTCCGGCGGCGAGAGTGACTGCCCAACTGGGCCGTCCGGCCACGTCGACGTCGGTGACCGGTCCCGTCGGTGTCGCCCAGTGGTTGCCCACCCAGTGCGCGGCTCGTCGCCCGAACACCATCTCGTGGCCCGGACCAGCGAAGACCACCCGCCGCTGCGCAGTGCGCCGGGGGCGGTGCGGATCGTCACGAAAGTCCCATGCCGTATCGCCGTCACCGCAGAGCAGCAGCCGGCCGTCCAAGGATTCGATTCGGAAGCGGTGGCCCCACCGGGTGAGTTGGATTCCTGCGCTGGGGAGGTCGAGCAGGATGGGTGTCTCGCCGTAGGTTCCGGTGTACCAGACGACGGGTTCGTCGGTATGGCGGTAGGGCATCGCGATCCCCGTCACGGGGCGGTCGGGTCCGTCGACCATGGTGATAAGTACTTCGATCCAGGTGGTCATGAGCGCTCCTTGTTGGGTCTCGATGGTGGTGTACGGAGGCATCGTGGTGGCGTCCAGAAGGCATTCACCGGTGGCGTCGCCCGCGAATTCTTCGATAGCGGTGACCGATGAATGCGAACTGACACAGTGAATTCGGTGGCACCGGCGCGGAATGAAGCTTGCCAGTGAAGTCGCTCGGCGTCTCGTACGTCGGCGGCGAAAGATCGGCCGCGGGCGGCGGTGGCAGCACCAAGGACGCAGGGACGTTCTGTCCCCCGTCGATCGAAGACGCGGTGGCCGCGGGATCGTGGAAGTGATACCGGGTAGAGAACCAACAAACCCTCCGCGATGGCCCCGCGTAGTAACAACCGCGCCTAGGTAGCGGTGTTCGGTGCCTCGCGGGCGGATCAGTGCGCGGCGGCATTCTTTCGACGGCGGGAAGTGATCATCGGCTTACCGTAACCCATCCTCGTTCGGTACGTTGTCAGTCGGGACGGACGAACGCCGCGCAGCCAGGCCGTCGAACGAATCAGGTCGGTTTCACTGGTGTCTTTGCGTCGAGGTAGCCCCACCAGTCGATTCCGTTCCTATCAGGCCGGAGGTTGTTCGCGACGGTCCCCAACGGTTCTCCGATGTCGAAATCGGCCACTTCTCGGCCGAAGCGCTCAGCGTCTTCCGTCTCCGCAGCAGGATGCGGCCCCGATTTCGTCATACGAATTCCCAAAGTCTTCGCGACAGTCATGTACCGGTATACGACGCAGAACGCATCCGGGCCGTCCGTCCATGCGTCGGCAACACCGACACCCCACGCTTCGGACAACGAGCTTGTCGACAGGCGACGCAAGCACGCAGCCAAAGCCAACTCCGCCCAGGTCGACGAGAGACCACCGTATTGTTCCAACAGCTCACCGTGCCGGGGCGTGTATCGACGGACCGATGGAGAATAGAACTGGGCAGCAACTGATCCCGGCGGGAAATAGTCTTCGCGCAGTCCGTGCTGCTGTCGATCCACAAATAGCAGCATAAGACGGGCCGGGCAGCGGCTTCAGGGTGAGCCCGTTTCTCGCGTCGGCCGCAGCGCATCGCACCGGACCCTCGTTCACAGGACTACGGCTCGAGCTGGAACGATGCGTTGGTGCGTTCATTGATTGCGGCAGGGGCCATTGCGTTCTTCGTCGGCGGCCTGGTCTGTGTCGCTCTAGTTTCATGGTGGCTAGGGCAGCCGACGCAGTGTATTTCGAGCGCGCCGCTGACCTCGCTCATGAGCGAGCTTGCCGCACCGTCGACGAACTCCCTCTGCCCAGGCAGAGATGCCGATCTTGTTCCCTACCTGATCGCCGGGCCCGTGGCAGCTGCGGTCATCGGAGCGGTCTCTGGCCTCATCGCATGGCGCGCGGGATTTCGAGTGGCTCGCACTCGGTAGGTGGGACGCGGCCGCGGCGCGCGCCCTAGTGTGGTTGAGGAGCGCTGGTCTCGAGCTCCACGAGGATCCCAGCCTCACGGGTCCACGGACCGTCCTGCGGCGGGCTCATCGCGACCCACCCCGACGCGCCTTGGGGTGCGGGCCCGACGGGTACCAGGCCGAGCCGGAAACCCTTCTGTCCCTCAGGGACGGGTCCGAGGGTGTCCGTCGATGGCTGAGTGTGTCTGCCGGCGGAGTCGGGGTAGCTGACACGCGTGATCAGCTGACATCTGGTTACGACGCCGGTGGTCTCGGTGTCGATCGGGATCACCCCGGGCCAACCGGCCCCGAACGTCCCGGTCAGGGTTGCCGTGTCCTGATATAGGCGACTCGACCGGAAGTACGCGCGCCAGCCGTCGCCGTGCAACTGCATCGAGTAGGTACCCGGGTGGGATGTGCCGCTGGGGTCGATCCTCCCTGCTGAGAGTCGGCCCTCGTTCAATACCTCGACCCGCGCGAGAACACGGTTCGACATCTCGGGGTTGGCCTGCGGTCGGCCCTCCTGAAACTGCAGCAGGTAGCCGACACGATCACCTACCTCGGGGATGGATGCCATTCCATCCATGATGAAGTCCTCGGGAACGACAATCCGCAGCTGCGTCATCACCCCATCTTGCCCCTCGATGCACCGAGCAGTCTCTGGCCGGAAAGCTGCTTGGGGTCCTCCTCATAAATCTGCGCTTTGCCCCTCAGAGCTCGCTCGAAAATCACTTGTCATCGCGCCCAAATTCGACATCTTTACATGCGCGACAGAATTGCCGTCATGGAAGACTTGTTGCGGCACAACAGAAAAACGCTCCAAGCACCGTGTCGGCCAGCCGTATCGGCGGTCGGTGACATACTCCTTGAACAATGAGATCGCCATCTCGTACGATCGTGCGGTCGACACCGCGATCGGCGTGCGGCCTACGCCAGATCGCAGATGCACGATGAAGTCCTGCCCGGCGGCCGGTTCCCATTGCCACGTATAGGAAGTGGTGAACTGGGGGAATCGCCGGATCAACGTCAACCGCGGCCCAATCGTCCCCTCGTCGCTCAGGAAACGAGTGCGCTGCTGATGCTGCCAACCGGCCAACATCGCGTCGAACACTGCTTCTTCAGGATCAAGATGTACACCACCCCATCGGTCAACACCAGATGCGCCGCACCTGGGATATCAGCCCCACCCACGCGATGCATCAAACACAACAATGTTGAATCCTGTCCAGTGCGCGACCTATCTGCCCAGGTGAGGCTACGTGGGGAGCCCGACAACGGCTAGGCTGACACCCAGATAGACGAGCAGGTCATGGCATTCGTAACTGTTGTTACGCAGTTGCATCGAACGCAATTCCGCTCGTTTCGCTGTTTACAGCCCAATCTCGTTGACGGCGTTGCCGATAAGTGGCGCACGCTCGCGGCGATACATCTCGACGGAGTCGAGGCTGGCGTGGCCGGTCTGTCGGGCGATTGACGAACCGTCGGCGCCGTTGCGGGTGCCTTGGGTGACGAATCCGGCGCGGAGGGAGTGCCCACCAAGTTTCGTGAGAGTAGCGGGGTCGTAGCCAGCGTGTTCGGCGCGGCGGCGGATGGTCTGGTGAATCGCGGCACCGGACAGCGCGGTTGCACCGAGGTTGCCATTTTTTGCGACTGCTCGTAACAGCGGTGCCCGGGCTGCGGTGCGGGGCACTCCCCCACGGCACACATGCGCCTCGAACGGCTCGCCCTTGCGAAGTAGTCGGATTACAGAGGGACGGCCGCCAGCATCGAACGCGGCCACGACCTGTGCCCACCGGACGTACGCGCAGGGTGGGCACGTCTCGTGGGATTCGGTGTAGGGCAGGGCCTTGACCGCTCCCTTGCCCTCTTGGTCGGTTTTCGACTTCCGTAGCCGGATGTGGAGGCCATCGTGCCGGTGCACGGTGACATCTCCGCACGCCATCTCCGACAACTCGCTACGGCGGAAGGCGCCGGCGAACCCGAGCAGCAGGATCGCCGAATCCCGACGTTCGAGCACCTCGTCGGCCCAGCCTTGGCACCGCTTCCGCGCAGTCTCGACAAGTAGCTTGATGTCGTCGACAAGGAGTGGATCTCGCGGGCTGCGGGGCCGATCCCCCGCTGCGGCGTACTCCCGCCGGATCCCGGACAAGGTTGCGATGACGAGTTCGTGTGCAGACGGCGACATGTGGCCGGTTGTGCGGTGCTGGTGATTGATGGCCGCTATCCACGTGCCGAAGGTGGCGACGGCGTAAGCCCGCTCCCCCGTCTCGGTGCGGGTATCGGCGGCGTCGACGAGGTAAGCGGCGACGGTGATCGGGTGCGCCGGAAGCGTCACGTGACCATTCGCTGCGCACCAACTGGTGAAGCGTCTCCACGCA
Source organism: Rhodococcus sp. 14-2470-1a (assembly GCF_002259425.1). Classification (NCBI taxonomy): domain Bacteria; kingdom Bacillati; phylum Actinomycetota; class Actinomycetes; order Mycobacteriales; family Nocardiaceae; genus Rhodococcus; species Rhodococcus sp. 14-2470-1a. The sequence continues at coordinate 6,474 of NZ_NPFZ01000005.1, forward strand.
GCCGCGTAGGTCTTGCGCGTGCCCTCGGAACGGGAGGACTGCACGGCGGCCGCGATCCGCTTCGCGACGGCAGGCGGGATCTCCGGCTCGACCGCCAACGATCTGCCGCCCACGGGGCTGCCTGCGACATTGCTCACCGCAGGTGCACGGCCTGGTCGGAAGTCCATATCGGCAGCCTAGCGCAGGTCACCGACACATCTGCAGAGCAAAACTGTGCTGAACTGGCGTTTTGACATAGACGGTGCGGAAAATGCAATTTACAACGCCGATCGGACCAGGTGGCCAGGCGCGGCGTGCTCGAAGCATTTGACACATTGCAATACGGCTGAAGAATCTCGAATTACATAGTCTAGCAACCACATTCATTGCACCCCCTGTACGCCAAGGCGCAGTTCGTACCGAGTTGTGACAGACTTGTGACACCGAGAATTTCAGCCAAGATGCGAAACGCCCTGACCTGCAGAAATATAACCACAGGCACGGCCACGAGAGCCGCTAGGCGGATTAAAATCCGCTGCCTTACTTGTCCATTCAGATACAGCACAGTCTACGGCAGTCCACGACCACCTACGAAATACGCTGCTCGACAGCGAGATTGTGGATCCATGTGGACTCCGGTGCCCCCAGTCGGACTCGAACCGACACTTGACGGATTTTAAGTCCGCTGCCTCTGCCAATTGGGCTATAGGGGCGATTGCTGGGAACGCTGGTTCCAGCGGTGACGATCATATCGGTCCGCTACTGGGCGGGGATGACCGGTGGCACGAAGTCGAAGGTCATGCCCAGGAGCCACACCAGCAGCAGGACGACTGGGAAGTGGAAGATGAACTGCAGGAACGTGAATCCGATGAGATCACGTGCCCGCAGGCCCAGTACGGCGAGGAGCGGAAGCATGAAGAACGGGTTGATGAGGTTCGGCAGGGCCTCGGCGACGTTGTAAATCTGGACGGTCCAGCCCAGGTTCATCTGCACGTCGGTAGCCGATTGCATGACGTAGGGGGCTTCGACCAGCCATTTACCTCCACCGGAGGGCACGAACAGCCCGAGGATCACGGTGTAGATCGCGATGACCACAGCAAAACCGCCGCCGCTGCCGATGTCGGTGAAGAAGTTCGCGAGGTGCTCGGAGATCGTGACGCCTCCCCGTCCCTCGGCCTCGACCAGAATGGCAGCCATCGCCGCGTACAGCGGAAATTGAACGAGTATGCCCGCGGTGGCCGGCACTGCTTTGGACACTGCGTCGAGAAACCTTCTGGGCGTTCCGTGCAGGACGAGACCGAGGATCAGGAAGACCAGAAGATAGCCGTTCAGGCTCGACACCACCGACAGCACGGGCAACGTCAGTAGCTGCGACACAAGCCATCCCAGCGTCATTGCACCGATAAGCAACGGAAGGACCCGACTGTACTCGAGCCACTCGCCGGGACGCGACCGCGGAGCCGGCTCGTCGATCGTGTCGTCGAGATCGACGCCCATGCTCTCCGCAGTCTTGATCGCCGCGCCCTTCGGAGCGGACAGATGCGCTATGACGACGGTGATCACCGTGATGATCAAACAGGTCACCAACGATTGCCACGTGAAGATCGTCTTGCCGAAATCGAGAACACCGGTGATCTGCAGCAGCGGTCCAGGCAGGGAACTCGCAGTTGCCTGCAATTGTGCCGCGGACGAGGACATTCCGAGTGCCCACACCGCACCGAGCCCCATGAAGGCTGCGGCACCGAGAGCCCGGTAGTCGGCCTGCATGTCCGACCGTCGCGCGATCGCGCGAGCGAGCAGACCGCTGAAGACCAAACTCAATCCCCAGTTCAGAAACGACACCGTACAGGAGAGCAGGGCCACGAAACTCACTGCGCTACTGGGTGAACGAGGTAGTAGCGCCAGTCGGGTGATCAGCCGCGCCACCGGAGGCGACGTCGCAACGACGTACCCGGTGAGCACCACCATCGCCATCTGCAGCGTGAACGCCGTCAGATCCCAGAAACCCCCACCGAAGGCGTCGACGACGTTCTGCGGCGACGACCCGTTCGCGAACGCCGCCACCGCGACGACGACAACGCCCACCAAAGCGAAGATGTAGGCGTCGGGGAACCATTTTTCGGTGGCTCGAGCCAGTCCTTGCGCGAGTCGTGCCAGGCCCTTCTCTGCGGGTGCCTGCGTCGTCGTCATCGATGATCCTCGTTTCGGCGTAGTCCCCTGCGCGTGCGTGTCGCACGTCACAGAGTTCACCGAATCGGACACCGACGCAAGGAGCATCGCCGCAGGTACTACCTGCGAATCTGCAGAACTACGCCTTCACGGACAGGGCGATGCCGTCGAGAATGTCGTGCTCACTGACCACCAGGGTGCTGACGGCGCCGCGACGCTCGAACTCCTCGGCCAGAACACTGGTCACGATGGCACCGCCACCGATGACGTCGACCCGTCCGGGGTGCATGGGCCCCAACGCCGCTCGGTCTGCGCGAGTCATTCCGATCAGACGGTCGCACACGTCGAACAGGTCTCCGAAGGACACTCGTGTCAGGTGGACCTTGTCCGCGTCGTACTCCTGCAGACCTGCAGCGATGGCGGCGATGGTGGTCATGGTGCCCGCGACGCCGACCCAACTCGAGGCCTCGCCGATGTTGACGTCCTCGAACGCTTCCTCCAACTTCTCGCGGGCGTACGCGCGAGCTCCGGCGATCTCGTCGGCGGTGGGCGGATCGGAGTGCAGAAAACGCTCGGTCAGACGGACGCACCCGATGTTGGCGGAAAACGCCGCACGCACACCCTTGCGATCACCCAGAACAAGTTCGGTGGACCCGCCGCCGAGGTCGACGACGACGAACGGTGCACCCTTGGCGTCGAGTTCGCCGACGGCACCGGCGAACGACAGCCGTGCTTCCTCGTCACCGGTGATGACCTCGGCGACCGAACCGGGCACGATGGGATCCAGAATCTCCCGCGTCATCGCGAAGAAGTCGTCGCGGTTCGCGGCGTCGCGGGTGGCGGACGTCGCGACCATGCGCAGCGCCGACACACCGGCTTCGCGAATGATGCCAGCGTATTCCTCGAGAGCGACGCGGGTGCGTTCGATCGCCTCGGGCGCAAAGGAACCCGTCGCGTCGACGCCTTGGCCGAGGCGCACGACGCGCATCTCCCGCGCAACATCCGTCAGAACACCGTCTTTGATGTCCGCAACGAGGAGGCGAATGGAATTGGTGCCGCAATCGATGGCTGCTACCCGAGTCATGAAGTCTCTCCGCGAAGTTCGGCGATGGTCGGCCAGTCGGCGGGAATTGCGGTGCCGCGCAACGAGGTCTCGGCGGCGAGCGCCACCGACTCGTCACCGAGTGGGTTGACGCCCGGGCCCTTGGCGAGGGAGTGAGCGATCAACACGTGCAGGCACTTGACCCGATCCGGCATACCTCCGCCGGTGAAATCGGTTCCGAGAGATTCGATATCGTTGCGCTCGGCCAGGTAGGACTCGTGCGCGCGGCGATATCCGGCGGCCAGTTCCTCGTCCTCGGCCAACCGAAGAGTCATGTCTCGCATCACGCCCGCCGATTCCTGACGGCTGGCCTCGGCCGTCAAGCGCGGATCCGTCAGATAGAACAGGGTGGGGAACGGGGTGCCGTCGGGCAGCTTGGGCGCAGTTTTCACCACACCGGGCCTACCGTCCGGGGATCGATACGCGATGGCGAGAACACCGCGGGGTTCGCGTCCGAGTTGAGCCGCTACGGCGTCGAGATCTTCCTTCGAGACTGCCGAGCTCACCCGACCGGTCCTCCTTCGATGTCCGGTGCAGGCTCGGGCAGAACAGCCCGATCCGGCACCACTTCTTGTTCCTCCACGGGCCCCTGCGGTTGCACCGCGGACTCCCACAGGTCCCGGTACCACGGGCCTTCGGATTGCTTGGTGGTTTCCACGTCGTCCACCGGCGGACCGACGTCCCCCGGCAACTGCACCGTGTACGGCGTCTCCCCCGGCATCACCCAGCGGAGCCTGGACTTCGCATTGGCTGCGATGCGCGTCGGGTCGTTCAGTTGCGTCTTCTCGAGCTCCAGGTCCTTGACGTCCTGCTCGAGTCCGGTGCGCTCGGCGAGGACCTGCTCGAGCTCGGCGCGCTGCGAAAAATAGGTCCGCAGCGGCATCGCGAGCGTCAACGCCAACGCGCACACGACGACAGCGAGGACCACGGCCTTGGCCGTCGACAGGCCGAGAAACGTGCGCTCACCGCCGGACGAAGCCCGCGCGCCCACCCGTCGGGGAGCTGCTTTGCCGCCGACCACGGCGTCACGCGCCTGATCGGACGGCTCCGGCGCCGGTTGACCGGAGCTGCGCTCGTCTCCCGACGCAGCTCCGGACGTCCGGCCCCGGGATGCAGAGCGACCACGAGGCCGGGGATCACGCCCACCTGGGCTTGTCCCGGATCTTCCTCGTCGTGCCGCCATGCAATCACCCTCGTCGAATCGAGCCGAAAACTATCCCTCGTAATTGAACCGGGGGAAAGCCAGCTCACCCGAGTAACGCGCCGCGTCACCCAGAGCTTCTTCGATTCTCAGCAACTGGTTGTACTTCGCAACGCGCTCGGAACGCGCGGGCGCACCCGTCTTGATCTGACCGCTGCCGACGGCAACCGCCAGGTCGGCGATGGTGGTGTCCTCGGTCTCGCCGGACCGGTGGCTCATCATCGTCTTGTAGCCGTTGCGGTGCGCGAGGTCGACGGCGTCGAGGGTCTCGGTAAGCGTGCCGATCTGGTTGACCTTCACCAGCAGCGCGTTGGCCGCACCCTTGACAATGCCGTCCTCGAGACGCTCCGGGTTGGTGACGAAGAGGTCGTCGCCGACGAGCTGCACCTTGTCACCGATGGCCTCGGTGAGGGCAACCCAGCCGTCCCAGTCGTTCTCGTCCAGCGGATCCTCGATGGAGACGAGCGGGTAGGCGTCGACGAGTTCGCCGTAGAACGCCGACAGCTCCTCGGCGGACTTGGTAGCGCGCTCGAAGGCGTAGCCGGTGCCTGCGGTGTAGAACTCGGTGGCTGCGACGTCGAGTGCGAGCGCCACATCCTGTCCGGGCTTGAGGCCGGTCTTGGCGATGGCGTCGAGAATGAGGTCGAGCGCTTCCTTGGTTCCGGCCAGGTCGGGCGCGAAGCCGCCCTCGTCGCCGAGGCCCGTCGACAGGCCCTTGGCCTTCAGAACCGACTTGAGGGAGTGGTAGACCTCGGCACCCCAGCGCAGGGATTCCTTGAAGGTAGGCGCACCGATGGGCGCGATCATGAACTCCTGGACGTCGACGCCACTGTCCGCGTGCGCGCCACCGTTGATGATGTTCATCATCGGTACGGGAAGGATGTGTGCGTTCGGTCCGCCGAGGTAACGGAAGAGCTCGAGTCCAGCGGACTCCGCAGCCGCCTTCGCCACCGCGAGGGAAACACCGAGCAGCGAGTTCGCGCCGAGACGCGCTTTGCTCGGGGTGCCGTCGAGATCGAGAAGAGCCTGGTCGACGGCCCGCTGCTCGATGGCGTCGAGGCCGATGACAGCCGGTGCGATCTCGTCGAGAACAGCGTTGACGGCCTTCTCGACGCCCTTGCCGCCGTAACGCTCGCCGCCGTCACGAAGCTCGACTGCCTCGTGCTCACCGGTGGACGCTCCGGAAGGAACCGCTGCGCGGGTCAGTGTTCCGTCGTCCAGTGCGACCTCGACCTCGACCGTGGGGTTGCCACGGGAGTCGAGAATCTCGCGAGCTCCGACCTGCTCAATGATGGCCACGAATGCTTCTCCTTGTAACGGGGGCGGGCGGGTAAGTGCCGGGTGTCAGACTAGCCGCTCGCCTGACCTCCCCGCGACGCACAGGAGCGGAGCCTGCGGAGTGACCAGGGAAAGACAGGAGCGGAGCCTGCGGAGTGACCAGGGAAAGACAGGAGCGGAGCCTGCGGAGTGACCAGGGAAAGCAAGAGCGGAGCCTGCGGAGTCACGCAGTGGTGCCGACTGAATAGGCGGCTGCAGCGTCGCGGACGTCTCGGAGATAGACACCGGACTGGTTGTAGGCCATGAGCGCGCGCTCCCACCCTTCCGCGGTGCGCAGATCACCTCCGCGCGCGCAGAGATAGCGAGCTGCGGTCAGAGCTGCGTCGTCGAGGTTGTCGGGATCGGCGATACCGTCACCGTTGGCGTCGACGCCCCATTTCTTCCAGGTCTCGGGAATGAACTGCATCGGGCCCATCGCGCGGTCGTGCACCGGATCGCCGTCGAGTTGGCCGCCATCGGTGTCGGGAATTTCGGCGACGCCCGGGCCGCCGTCCAATGGGATGCCGCGAATTGCGGGCGACACAAGACCGTCGGGGGCGACGGACGAGCCCTGGTACGTGCCGTGGCGACTTTCGATGTAGCCGATTCCGGCGAGCGTCGTCCAGGCGATGCCGCAGCCGGGTGCCGTGTCGGACATGATCGCGGCGGCGTGACCGTAGGCCGCCAACGCCGGAACCGAGATGTTCATGGCGTCGGCCTGGGGCTCCGCCCAGTCGAGCAGGAGGTCCGCCGTTCTCCCCTGTGCGTTGAAGTCGATCTCGGGCACCGGCGTTCCCGCTCCGGGAGGAATGCCTTCGGGAATCGCACGCGGCGGTTCCGACGAGCCGCACGCCGCAGCCAACAGACCCACCGCGACCACAGCAACGACGTAGGCCACTCGCTTCTTCACAGGTCCATCCTGCACACGAAAAGTAATAGAAACCTAAAGCGCCGAGCATGTGCAGGTCAAAGGGGTTTTCCAATATGCACGAGGGTGTATGTTGCTCTCAACCACATGAGGGTTCCCTACCCTTTCTCGCAACGCTTCAGGAGCACCGAACGTGTCCGTCCTAGCCGCTCCGCCCATCGCCACCCAAATGTTCGGAAGCGGGTTGATCGGCCTCCGTGAAGGCCTGGAAACGGGCATCGTCGTCATGATCCTGGTCGCCTTCCTCGTCAAGGCCGAGCGGCGCGACGCGTTGAAGTGGGTCTGGTTGGGAGTCGGGCTGGCTGTTGCCATGGTGGCAGCGATCTTTTTCGTCATTCACTACGGAACGTCGACGGTCACCGGACTGACCGCGGAGATCATCGCCGGAGCCGCCTCGCTGGTCGCCGTCGGCATCGTCACCGCGATGGTGCTGTGGATGCGCACCGCTGCCAAGGACATCTCCGGCGAACTCCGCTCCGGCATGGAGCGAGCGTTGACCGTCGGACCACTCGCGGTCCTGGCGCTGTCGTTCTTCGCCGTCGGACGCGAAGGCGTCGAAACTGCGTTGCTGATGGTCGGATACGCGGAGAACACGGGCGGCAGTTCGTGGCCGCTGCTGGGACTTCTGCTGGGAATCGTCGCCGCCGCCGGACTGACGGTTCTGCTGTACTTCGGCGCCATCCGCATCAATTTCGCGGTGTTCTTCAAATACACCGGCATCTTCCTGATCGTCGTCGCGGCAGGCATTCTCGCGTACGGAATCCGTGCACTGCAGATCGGCGGGATTCTGCCCGGCGGAGGTTCGACGGCCTTCGACATCACCGCGCAGTTCGACGCGTCCAGTTGGTACGGAACCGTCCTCGCCGGCATCTTCAACTTCCGACCCGAACCCACCGTCCTGCAGGTCACCGGATGGGTGCTCTACCTCGCTGTCGTTCTCTACCTGTTCCTTCGGCCGGTTCGCGTACCCGAACCCGCAGTCACCTCATGAAAGGCACTCCCTTGCGCCGTACCACCTTTGCGCTGGCCGCACTCGCGGCTCTGCCGCTCGCTCTCGCCGGCTGCACCGAGAAATCGTCGTCCGACGGCGGATCCGAGTCCGGTTCCGGCGACATCGCCGTCGCCGCCAGCGACACCACGTGCGATGTCGCGACGTCCGAAGGAACGACCGGCAACTCGACGTTCCAGATCACGAACAACGGAACCAAGGTCACCGAGTTCTACGTCTACGGCGAAGGCGACCGTGTCATGGGCGAGGTCGAGAACATTGGACCGGGCCTGACGCGCCAGCTCATCGTCGCCCTGCCCGACCCGGGCACCTACCAGACCGCCTGCAAGGCAGGAATGGTCGGCGACGGAATCCGCGCAGACTTCGTCGTCTCCGGCGACGCCGTGCGTCAGGCCGACGAGAACGGACTGCTCGACGAGGCAGCAACCGGCTACAAAAGATACGTCGTCAGTCAGGTCGACGCGCTCCAGGAGACCACGGCATCGTTCGTCGCCGCCGTGAAGTCCGGCGACATCGAAGCCGCAAAGACCCAGTTCCCCGTCACCCGCAGCTACTACGAGCGAATCGAACCGGTTGCCGAGGCGTTCCCCGACGACCTCGACCCGCGCATCGATCTGCGTGAACCGGACGTCGAGCCCGGTGACACCTGGACCGGCTTCCACCGCATCGAGAAAGATCTCTGGGAGCAGGGACTGCAGCCCGACACGAACCAGATGGCCGATCAGCTTCAGGCCGACATTGCAGAACTCGCCGAGAAGGTCAAGGCCGAGGACTTCACCATCGACCCCATTCAGGTCGCAGGTGGCGCCCAGGGACTGCTCGACGAGGTGGCCAAGACCAAGATCAGCGGTGAGGAAGACTTCTTCTCGCACACCGACCTATGGGACTTCCAGGCGAACGTCGACGGCTCCCAGGCAGCAGTTGCCGCAGTGCGTCCGATCATCGATCAGAACGACGCAGAACTGGGATCGGCCATCGATGCACGCTTCGCCGAGCTCGACGCCGAACTGGCCGAGTACCGCCAGGGCGACGGCTTCGTCTTCTACGACACCGTCACCGAACCCCAGCGTCAGGAACTCTCCAACAAGATCGACGCACTGTCCGCCGAGGTAAGTCAGGTACAGGGTGTCGTTGCCGGACAGTAATACTTCTCGCTTCTCTCGGCGGCGCCTGTTCGGCGCCGTCGGGGTGGGCGCGGCCCTCGTCGGGACGGGAGCCGTTGCCGCATGCACGGAGTCGGACGAGGACCAAGCGTCGGACATCGTGGAATTCCGCGGAGCGCACCAGGCCGGCATCGTCACTCCGGCACAGGACCGCATGCACTTCGTCGCATTCGACATCACCACCGAGTCACGCGACGAATTCGTTGCGCTGCTCCAGAAGTGGACGCTCATGGCGGAGCGGCTCACCCGGGGCGAAGAAACATTCGACGGTGGCGCTGTCGGCGCGGGTGAGTACCGCCCGCCGTCGGACACCGGTGAGGCATTGGGATTGTCCGCGTCGTCGTTGACCCTGACGATCGGATTCGGGCCCGGACTGTTCACTCGCTTCGGGCTTGCGGATCTCAAGCCGACGTCCCTGGCCGACCTGCAGCACTTTCCCGCCGACAATCTCGACGAACGCCGCTCCGGCGGCGACCTCTGCATCCAGGCCTGCGCCAACGACCCGCAGGTCGCAGTCCACGCCATCCGCAACCTCGCACGCGTCGGATTCGGCACCGTATCCGTCAAGTGGTCCCAACTCGGATTCGGGCGCACGTCCTCGACGTCGACCACCCAGGCGACACCACGAAATCTGTTCGGATTCAAAGACGGAACGGCAAACCTCAAAGCCGAGGATCCCGAACTGCTCGACGATTACATCTGGGTCGGGGAAGACGACGATCAACCATGGATGGCCGGAGGCTCGTACCTCGTTGCGCGTCGAATCCGCATGCTGATCGAATCCTGGGATCGGACCACGCTGAAGGAGCAGGAACGAGTCATCGGGCGCAGTAAGGGAACCGGCGCACCCCTGGGCCTGAAAGACGAATTCGACGCTCTCGACCTCGATTCCAAGGGTCCTGAAGGATTGCTGATCGACTCCGACGCCCACGTGCGTCTCGCCTCGAAGGAGAACCTAGACGGCATCCAAATCCTCAGGCGCGGTTACAACTTCACCGACGGCTCCGACGGCTTCGGTCACCTGGACGCAGGACTGTTCTTCATTGCGTACTGCCGAGACCCACTCGAGCAGTTCGTGCCCATGCAGCTGGCCCTGGCCCGCAAAGACCTACTGAACGAATACATCCAACACGTCGGCTCCGCCGTCTTCGCCTGCCCGCCCGGGTTGGGTGAATCGGAATTCTGGGGGTCTACCCTCTTCGCTTGAATGGTTCATTCTTACGACCGGACAGCGTGGAACCGATCCGACCTCGCGTGCGTCTAACCTGACGACGTGATTTCTGCGAGGGGGAGACTATGCGTAAGGCCTGTCTGACGGCGATCAGCGTCGCACTGCTGGTCGGCTGCTCCACCGACATCACCGGCGACGCCATCGCCGACTCCCCCACCGACCAAACCTTCGACCCCTGCACCATCCCCGACTCCACCATCACCGCCGCAGGCCTCGACCCAGCATCCAAAGACTCCATGGCAGACAAGGGCTACACCACCCCGGGTTGGACCATCTGCGGCTGGGAAGGTCCAGCGGGAGATCCGTGGTACTCGTTTACCGTCTACTTCTCGGAAACACACACACTCGAGGACGTACGCGGAAACCCTCAGAACAGCGACTTCTCCGACGTTTCGATCGCTGGGAGGACAGCGGTGGTCTACAAAGTCGACATCGTGGATGAAAGCGACACCTGCGACGTCGCGTTCGACACGGCAAGCGGAGTAGCCACGTTCACCGTGCTCACCCTCGAAGCGGGTATCGCGCGGAGCGACGTCTGCGACATCGCCGAAAACCACGTCCGTGACGTCGCTATGGCGTTCCCGGCGAACTGAAAGGAACTTTGGTGTCATCTGAGACTACGTATTGGCAAAACCTCGCCCAGGCCGCCGACGCAGGTCAACTATTTCTCGACGAGTCGGTCGCGAGGGCGTGCAATGAATCGTGTGTGGCCTACATCGAACGACTGCACCAACACCGGAAGTCTGCCTTCGGCCTCGCGAAAGTCCAGGGTTACGGGGACTTCGAGATGGGCAGACAGTTCGCGCAGATACTGTCCGACAAAGCAGCGGGTGGACAGAACAGCATGGTCGGTGTCATCGACAGCCACATACAGGTGGTGAAAGAAATGCAGGCGGTGTTTCAGAAGTTCTTCGAGCAGTACTCGGACACCGATGCGGCTACTGCATCCGACGTCGCGCAGATGTTCCCCAATTGACGATGAGATTCGCGAAGGTGCCGGGTCTACACTCCGGAACGGCACCTTCGATGCGGGGAGACACATGGCACAGCTAATGCGGGTACAGAATTTCACCATCTCATCCGACGGGGTCGCCGCAGGCGTCGACCAGAGTTTCGAGAACCCGTTCGGTCTCGACCATCTGACGTTGATGAAGTGGTTCTTCGCCACGGCAAGTTTTCCGGGCAACGCCGGTTCCAGTGGGTCCCGGGGCTTGGACGACTACTTCGCCCGCGATTTCTCGAACAACATCGGCGCCGAGATCATGGGCCGGAACAAATTCGGACCTCAACGCGGGCCGTGGACGGATCACGAATGGGAGGGGTGGTGGGGTGATGAGCCACCGTTCCGCACCCCGGTGTTCGTACTCACGCACCACGAGCGCCCCTCGATCCAACTCTCCGACACAACGTTTCACTTCGTCGACAGTTCGCCGGCAGATGTGTTGGACAGAGCCAAGCAGGCGGCCGACGGTAAGGACGTACGTCTCGGCGGCGGGGTCACGACAATCCGCCAGTTCCTCGACTCCGACCTGGTGGACAGTCTCCACATCACTGTCGCGCCCGTCGAATTCGGGTCGGGGCTGAAACTATGGGAGTCACCCGACGAACTCGACGACCGATTCGAGCACGAAACCATCCCCAGCCCCAGCCGCGTCACACATCATCTGTTCTGGCGTAAGTAGCCTCATCGCAGACGCACGCCCAGGTGCGCAGCATTGACCGAACGTCACATTCGCTCCGGAAAACCGGCCGACCAGCCCCTCATCGCTTGGATGTCACATTCATGCGTACCGGTAGCTAGCAGGGCCCATTCGTGCGCCAAAGGGGGCGGACCTACCGCCTACCCCAGTTCTCGATCCATTCGATGGCGGTGAGTTTGCCGGGGACTGCGCCGTGGACCTTGGCGGATTTTTCGGCGTCGCGGATACGGTCGGCGAAACGCAAGACGTTGCGTCGCAACAAGTCCTCGGCGCTTTCGCCCCCGTGACTGTGGTCGAGGCCGATGTGTACGACGCGAAGTTCGTCGGGAATCAGCTCGTCGGGCAGTCCCGCTTTGCTCGCCCGCGCGACGACTTTCTGGGCCAGTGCCAGTGCGGGTTGGGACAGTGCGACGCCGTCCAAGCAGGAACCGCGGGCTTTCTCGGCTGCCTTCTTCTCCTCCCACGCTTTCTCCTGCACAGCGATGTCGATCGGGCCGGTCGATCCGTCGTCGAGGTGCGGGGTTCGGTGAGTCAGCTTTCGTACAAGACCCGCTGCTACGTCGTCGACGTCGAATGCATTTTCCGACGCGTCCTGCGCGATCCGAGAATGGAACAGCACCTGCAGCAGGATGTCGCCGAGTTCCTCTTTCAGATCCTCGAGGTTGCCGCTGTGGATGGCGTCGAGGAGCTCGTACGTCTCCTCCAGCAGGTAACCGCTCAACGACGCGTGTGTCTGCTGAGCTTCCCACCCACCGCGGACCCGAAGGCGGTCCATCAGAAGTACGGCAGCGATAAGGTCGTCACCAGGCAGCTTAGGCGACGAGATTACGCGGTCACCGCGCCGAATGCGCTGCTGCACATCCGGGTTCGACGGGTCGGTGCTGACGAGGACCTCGGCGGAGCCGTCGGCGTGCGCGGTACCCGAGAACAGCCACCGGGTGCGCACCGGAACCTCCTCGGTGAACTCGACGATTCCGTTGAGGAATTCCACGGCCTCGGCCGGGACCATCGTCGGGCGAACGGGATCCAGCAGCACTACCGTCATCACACCCCCACAGTCTGCTCCAGCAACACCGACCTGGACGGTTTACCGTCGAGTGACAGTATGAGGTTGGCGATGTACTGGACCAACTCGACGTCCCGCACTCGCGCAGCACCGACGCCGCCGCCTTCCACGCGAGGCAGGGGCGTCTGCACCACACCGGTGGTGGCGCGGTACGCAGCGTTGGGGTAGAGCCGCTTGAGTCGGATCTGCTTGGAATCGGGCAGATCCATCGGGGCCAGCTTGACCTGGGTGCCCGCGACGTTGACGTCCGTGAGCCCGTACTCCTTCGCGATCAAACGAAGCTTGGCGACGGACACCAGGCGTCCCACTTCCTCGGGAAGTGGGCCGTAGCGGTCGACGAGCTCGTCCAGCACTGCGTTGATCGAGTCGGAATCCGTTGCAGCAGCAAGCTTTCGATAGGCTTCGAGCCGCAACCGGTCGCTGGTGACGTAGTCCGGCGGAATGTGTGCGTCGACGGGCAGGTCGATGCGCACTTCCTTGGGCACTTCGTCGGTGGAGATCGGTTTGCCGTCGGCGGCTGCCCGGTACGCTTCCACGGCTTCGCCGACCAACCGCACGTACAGATCGAATCCGACGCCGGCGACGTGGCCGGACTGTTCGGCACCCAGAACGTTTCCGGCGCCGCGGATTTCGAGGTCTTTCATGGCGACCGCCATACCGGCGCCGAGGTCGGAGTTCTGCGAGATGGTGGACAGCCTGTCGTACGCGGTCTCGGTCAGAGGCTTCTCCGCCGGGTACAGGAAGTACGCGTAACCACGCTCGCGGCTACGTCCGACGCGTCCACGCAGCTGGTGCAGCTGAGACAGGCCGAGCGAATCACTGCGCTCGACGATCAGCGTGTTGGCGTTGGATATGTCGAGACCCGTCTCGATGATGGTGGTACACACCAGCACGTCGGTTTCGCGTTCCCAGAAGCCCTGCACCGTGCGTTCGAGGGTCTCCTCGTTCATCTGGCCGTGCGCCGTGGTGACGCGCGCTTCCGGAACGAGATCACGAATTCGCTTCGCGGCCTTGTCGATCGAACTGACACGGTTGTGCACGAAGAACACCTGGCCGTCGCGCAGCAGTTCGCGGCGAATCGCAGCCGCGACCTGCTTGTCGTTGTACGCGCCGACGTAGGTCAGGACCGGATGGCGCTCCTCGGGTGGCGTGAGGATGGTCGACATCTCACGAATCCCCGCGAGGCTCATCTCCAACGTACGAGGGATCGGCGTCGCGGACATCGTCAGCACGTCCACGTGGGTGCGGAGCGACTTGATGTGCTCCTTGTGCTCGACGCCGAACCGCTGTTCCTCGTCGACGACGATGAGGCCGAGGTCCTTCCACACGACACCCGTCTGCAACAGGCGGTGCGTGCCGACGACGACGTCGACGGTTCCGTCGGCCAGACCGGCCATGACCTCTTTCGACTCGGCGCCGTGGGTGAAGCGAGAGAGCCCCTTGACCGTCACGGGGAACGCGGCCATTCGTGCGGTGAACGTCTGCAGATGTTGCTGTGCCAGCAGCGTTGTCGGCACGAGTACCGCCACCTGCTTGCCGTCCTGAACTGCTTTGAACGCGGCGCGGACGGCGATTTCCGTCTTGCCGTAGCCGACGTCGCCGAGGATGACGCGGTCCATCGGAACCGCCTTCTCCATGTCCGCCTTGACGTCGGTGATCGCGGTCATCTGGTCCATGGTCTCGGTGAACCCGAACGCGTCTTCCATCTCACGCTGCCACGGGGTGTCCGGACCGAACGCGTGGCCCGGCGCCGCCTGACGCGCCGCGTACAACTGCACGAGCTCGCCGGCGATCTCACGAACTGCCTTGCGCGCCTTGCGTTTGGTGTTCGCCCAGTCCGATCCGCCGAGCTTGCTGAGCGACGGCAGTTCGCCACCGACATAGCGCGAGAGCTGATCCAGCGAATCCATCGGCACGAACAATCGGTCGCCGGGCTGACCGCGTTTGCTGGGTGCGTACTCGATGACGAGGTACTCGCGTCGTGCACCGCCGACGGTGCGCTCGATCATCTCCACGAATCGTCCGATGCCGTGCTGATCGTGCACGACGCTGTCGCCGGCCACGAGAGCGAGCGGATCGACCTGATTTCGCCTCTTCGCCGGTAGCTTTCGCCCTTCGGTGGCAGCGACGCGGTTTCCGGTGAGGTCGCTCTCGGTGACGACCACGAGCCGGGCGTCGGGCAGAATCAGTCCCTCGTTCAACGTGCCACACAGGACGCTGACGACGTCCGGCAACGGCTCGGACCCCGACTCGATATGTGCCGCAGGTACTTCCGCTTCGCCGAGCCGCTCGATGATGCGGTTGGCGGTGCCTGCACCGGCGACGGCGATGACCGCGCGCCCACCCGTCGAGACGTGTGCGCGGAGCATCGCGAACACACCGGCGAGCAACTCCTCGGAGCCACGGACCTCCGGGACCGACTCGACGACGAGTGCGACCTCGTCCTCGCTTCCGGACGCGAGAGGACTGATGGTCCACCACGGCCGTCCCAGCGCCTGTGCGGATTCACGAATCTGCCTGAGCGAGCGGTACGCCGACGCCCCGAGATCCAGGCTCACTCCGCCGAGACTGTCGGTGTTGACCGTCGACGCGTCGAGCGGAGCCGCTCCGCCGACCGACGCGGCCGTCCACGACGCTTCCAGGAACTCTTGGCCGGTACGGACCAGATCGGTTGCACGCGTGCGGATTCGCTCCGGATCACACAGCAGGACATGCGCGCCGTCGGGCAATACGTCGGCGAGCAGCTGGAGCTCACCGGGTTGCAGCAGCGGTAGCAGGGCCTCCATGCCTTCCACGGGAACACCCGCGGACAGCTTGTCCAGCATCTCGACCAGCGCTGCGTCCGCCTGGTTGTCCGCAGCGAGCGCCGCCGCACGGTCACGGACGGTCTCGGTGAGAATCAGCTCACGACACGGCGGCGCGATGACCGACTGAATGTCGACGTCCGGGAGCGACCGCTGGTCCGCGACCGAGAAGGCGCGCAGCTCGGTGACCTCGTCGCCCCAGAATTCGACGCGAACGGGGTGATCGGCCGTCGGCGAGAAGATATCGAGAATACCGCCGCGAACGGCGAATTCACCGCGCTTACCGACCATGTCGACGCGCGTGTAGGCCAGTTCCACGAGGCGGTGGATGAGCCCGTCGAAGTCGATTTCGACGCCGACGCGCAAGCCGATGGGTTCGATCTCCCCCAGCCCCGGCGCCATCGGCTGCACGAGCGAGCGAACGGTGGTGACGATGACCTGAAGCGTCGGGCCGTAGTCCTTGTCGTCCGGCCGGGCCAGGCGTCGCAAAACCTCGAGCCGTCGGCCGACGGTGTCCGCGCTGGGGGACAACCGCTCGTGCGGCAGTGTCTCCCACGACGGGAACTGAGCGACGGCGTCGCCGAGAATCTGCTTCAGCTCCGTCGTCAGATCGTCCGCCTCACGGCCGGTTGCGGTGACGACGAGGACCTGCGCGCGGTCGGCGATGGCGGATGCGACGAACGGCCGCACCGAGTTGGGTGCGACGAGGGTGCGCTCCGCGGCTCCGACGGCGTCGCGCACGGCGGCGAGCGTGGAGTCCGACAGTGCGACGCGCGCGAGGCCCGACAGTGCAAGCGAAGAATCGGAAGACAACTGCGGGGCTCCTGAGCGAGATCGGCGCAATGGATATCGCGATCGATCCTACCGCCGACGTCGTGCGTCCTTTACATACGTCCAGCTACGGGCAACTAGTGCCGGATGACGCGCCGGGCCGCGAACTCACGGAAGTACTCGACCTTGCCCGCCGTCACGAGTGACGGAAGGAGGTAGTACCAGAGACGTTCCATCCGTGACGGAAGTTCCTCCGTGTTGCCTGTGGCGACGGCAACCATGTGCACGCCGGTGAGGATCTCGAGGACGAGAGCACCGATGGTCGCGGGGTCGGCGTCAGCGGCGAGGTCACCTTGCTTGATCGCCTTGGCGGCCAGCGCGTTGAACGACTCGCTCCAGCCGGACATCACGTTGCCCTGGGTGCCCCGGTAGTCACCGATCTGGTGGCTGAGCCGCAGCATTGCCGACACCATCGGGTCACTCACCGACATGTCGACGACGATGTAGGAGATGCCGATGGCTGCTTCCAGCGCAGGGATACGGCCGTCGTTGAACTGCTGGCACGCCGCGATGAGCCGGCCGTTGCCCTCGTCGATGACCGCGCGAGCCAACTCTTCCTTCGACCCGAAGTGGAAGTAGAGGGCACCTTTGGTGACCTGGGACTGAGAGATGATCTCGCTGAGGCTCGCGTTCGCGTAGCCGAGCCGCAGAAAAACATTTGCGGCACCCGACAGCACGGTGTCGCGCGTGATCTCAGCGCGTGCCTGTCTGACCATTGGATCCGCCTTCGCAATACTCGAC
Organism: Rhodococcus sp. 14-2470-1a; assembly: GCF_002259425.1. Classification (NCBI taxonomy): domain Bacteria; kingdom Bacillati; phylum Actinomycetota; class Actinomycetes; order Mycobacteriales; family Nocardiaceae; genus Rhodococcus; species Rhodococcus sp. 14-2470-1a. The sequence continues at coordinate 23,715 of NZ_NPFZ01000005.1, forward strand.
TGCCACTGCGCAAATTACGAGCGAACGGTACCACTCGGTGGCATTCTTACCTTGGTCAACGTGCAGATGGTCCGAACAACATACATGCGTCGCTGTGAAGTAGGTCTCATGGACGCAAATCAAACCCTACCCGCTCTTTCACCGACACGTGGGGAAATACTCGGCTCATTCACCGGCCAGTAGGGGCGCGGCCTCCAAATTGGTGAGACCGTTCCAACACAGATTGACAACGTGCGCGGCGACGACTTCCTTCGACGGCTCCCTGACGTCGAGCCACCACTGAGCCGTCATGGACACCATCCCGACCAGCGCCTGCGCGTAGAGCGGCGCGAACCCGGCGTCGAAACCTCGACGGGTGAAGTCGCCGGCGAGGATGTGCCCGACCTGGCTCACCGCATCGTTCAGCAACGACGAGTACTTGCCGTCGGCAGCAGCGACCGGAGAGTCACGGACCAGGATGCGGAACCCGTCGGTTCGCTCCTCCACGTACGTCAGCAATGCGAGAGCAACCCGCTCGACCCTCACCCGCGATCGGTTCTGCGACAGCGACGAGGTGACCATGTGCAGCAGAGTCGACATCTCGCGGTCGACGATGACGGCGTAGAGACCTTCCTTGCCGCCGAAATGCTCGTAGACGACGGGCTTCGACACGTTCGCGCGGACCGCGATCTCCTCCACCGACGTCGCCTCGTACCCCCGCTCGGCGAACAAGGAGCGGCCGATCTCGATCAACTGTTCGCGACGCTGCGTGCCCGTCATCCGGACACGCGGCGCCTTCTCGGGCTCGGACATGACGCACCTCCCTGTGATCTGGTCACTCCTGCCGGTTTCCCGGCGTCGAAACTTGGAGCTCCGGTCTCCCAGCGTCGAAACCCGAGCTTATGGGACGAATGACACCGATCGGCGGGAGCGGTTCGACCTCGGGCCACCCCGCATGCGAGACTCGTTGCGCTCGGCGGGAGCTTCGAGGCCAGTAGTCTGTCTTGTGCAGACACTGGCGACCGGAGAAACCGCTGGTGAAATGATCCGCCGTGGTGTAATGGCAGCACCTCTGATTTTGGTTCAGATAGTTCAGGTTCGAGTCCTGGCGGCGGAGCGAGAAACATTGCCCTGAAGATCCAGTTCAGCGATCGTCGCCCGAGGAGCCCCGTTGCCGTTGCATACCGCCGTGGTCGTTCTCGCAGCAGGTGCAGGCACCCGAATGCGATCCAAGACCCCGAAGGTTCTGCATCCGCTGGCCGGGCGGACGATGCTCGCGCACGCTCTGCACGCCGCCGCCGACCTCGGTCCCGACCACCTCGTCACCGTCGTCGGGCACGACCGCGAGCGTGTCACCGAATCCGTCCTCGAACTGAGCGAGGAACTCGGACGCACCATCGTCACCACGGTGCAGGAACAACAGCTGGGCACCGGCCACGCAGTGCAGTGCGGCCTCGGTGCACTTCCCGACGATTTCGAGGGAACCGTCCTCGTCACGGCAGCCGACGTCCCCCTCCTCGACGGACACACCCTCAAAGCCTTGCTCGACGAGCACCTGAGCGCGCCGCTTCCCGCAGCAGCGACGGTCCTGACGTTCGTGCCCGACGACGCCAACGGGTACGGCCGCATCGTCCGCGCCGACGACGATCAGGTCGCCGAGATCGTCGAACACGCCGACGCCACCCCCGCGCAGGTCCTGATCGACGAGGTCAACTCCGGCGTCTACGCGTTCGACGCGACCGCGTTGCGCGTCGCGCTCGGCAAGCTCAGTACGGCCAACGCGCAGCACGAGCTCTATCTCACCGACGTCGTCAAGATCAGCAAGAGCAGCGGCCTACCCGTGTACGGAACCCAGCTCGCCGACCCCGACCTGGTCATGGGCGTCAACGACCGCGTTCAGCTCGCCCACGTCACCGCCGTCCTCAACCGCCACATCGTCGAAAAGCACATGCGCGCGGGAGTCACCGTCGTCGATCCCGCGACCACCTGGATCGACATCGACGTCACCGTCGGTGCCGACGTTCGACTCGAGCCGGGTGTCCAGCTGCTCGGCAGCACCCACGTCGGCGAGGACGCCGTCATCGGACCCGACACGACTCTGCGCGACGTCGTCGTCGGCGAACGCGCATCCGTCGTACGAACGCAGGCAGACAAATCCACCATCGGGCCCGGCGCAACCGTCGGGCCCTTCGCCTACCTGCGCCCCGGATCGGACATCGGGGACAGCGCCAAGATCGGAACCTTCGTCGAGACCAAGAACTCGACCGTCGGCAACCACTCGAAAGTGCCGCACCTGACGTACGTCGGAGATGCGACCATCGGCGAACACTCCAACATCGGAGCATCGAGCGTGTTCGTCAACTACGACGGCGTCAACAAGAGCCGAACCGTAGTCGGATCCCACGTCCGCACCGGCTCGGACAACATGTTCGTCGCCCCCGTGCGAGTGGGCGACGGCGCGTACACCGGAGCAGGCACCGTGCTCCGCAACGATGTACCACCGGGGACGCTCGCTGTCTCCGCTGGTTCCCAGCGCAACATCGAAGGCTGGGTCGAGAAGAAGCGTCCAGGCACTGCCGCAGCAGACGCTGCAGCACGCGCTCTGGCGGCCGAATCGGCAAACGCGCAAAAATCAAAGGACGGCGAACAGCAGTGACCACCCCGAACTGGATCGACAACCAGAAGAACCTCATGCTCTTCTCGGGTCGAGCTCACCCCGAACTCGCACAGCAGGTTGCGAAGGAACTGGGGATCGAGGTAACCCCGCAGACCGCACGCGACTTCGCAAACGGCGAGATCTTCGTTCGCTTCGAGGAGTCGGTCCGAGGATCGGACGCCTTCGTCCTGCAGAGCCACCCCTTCCCGCTCAACACCTGGTTGATGGAACAGCTCATCATGATCGACGCGCTCAAGCGTGGATCGGCGAAGCGCATCACCGCGATCCTGCCGTTCTACCCGTACGCCCGCCAGGACAAGAAGCACCGCGGACGTGAGCCGATCTCCGCACGCCTCGTCGCCGACCTGCTCAAGACCGCAGGCGCCGACCGGATCATCACCGTCGACCTCCACACCGACCAGATCCAGGGCTTCTTCGACGGCCCCGTCGACCACATGCACGCACACAGCCAACTCGCCGATCACATCCGCGACAAGTACAGCCTCGAACACATCACCGTCGTCTCCCCCGACTCCGGCCGAGTCCGCGTCGCAGAGAAATGGGCCGACAGCTTCGACGGCGCACCCCTCGCCTTCATCCACAAGACCCGTGATCCACTGGTGCCCAACCAGGTCAAGTCCAACCGCGTCGTCGGTGACGTCGAAGGCCGCACCTGCATCCTGATCGACGACATGATCGACACCGGCGGCACCATCGCCGGCGCCGTCAAGGTCCTCAAGGAAGCCGGAGCAGGCGACGTCGTCATCGCCGCCACCCACGGCGTCCTCTCCGACCCCGCCGCCGAACGCCTCGCCAACTGCGGAGCCAAGGAAGTCGTCGTCACCAACACCCTCCCCATCACCGACGAGAAGCGATTCGACACCCTCACCGAGCTGTCCATCGCACCCCTCCTCGCCCGCACCATCCGCGAGGTCTTCGAAAACGGGTCCGTCACAAGCCTGTTCAACGGCTCGGCCTAGGTCGTTCCGCAGGCTCCGGTGGTGTAGCTCCGCACTTTCGGGAGCGAACGTGGCGTTCAGTCCGTCTGACGGACCGAACGCCACGTTCGCTCCAGACGGACGGTCCACCCAAGTGACCGAACGTCACGTTCGGTTTCTTTACACCCGCTCCGCAGACCCCTGATTCCTGGAAATGAGCTTCGTCACTTCGGTGATGGAAAGCGCAGTTCGGGAGGGAGGGGGTGTGCGGGGCGGGTTGCGTTGTACCCTAAGATGACTCGTCGTGATCGACGCGCAAACCATGGACAGCCCTGCAGCAACTTCTACCGTCCGTATCGCCCGGTGGACTCCGGGCGGGTGCGTGTGGTGCGGAAGCACCGACTCGATCGAAACTTATCGCAATGAACCGCGTTGTGGCCTGTGCCGTGAAAAAGAAGCCGTCATCGACGAGGCGAAGCACTTCATCGGCATGTATGGTTTGCGCCCACTCGGCGGCACTCTTGCGTCCGACGACGAGGAGGAGCGCGAGTACCGCGTCACTGCTCGTGATGCTCGTGCCGTGCTGAACAGCATTCGTCTCGAGAAGCTGCCGGATCCGGCTGCGGTTCGCAAAGCGTTGCGCCCCAGGGCTGCTGCTGCAGTTGCTGCTCCTCGTCAGGCACCGAGCAGTGCAAGCTCGTCGTCTGCTTCCTCTGCTGCTGCGAGCAAGCCGGCCGCTCCCAAGAAGCAGCAGGCGGGTGTCAGTGGCATCGACATGATCGAGCTCGAGTCGCGGGTGCAGAAGTTGCTCGCTCAGCTCACCGAGGTCGACTCGCAGATCAGCGCGATCGAGGGACAGGAAAGCCTGCCGGCACGCGCGCGCCGCAAGGATCTCGAGAAGCAGCGCACCACGGTGCTCACCACCCTCGGTGCGCTCGAGAAGGCGCGTCGCCGCATCTGACACTCGGCGGTACGTACCCTGGACGGGTGTTCAGGACGCTAGCGCGCTATCAGGTCGCCATCGACGTCGGATTCGCCGCCGTCTTCACGGCCGTGCTGTTTCCGTCCGCCGCCGCAGACAACGGTGCGCTCGCCGTTGTCGTCCTGCTCGGCTACGGCGTCGCGCTGGCACTGCGTCGTCTCTCGCCTCCTCTGGCGCTGGCGATCTCCTGGGTCTTCGCCATCGGTCAGATGGCCGGTGGTCTCGGCACACAGGGCGCCGACACTGCAATTCTGTTCGTGCTGTTCGCCACTGCTGCATACGGTTCGGACCGCGTTCGCAAGATCGGTCTCGTGTCCACCGTCGTCGGCGGCATAGTCGCCGCTACCTTTCTCACCCTCGTCGGGGACCCGAACGTCTCACCGGACGGCAGCCGCTCCGTCGGCGACTACGCGCAGCAACTGATCATCCTGCTGGTTGCCTCCTGGGCTGTCCTGGGATTGTCGTGGGCGCTGGGTCGCATCGCGCTGGCGAACCGGATGTCCATCGAGGAGAAGCACCAACGCGCGTTGGCCGAGATCGAACAGGAACGGGCACTGCAGGACATTGCCGTCGAACACGAGCGCAACCGAATCGCCCGCGACATGCACGACATAGTCGCGCACTCCCTCGCCGTCGTCATCGCGCAGGCCGACGGTGCCCGGTACGCACGCAAAGCGGATCCCGAGGCTGTCGACGAGGCCCTCGGCACCATCGCAGGCACCGCTCGCGACGCACTACGCGACGTCCGCGGCGTGCTGGCCCAGTTACGCCACAACACCGACGACGTTCCGGCCACGGAATCGCAGGACCTGTCCACGTTGGTCGACCGAATGCGCGCGGCCGGGCTGCGGATCGACTTCGATTCCACCGGCGACTCCGCGAACCTGGGTGCCGGAGGTCATCTGACGCTGTACCGGATAGCGCAGGAGGCACTGACCAACGCTCTGCGGCACGGGGACTCGTCGCGCCCGGTATCGGTAACCGTCGCGTCCGTACCCACCGGCACGACGCTTACCGTGCGCAACTCCGTGCGAGCAGTATCCGAATCCACAGGCGGGCACGGCCTCATCGGTATGCGCGAACGTGCGATCCTGTCCGGCGGCACCCTGAAGACCAGCCACGATCATGGTGTGTGGACACTCGTCGCGCACATTCCCGGAGCACTTACAGGAATGGAGCCTGCGGAATGAGCCGAATAAAGACGCGAGTGGAGCCTGCGGAATGAGCCGGATAAAGGTAGCGCTGGTCGACGATCAGCAGCTTTTTCGCGCCGGGATCAGGATGCTGATCTCGTCGCAACCCGATCTCGAGTTCGTCGGCGAGGCCGGCGACGGCAAGGCCGGGGTCGAGTTGGCGGCCGAGGTCTCCCCCGACGTCGTGTTGATGGACATTCGGATGCCGGTTCTCGACGGCATTGCGGCGACAGCGGAGATCGTCGCCGCATCGAGCGAGCCGCCGAGGATCCTCGTGTTGACGACCTTCGATCTCGACGAGAGTGCGGCGAAGGCGATCAAGGCCGGCGCGAGTGGATTCGTTCTCAAGGACGCCGATCCTGAATTCTTGCTCGCGGCGATCCGCACCGTTCATGCCGGTAACTCGGTGATCGCGGCGTCGGCTACGACGGCGTTGCTCGGTCACTTCACCGACACTCCGGCAACTCCACAGGTGCCCAAGGAGTTCGAGCTTCTCACCGCACGTGAACGCGAGCTGTTTCACCTGGCGGCGAGGGGTGCGAGCAACTCCGAGATCGCGGCACAGGAGTTCCTGAGCGAAGCAACCGTCAAGACTCACATCAGCAGAATCTTCACGAAGCTCGGTCTGCGGGATCGGGTTCAGTTGGTCGTGTACGCCTTCGAACACGGTCTGGTGCGGTGAACTCCAGGATCATCCTCTGGATGTACGAAGCAGAGACTGCAGCCTGACGCTTTTCACCCCGGTGGTTCGTAGTTTCTACAGACATGACCACAACACCAGCACCGGTAGCCCGGGTTCACCGGGTCCACAAGAGCTACGGCGACGCAGCCAACCACGTGAACGCGCTCGACGACGTGTCGCTCGACATCCGTTCCGGAGAGTTCACGGCCATCATGGGCCCGTCGGGCTCCGGCAAATCGACCCTCATGCACGTGATGGCGGGCCTCGATTCGGTGACGTCCGGGCAAGTCGTGCTCGCGAACACCGACATCACCGATATCGGCGACGATGCACTCACCGAGCTTCGCCGACGCCAGATCGGCTTCATCTTCCAGGCCTTCAATCTGGTCCCGACGCTGGACGTCAGGTCCAACATTCTGCTTCCGTTCGAGCTCGACGGCCACGCACCGACCGAGATGGAAGCCGCATGGGTGGAACAGCTCATCGCCACACTGGGCCTGAGCGAACGCACGTCCCATCGCCCCCATCAGTTGTCCGGTGGGCAGCAGCAGCGGGTCGCCATCGCACGAGCGCTCGGCTCGCGGCCACACCTGATCTTCGCGGACGAACCGACGGGAAACCTCGATTCCCGCACCGGCCGTGAAGTTCTCGCGCTCCTGGCGGCCGCGGTTCGCGAGTACGGGCAGTCGATCGTCATGGTCACGCACGACCCGGTCGCGGCCAGCTACGCAGACCGGATCGTGTTCCTGGCGGACGGGCGAATCGTCGACGAGCGCGGACGTTCGACGCCCGAGCAGATCTCCGGTTACATGCTTGCGATGGAGAAGGTCGCATGAGGGCCGCCACCGCGTCGACACCGCGTCGTGAACACGGAGCGAGCATCCTCGTCACAGCGCTCGCATCGTTCTTCGGTGTGGTGCTGATCCAGGCAACGGCGTTCCTGCTCGACATCTTCGGTACCGACGGACAAGGTGCTGTCGCCGTCGCTCTCTACAGCGTCGCGATGGTGTTCGTACTTCTCGCGCTGTACGTCGCGTCGGTCGTCACCGCGAACACGTTCGGTACGATCGTCGCCGGCCGCACGAAAACCATTGCGCTGCTCCGGCTCCTCGGTGCATCCGGCCGAGAACTGCGTCGATCCGTGTCCCGGGAAGGACTGTCCGTCGGACTGTTCGGTGCCGCAGTGGGCTTGGTGGTGGGTGTCGCCGCCAGTCACCTCGCCCGAGCGATCGCCGTCGGTGCAGGCAAGCTACCCGACGTCGCATACACGACGGTGCAGCCACTCGTCGCGCTGCCGGTCGTCATCGTCGTGGGAACCACGTGGGCCGCGTCGTACATCGGGAGCAAACGCGTCCTCGACGTGACGCCGATTCAGGCGACGGGCGTCGTCGTGACCGCTGCATCCGAGGATTCGCGGCGCCGAGCCGCACGCACGACGTTGTCGATCATTCTCATCGCCGGTGGCGCAGTGCTGTTGGGACTCGGGGTGCTCGTCGGCGCGGTGACCCCTGCCGGTGTGCTCATCGCCTTCTTCGGCGGCGCCGCGTCGTTCACCGGCATCATGGTCGGCGCACACAGAATCGTGCCGTGGGTCCTGCGAGTAGTCGGCAGGCTCTTCGGCAGCACGCCGTCGGCGCGCCTGGCCGCAGCGAACGCAACGCGGTACCCGGAGCGTGCCACGCGCACAGCGCTGGGTCTGCTGATCGGCGTCACGCTGGTGGTGACGTTCGCCGTGGCGATGTACAGCTACCGAACGATGCTGCAACACGAGTTCAGCGAAGAATCGCTCGATCAGGTGCTGACGGTGACCGTCGGGATCATGACCGGACTGATCGGCTTCTCGGGTGTCATCGCGGCCGTCGGGATGGTCAACAACCTCTCGCTCAGCGTCATGCAGCGCACCCGCGAACTCGGCCTGTTGCGCGCTCTCGGCTTCACCCGCAAGCAGGTCCGTGGAATGATCGTGTCCGAGAGCGCGCAGATGGTGATCGCGTCGATGGGTTTCGGCCTTCTCCTCGGCATCGTCTACGGATGGGCGGCCGCGCAATCGCTGCTCGGTTCCATCGCGCAATCGGGCATCGGCCTGCCGACGCTGCCATGGGCGCTCATCGCCGGAACCGTCCTGTCGGCTGCGGTGCTGGCGTTGGTGGCCTCGCTCATGCCGTCGCGCCGAGCGAACTCCATCTCACCGGTCGTCGCGCTGTCCGAGTGATGTCCGACTGGCGAGGATGAGGGCGAACCTGCTCTCCGGATCGGTCCAGAACTCGTCGACGCGGAACCCCGCGTCGACGAGTTCTGCTTCTATCCCCTCTTTCCTGAACTTGGCCGAGATCTCCGTGCGTAACTCCTCGCCCTCGTCGAAGTGGACGTCGAGGTCGAGATCCTCGATTCGGATGTCCTGCGCCGTGCGAGCCCGCAAACGCATCTCGATCCACTCGGCGTCCGAATTCCACAGCGCCACATGTTCGAACTGGCCTGGATCGAAGTTCGCGTTCAAACGCTCGTTCAACACCGACAGAACGTTCGCGTTGAACTGCGCCGTGACACCGGCCGCGTCGTCGTACGCCGGGACGACCACACTCTCCTCGACTACCAATCCGACTCCCAGCAGCAGGAATTCACCGGCGATCAGAGCCTGGGCGATGTCGGCGAGGAAGAGCGCACGCTCCTCGGGAATGAGATTGCCCAGAGTGCCGCCCAGGAACGCGATGGTTCGGCTGCCGTCGGCAGGAAGGTTCTGCAGGGTATCGGTGAAATCGCTGACGATCCCATGGATCTCGAGCCCGGGATGCTCGCGGGCGATCACTTCGATCGCCCCCTCCAGTGCCGTCGGCGACACGTCCTGGGGTACGTACTTGCGCAGCGACCCGTGCTTGATGCCCGCATTCAGCAGCAGTCGTGTCTTCTCCGAGGACCCCGAACCCAACTCCACCAGTATCGCGGCGTCCGTCCGCTCGGCGACGTCGTAGGCGTGTGCCTCGATCAGTGCACGCTCGGTGCGCGTCGGGTAGTACTCCGGCAGTTCGGTGATCTGCTCGAACAGCTCGCTCCCACGCGCATCGTAGAACCATTTGGGAGAAATCCATTTCGGCGCCGCCGTCATACCCAACCGCACATCGGAACGAAGATCGTCGAGCAGCCTTTCGGGTGAGATGTGCACGTCCAGAGCGATATCAGCCATAAGCTTTCCCCTCAATCGAGATCTGTGACGTCGACATGCCCCGGTCGGGCGACGACGAAAGTTCGGTCCGCAAGCGACACCCACCGGGAGTCCCCGTCGGTGGGCTCGGATGCCACGGTGACGGAGTCCCCCGTGTCCAGTACGGAGAGCGAGTGGTACACCGCGCTCGCGTACAACGTGTGACCGTCGCTCAGCAGGAGATTCAGACGCGGAGCGGGCGACGACTGTTCCACGCGGGAGATCAACACCCGCAACGCTTTCTCCGGATCGTGCTGCCGCAGCAGGTTCCGGAGAATCACCCACAGAGCCGCAGAATCCGTCGGTGCCGGCAGTGCCAGCAACTCGGTCGGCGGCACCTCCGACGCCAGTTCGGCCAACGCGTCGGGCCACCCGAACACGACACCGTTGTGGCTGAACGCCCACGTCCCGTCCGTGAACGGGGCGCAGGCACTCCGCTCGACCGGCATCCCGACGGTTGCAGACCGAACGGCTCCGAGCACGGCCGTCGACGACGTCGCACCGAGTACGTCGGCGACCGCCGGGTCCGACCAGATCGGCATCGCATTGCGGTAGCTGCGGGCACCGTCGTCGTCCCACCACGCCGCGCCGAATCCGTCGGCGTTGATCGTGCCGCCGCCCCGCATGTCCTTCGGCGCCCAGGACTGCACGAACAACGAGTTCTCGCCGGCGGTGAGAACGTCGGCGACCGACCGTCTCGGTCCGAGATAGCCCAGGTGCCTACACATCTCGGGCGCACCGGAAGCCGGCGAAGATCTGCCTCCGGATCGGGTGGTCCCAGTTGCGGAACGTGCCACGGCACGCGACCTCGTCCGTCCCGAAGGATCCGCCGCGCAAGACCTTGTAATCACCGCGCAGAAACACCTCGGAGTACTCGGCGTACGGGAACGGCTCGAAGCCCGGGTAGGGCTCGAAATCCGACGACGTCCACTCCCACACGTCACCCATCAGCTGCTGCACTCCGAGCGGCGACGCTCCGGCCGGATAGGCGCCGACGTCGGCGGGTTCGAGGTGCCGCTGACCGAGATTGGCGTGCACCTCGGTCGGTTCGGCATCTCCCCACGGGTACTTGCGTACCGTCGCGGTCGCTGGATCGAAACGGGCTGCCTTCTCCCACTCCGCTTCGGTGGGTAGCCTTTTGCCTGCCCACCGCGCGTACGCCTCGGCTTCGAAGAAACAGACGTGTACGACGGGCTGGTCGGGCTTGATCGGTGCCGTCACCCCGAATGCCCGACGCCACCAGCTGCCGTCGGCGTCGCGTTCCCAGAACTGTGGGGAAACGAGCCCTTCGGCGGTTCGGTGTGCCCAGCCGCGTTCGCTCCACAGTTCCGGACGCGAGTATCCGCCGTCGGCGATGAATTCCTCGTACTGACGATTGGTCACGGGCGCGACGTCGAGGGCGAACGTGGCGACGTACGTCGAATGTGCGGGTCGTTCGTTGTCGAGTGCCCACGGGTCGAGCGTGGTGCCCATGGTGAAGACACCACCGTCGACGATCACTTCTCCGGCCGCCGAGATCTGCGCTGCGGGAGGAGGCGGCGCGTGGAGAACCGCTGGACCGGTACGTAATTGGTGGGTCGCGAGCATCGTCTCGTCGTGCTGCTGCTCGTGCTGGGCCACCATGCCGAAGGCGAAGCCATCGCGTTCGAGCCTGCGCCCGTCCAGCGGACTGGCGGAGAGTACGTCCCACACCTTGTCGCGGACGGACCCGACGTACGCGCGCGCCTCGTCCGGTGTCAGCAGTGGAAGTGACGGACGGCTGGACCGGGAGTGCTTGAAAGCGTCGTACAGTTCGTCGATGTCGAACCGTACCGGTTCGCGCCCGCCGACGTCGCGGACAAGCCAGAGTTCTTCCTGATTCCCGATGTGCGCGAGGTCCCAGACGAGCGGGCTCATCAGCGGCGAATGCTGCGCGGTGAGGTCCGCGTCGTCTACTGCGTCGGTGAGGGCCGAACTGCGGGCACGACTGCGGGCGAGTACCCGCTCGACGGTGCTGCGCAGTTGTTCGGTGCTCGTCATGCCGATTCCTTTCCGGTGGAATGCTGTGCGGTCGGTGCCGATGCGAGACGACATCGCTCGGCGGTGTCCAGCAACAGCGTTCGATGGTCCGACGAGTTGTCGGCAGCCAAGTGCAGCAACGCTTCTGCGGCACGACGAAGATCGGAATCGGCGAGACCGTCGCGGGCAGCGTCGACCCACCGGCCGGCAGTCTCCGCCGCGATCTGCGTTGCGCGCTCGATCACGTCGGGCCCGGACAGCACTGCGTCGAACAGGGCTGCGGGAACGACCCACTGGCCGTCGGGCTGTGCGTCGAGGTAGCGGATCTCGAAGTGCCCACACGCGCGAACGTGCGGAAACAACGTGGTGAGGTGGTAATCGAGATCATCGGTGGTCGGTGGTCGCCCGACACGGCCGTGGTCGGCAATCCAGTCAGCGAACGTCGTTTCCGGTGGAGCCGTCCAGTTCTCGCTCTCGCCCCTGATACATAGCAGCGGGACGTCGAGCGCCCAAGCCGAATAGTCCGCGATCGGATCGCCCGTGTTGGGCACTTCGGTTCTGCTGCCGTCCAATTCGAGCCACGTCCGCATCCGCTGAGACGCCCAGCTCCCCTCCGGTGCACCGCGTAGCGTCGGCGAGCACGCGAAGGCGGCGACGAGTGCGGGCCCGACGGCCTCCAACATGGTCCACCGGCGCGCCACGTCCTCGCGGTCCCGCCCGGCGTCGACGCTCACCTGAACGGCGGCCGTGTTGCACATCATCAGTTTGCCGAAGGGGCCGATGGTCGTGAACCTGTCCTCCATCGCGCAGTATCGAGGGAGAACGAGCAGACGCTGCGGTTCCCGGTCGCGATCTGCGGGAACGGACGTCATACCGATCCGTGCGGTGTTCAGCATCGACTCGAGAAGACGGGAGTCCGCGTCGACCGATCGAGCGAGCTCCCGCACCGACGGGAACGGCGAACTGGACAGTTCCACCTGGCCACCCGGCTCGATGGTCACGACGCTCCCGCCGGGGAGCGGACGGGCAGGCGAGATGGAGGAAATGTTTCGCGGGGCGTACTGCCCGAGGGCAGCCGCCAGAGAGTCCAACGCGGGCCTCGCCCCGTCCGGCGTGTGTGTCAACCACTCCAATTCGGCACCGATGAGTCGAGGTGGACCGAGCTTGAAGCACACACGTTCGACGTAGGCCGCTGCGGCAGGCCGCGAGCTCAGCCCCCGGGACTTGACCGTGGACGTCATCGCCATCTCCTCACGTTCGTCCCGACTAGCTGAGTTGCCACGACTACCCGAGGCTGTTCCGCTCGAAACCGAGCACATGTGAAAGCCTTGCAGGAGTGAAGCCTGCGGATCGACCCGTCGGGCTCCGCTTACGACAGTAACCACGACTCCCCAGCAGTGCACCAGGAAGGCGTCGACATGTTCGATCTCGATCGGATCCGCCGGGACACACCGGCCGCGGTCTCCTCGATTTTCCTCGACAGCGCGGGATCGTCACTGCCGCCCGACCCCGTCGTCGACGCCGCCGTCGCACATCTTCGTCGCGAAGCGGCGGTCGGTGGATACCGCGCAGCGAACGAACGGATGGCCGATCTCGCGGCAGTCAAGACCTCCATTGCCAGGTTGATCGGCGCGACGCCGTCGGGCATTGCTCTGAGCGACAGCGCAACTCGATCGTGGAGCGACTTCTTCTACTCCATCCCGCTGACTCACGGTGATCGGATACTGCTCTGCCAGGTCGAATACGCGTCCAACGCGATCGCTGCCCTGCAGCGCGCCGCCGCGACGGGCGCAACCGTGGAGTTCGTACCGAGCGACCCCTCGGGCCAGATCGACCTCGCCGCACTCGAGGACATGCTCGACGAACGCGTCCGAATTGTCTCACTTGTCCACGCGCCCACCAACGGTGGACTGATCAATCCCGCACGAGAGGTCTCCGAACTCGCCCACCGAGTCGGCGCACTCGTACTGCTCGACGCATGCCAATCAATCGGACAGGTGCGCGTCGACGTCGGCGAACTCGGGGTGGACGCACTCAGCGCGACGGGCCGAAAGTGGTTGCGCGGGCCCCGCGGAACGGGATTCCTCTACGTCCGCCCAGGTCTCGCCGACACACTCGAGCCACCGGCACTCGACCTGCACAGTGCGCAATGGAGCGGCGAACGTGAGTACCAACTCGCGGCCGACGCCTCGCGGTTCGAATTCTGGGAATGCTCCGTCGCGTCCCGACTCGGGCTCGGCGTGGCCGTCGACTACCTGCTGGACATCGGAATCGATGCCGTCCAGGACGCCGTCAGCGCCCGCGCCGAACACCTACGCGCCGGCCTTCGCACCGTCGCAGGCGTCACCGTCCACGACCTCGGTGACCGGCGCAGCGGCATCGTGTCCTTCACCGTCGACGGCAGGAATCCCACCGACGTGCGCGACGAGTTGGCCGCGAAGGGCATCACCGTGACGGTCAGCCATCGACGTTCGACACTCGTGGACATGAGCTCGCGAGGGTTGGACTCGGTGATTCGCGCGTCTCCGCACTACTTCGTGACGTTCGATCAACTCGACGAGCTGGTCGCCTCCATGCACACAGGGCGAGGGCACTGATCGCCGTCCCGGCCACAGCCGTCCAGGTGATGGGGTCGCCGAACATCAGCAGCGCCCACACCATCGTCGTCGCAGGTGTGAGGTAGAGCAGCGCGCTGACACGGGTGGCCCCGCTGCGGCGCAGGACGAACATGTAGGTGCCGTATGCGCCGAAGGTCGACAGCACGACCAACCACGCGACCGCGCCCCAGAAGCCGACCGTGACGGGCGGCGTTGCGTCGCCGAGAACCGCGCTCCATCCCATGAAGAGTCCGGCCGCGACGCACGCCTGGATCAGCATCGCGAGCGGAATCGGTTCCGTCGTGCGCAGCTTGCGTTCGACAACGGTGCCGACGGCCAGCGACACCATGCCCGCCAGCGGCAGCAGGTACACGAACCAGGGCGCACCCTCACCGCCGAGGTCACCGGCGACCACGACGACGACTCCACCGAATCCCACGGTCAGAGACACGAACTTGCCGACGCCGAAACCCTCGCCCAACAGACGTGCAGCCAGGCCCGCCACGACCAGGGGCTGCATGGCCGCGATCAGCGCCGCCGTACCCGCCGGAACACCGAGCCCGACACCCCCGAACACGCACGCCAGGTAGAGGAACTGGCTGAAGAAGCCGAGCACACTCTGCCGGCGAACCCCCGCCCAGGTCGTGCGGAGCCCTCGATACCAGCACCAGGCACCGAGGATCGCGACAGCAACGAGGTACCGCCATCCCAGCAGGGTGTGTGCGGGCGCGTGGGCGGTGCCGAGGTCCGCGCCGATGAATCCGGAACTCCACAGAATCACCAGAGCGGTGGCCGCTAGTTTGTCCATACCGACGAGGTAACCATACAGGTCTGTATACTTGCAGTGGACCTGTGATCGGAGACACCCATGACCAAGGCTTTGACACCCGCGGGCGAGCGAATCCTCACCGTCGCCAGCGCGTTGTTCTACGAACGCGGCATCCGGGCCGTCGGCGTCGACCTCATCGCCGACGAAGCCGGGACGACGAAGAAGACCCTCTACGACCGGTTCGGCTCCAAGGACGGACTGGTGATGCGCTACCTCGAGCGACGCTTCGAGAGATGGCGCGAATTCGTCCTCGCCTACCTCGAACCGATCCCCACCGGCCCCGAACGCGTCCTGAGCATCTACGACGCGCTGGCCTCCTGGATGCGCGACAACCACCGCGGCTGCGGGTTCGTCAACGCCTTCGCCGAATACGGCGGGACCGACCACCCGGCCCTGGAAGTCATCCGATCCGAGAAGGACTGGACGCGAGCACTGTTCGTCCAGCTCGCCGAGGACGCAGGCCTGCCTGCACCCGACGAGCTCGGCCTCAAACTGTCCCTGATCCACGAAGGCGCCGTCGTGATGAGCACCGCGGGAGCTCGCGCCGACGCCGTCGACGTCGCCCGATCCATCGCCTCCACCCTTGTGAATGGAATCGTGAGTGGAACCTTGCAGTCCGGTCGCTCCGCAGGCTCCGCTCCTTCCCCCAGGTCTACGTTTCCACTCACGTGAGGGGGTCGTGTAGAGTCTCCGGGGTTGTCTCGGCGAGGGTAGCTCCGCACAGGAACTACCGTGATCGACGCGGCTCGGCTCCTCGGCCGTGCTCGTTCGTGTCTGCCCCGACGAAGCACTTGCCCACACCGTGATCTCAAGGAGCTGTTCTCTGATGTCGAACGAAGTAAACAACCTCAAGGCTGCTGTACGCACCGAGTTCGGCAAGGGCGCTGCACGCCGCGCACGCCGCGACGGCCTGGTCCCCGCTGTTCTGTACGGACACGGCACCGACCCGCAGCACCTCGCCCTCGACACCCGCGCATTCGCCGCAGTCCTGCGTAAGGACGGCACCAACGCTGTTCTGACCCTCGACATCGACGGCAAGGAGCAGGTCGCCCTGACCAAGTCCGTCGTCGTTCACCCGATCAAGCGCAGCATCGAGCACGCCGACCTCCTCGTCCTGCGCAAGGGCGAGCGCGTCACCGTCGAGATCAACGTCGTCGTCGAGGGTGACGCAGCCCCCGGCACCTTGGTCACCACCGACTCGACCGTCGTCGAGATCGAGGCCGACGCACTGTCCATCCCCGAGTCCGTCGAGGTCTCGGTCGAGGGCGTCGAGGCAGGCACCCAGATCCTCGCAGGCGGCCTGACCCTTCCGGCCGGCGTCACCCTGATCTCCGACCCCGAGCTTCTGCTCGTCAACGTCGTCGAGGCCCCGACCGAGGAAGACCTCGAAGCCGAGGGCGAAGAAGCTCCGACCGGCGACGTCGTCGACGAAGAAGAGGCATCCGAGGAAAGCTCCGACGAAAGCTGATCTCAGCCCCGCATCACGACACGCGCCGCTCCCCTCGTCGGGAGCGGCGCGTTCTCGTTTCACCCTTCTCGATGGGAGCATGATCAACCGTGACTGCAGATACGGCCCTGATCGTCGGCCTGGGTAACCCCGGCGCACAGTACGAAACGACCCGCCACAACGTCGGATTCATGGTCGCCGACGCGCTCGCAGCCCGGATCGGTGCGAAGTTCTCCTCGCACAAGAAGTCGAACTCCGACATCGTCCAAGCACGCCTTGCGGACCGCTCGGTGATCGTCGCCAAACCCCGCACCTTCATGAACCTGTCCGGGCAACCCGTCGCGGGCCTGGCACGATTCTTCTCCACCTCGCCGTCGAACATCGTCGTAGTCCACGACGAACTCGACATCGACTTCGGTGCCATCCGCCTCAAACTCGGCGGCGGCGAAGGCGGCCACAACGGGCTTCGCTCCATCTCTCAGCACCTGAGCACCAAGGACTACCCGCGTGTGCGCGTCGGCGTCGGGCGTCCTCCCGGCCGAATGGACCCGGCCTCGTACGTCCTCAAACCCTTCTCCTCGGCCGAACGCAAGGACCTCGGCGTCATCGTGGAAGAAGCCGCCGACGCCGCCGAACTACTCCTGCGCGTCGGCCTCGAAGCAGCGCAGAACCAGGTTCATCCGAGGTAGCTGGCACCGTTTTTGCCGAGCTGGCACGCGTGCTCTCGCACTGGAAGGCGTGCGAAGTCTGCAAAAAGGGTGCTGACTCGGTCCCACTCAGCCCAGCAAACCCGCCGAGTTGGATCGACGGAGTTTGCCGGAGGACGTCTTGGGAATCGATCCGGGACCCAGGACGGCAACGGTTCTGGGCCGTACTCCTACTTCCGAGTGCACGGCGTGAACGACGTCGTGTTCGATTCGCTTCACCTCGTCGGGATTCTGGAAGTCGTTGGTCTCCACGGCAACGGCGAAGCTCTCCCGCTTGTCGCCCGCGTCGAGCCTGATCGCGACGGCGTTACCCGGTCGCACCCCGCGTACCGAGCCTGCTGCACGTTCGATGTCGGTCGGGTAGATGTTGCGACCGCCCATGATGATGACGTCCTTGACGCGGCCGCAGACGACGACCAGTCCTTCTTCGGTGAAGTAGCCGACATCGCCGGTGTCGAGCCACCCGTCCTCGTCCTGTGTGGCGACGGGTCCGTCGACGGTGATGTACCCCGGTGTGACGGCTTTGCCGCGCACTTCGATGATGCCGACGCCGCGCGGGGTGAGGACCTGGCCTTCTTTGTCGACGACTCGGCCTTCGAGATTCGGCACCATCTTGCCGAGTGTCGCGAGGCGTCGCAGATTGCCCTTGGTCGACGGGACGGCTCGGCCCATCGCCTCGAGCAGATCGGCGTCGACGACGTCGAGGACTTGTCCTTGGCCCGGGTCGGGGATGGACACGGCGAGTGTGGTTTCGGCCATGCCGTACACGGGCGCGAGTGCGAGGGGATCGAGGTTGTACGGCGCCCCGGCCTCGGCCAGCGTCGCCATCGTGTCCGGGTCCACGGGCTCGGCGCCGTTCCACGCGTAGCGGAGCGAACTCAGGTCGAGATCGAGATCGTCCTCGGCTTGCGACAGTCTCCGCGCGAGCAGCGAGTACGCGAAATTGGGTGCTGCGGTGACGGTTCCGCCGTACTTGTGGATCAGCTTGGCCCACAGGAGCGGTGACCGGAGGAAATCCAGCGGCGTGATGCTGACGACCTCGGCACCCACCTGCATCGGCACCGTCAGGAACCCGACCATGCCCATGTCGTGGAACAGAGGCAGCCAGCTGACCATCACGTCGGAGTCGACGTCGAACTTGATGCGGTCGATCATGGCGTACGCGTTGACGTAGAAGTTCTCGTGCGTGATGCGCACGGCCTTCGGTGAACCGGTGGATCCGGACGTCAACTGCTGCAGTGCGATGTCCGACTCGTCGGTGTCGACGGGATCGCAGTCCCGGCCCGCCCGCATGTCGTCGATCTTCAGCACGGTGATGCCGCGCTCTTCGAGGATGGGCGCCGCGATGTCGAACGGGGCGCCCAGGATGACAGCCTTCGCGTCGATCATCTTCACGACCGTCTCGGTGTCGGTGCCCCACACCCCGAGGTCGGTACGCGGTGTCGGCTGGTGCAGCATCGTCACCGATCCGCCTCGCATCCACGTCGCCTGACACGCAGGCGCGATGTCGACCGGTTGGCCGGCGAGGACACCGATGGCGTCGCCGCGTTCGATGCCTGCGTCGGCGAGTGCGCCCGCCATCGATCGCGCCACCTGGTGAATCTCGCCCCAGGACTGCCTCAGCGCCTGATCCGGCTCACCGGTGACGAGCCCCCGCTCGCTCGTGCGCGCCGTCGAGAACATCTCCTCGGTGAATCTGCTCAAAACTCATCTCCTGTGCCGACGGTCCGACCTGTACCCACGCTATTGAAATTCGCAGGCCCGCGGAGCCGTTACCCGAGAAAACGTACGAACGACCACGAGTACCCTGGTACCGGCAACACCGCCCCCGTGAATAGAAGAGGTTCGCTTGAGTACGCCGGATTCGGTCGAGACCAACACTGCGCCCACCGAGTCGGCCCCCAAGAACGCTCACAAGGAACTTCCCGCCGAGGTGTCCAGGCGCCGGACGTTCGCCGTCATCTCCCATCCCGACGCCGGTAAGTCGACGCTCACCGAGGCTCTGGCGCTGCACGCTCGTGTCATTTCCGAGGCAGGCGCGATCCACGGCAAGGCAGGCAGGCGCTCCACCGTCTCCGACTGGATGGAGATGGAGAAGGCGCGAGGCATCTCGGTCAGTTCGACGGCCTTGCAGTTCAACTACCAGGTCGACGCCGCCGTCGACGACACCAACGTCATCAACCTCGTGGACACCCCTGGTCACGCCGACTTCTCCGAGGACACCTACCGCGTCCTGACGGCCGTCGACGCCGCGGTCATGCTCATCGACGCCGCCAAAGGCCTCGAACCGCAGACCCTCAAGCTCTTCCAGGTGTGCCGACAGTTCGGTATCCCGGTCATCACCGTCATCAACAAGTGGGACCGCCCCGGCCAGTCGCCGTTGGAACTTCTCGACGAGATCGAGCAGCGGATCGGCCTGACGCCGACGCCCCTGTACTGGCCGGTCGGCATCGCGGGCGACTTCCGCGGTCTGCTCGACGTCCGCGCAGGCAACTACATCCGGTTCACCCGAACCGCGGGCGGCGCGACCATCGCCCCCGAGGAATTGCTCGACGCCGACGCCGCGGCCGCCCGCGAGGGTGACGAATGGGAGACGGCTCTCGAGGAGAGCGAGTTGCTGGTCTCGAGCGGGCAAGCGCACGACCAGGAGCTGTTCCTGGCGGGGCAGACGTCGCCGGTCATCTTCGGTTCCGCGATGCTGAACTTCGGTGTCCGCCAGATCCTCGACACACTGGTCGCCCTCGCGCCCGCACCCGGCCCGCGCGACGACGTCAAGGGCGGTGTCCGAGACGTCACCGATCCCTTCAGTGCCGTCGTCTTCAAGGTCCAGGCCGGAATGGACACCGCGCACCGCGACCGGCTGGCGTTCATGCGCGTCGTGTCCGGCGTGTTCGAGCGCGGCATGGTGGTCACCCACGCACAGACCGGCAAACCGTTCACGACGAAGTACGCACTGACGGTGTTCGGCCGCGAACGCACCACCGTGGAGAACGCCTACCCCGGCGACGTCGTCGGCTTGGTCAACGCCACCGCGCTGGCACCGGGTCACACCCTGTTCACCGACAAGAAGGTGGAGTTTCCACCCATCCCGTCCTTCGCGCCCGAACACTTCGCTGCCCTGCGGGTCGACAGCGCGGACAAGTACAAGAAGTTCCGTCGCGCCGTGGAACAGATGGACTCCGAAGGCGTGGTTCAGGTGTTGCGCAACGATATTCGCGGCGACGCCTCCCCTGTCCTCGCCGCCGTCGGGCCGATGCAGTTCGAGGTGGTCACCGCCCGCATGAAGTCCGAGTTCGGCGTCGACGCCCGGCTCGAACCGCTCGGCTACTCCGTCGCACGCCGCACCGACACCGAATCCGCCGTCGAACTCGGCCGCCAGCGTGGCGTCGAGGTCTTCACTCGCACCGACGGCGCGTTGCTGGCACTCGTCAGCGACAAGTGGCGTCTGCAGTACCTCGAGAAGGAAATGCCCGAACTGACGCTGGAGCCTCTCGTCGCCGCGGGCGAATAGTGCTCCTCGGGCTGCTCGACGCGCAGGTCTCCATCGCGGGACACCCCATCCTGTGGCGCGAGATCGTCGGCAACGGCTTCGGCCTGGCGTCGGCGATCGGGGGAATGCGGCGAGTGGTGTGGGCCTGGCCGGTGGGGATCATCGGCAACGCCTTGCTGTTCACCGTGTTCCTCGGCGGCGCCTTTCACACGCCGCAGGCATTGGATCTGTACGGGCAAGCCGGGCGCCAGTTGCTGTTCATCGCGGTCAGCGTCTACGGCTGGTCGCAGTGGCTGCGCACCTCGCGGGCCCGCAAGACGGCGGTGTTGCCGCGGTGGGCGTCGACGACGGAACGCATCGCGATGATCGCGGTGATGGTCGTCGGCACCGCTGCCTTCGCCCAGCTGTTCGGGTACCTCGGGTCCTACGGCAAATGGGCCGACGCGTGGATCTTCACCGGATCCTTGCTCGCGACGTTCGGCATGGCACGGGGAATCACCGAATTCTGGCTGATCTGGATCGGCGTCGACGTGGTGGGTGTGCCGCTGCTGTTCCGTGCCGGTTTCTACCCGTCCGCATTTCTGTATCTTGTGTACGCAGCCTTTGTGGCCTGGGGTTTCGTGGTGTGGCTGCGCATTCAGAAGGCGAACGGTACTTCGAAAATCTCCGCTTAAACGGGTGAAGTGTTATTCTTCGGTGGTCCGAACGGACTTCGAGTAGGTTTTCACGCTTCTGATGTGGGGTTGGATATGACGCAGGGCTCGCTATGACGCAGGGATCCAGCTATCCGCTGGCGGGAATCAAGATCGGCCAGGCGCCGGCTCACCGGTTGAGCACGCCTACTCCCAAGCTGGCCAGCGGCGTCTCGGCGTCCAAGTCGAACTCCCCCTCGGACGCGGCGACCGACAGTGCGGCTGCGGACCCAGCAGCGGCGAAGTCGACCGAGAACTCCGCATCGAAGGCCGAGACGAAGCAAGAAGCCGACAGCACAACGCCGAAGCAGCCCTCCAAGGATTCGAACGAGGTTGAAGTGACTACTAGCGATCAGATCTCCGAGCACGGCCTGCCTACCAATGGCCGTTCCACCCACTCGTCGGGCTCGACGTCCACGGCCGCCGGCCGCGGCGGAGCCCCTGACCGCCGCACCGCCATGGGCGTCGCGTCCGTGCGCATCGCGGGCCGCCTCACTCAGAACGAGCTCGGTAGCCGCACCGGCGACATCCGCACCCCGGACACGTCCGTCGGCCCGGACGAGCTGCTGCAGCTCCTCGGCGAGTACCTGGTGTCCGGCGGTCTGCAGAACCCCGAGATTCACGTTCGATCCAACGGCCAGACCATCGTTCTCGACCTGCTGAACCCGGCCAAGGGTTACCGCTGACCCGCTAGGTCACTCCCGTTCCACCAGCTTCGACGGGTGTGCTCCGGCCGGAATGTCGGCCGGAGCGCACTCGTGTTGTTCTGCGGTGAACCAGCCGTGATAGTGGAACAGCGTGCCCAGCAGCGGGCTCGTGACGTCGATCTGCACCCGGTGCTTCTGTTCGTCTTCGTCCCACCACTCCCGCGCGGAGGTCAGAGCCGACGCCAGCTGCGGAATCCTGATTCCCAGTACCCGCGGTGCACCGCTCTCCAGGACGAGGCCGCCGGCGGAGTCGACCGAGCACGTCGTCTGGACGATCATGTCCGAGGAGAAGCCGAGGTAGTCCAGCGCGAAGTCCGCGCCGGGCGTGCGAGCGGGCGTCACCATCACCGAGTTCATCCCCTGAGGTGATCCGGCGAACGCGAACCGACGAATGAACGCCATGGTCTCGCGGCCGACAGCGTCGACGTACGCATAGTTTTCGATCGTGAACGGCACGTCCGTCCCCCGCCCACCGGGAAACAGCCCACGTTTTCCGCCGAGCCACAGCACCGGCGGCGGAATCAACGTCGAGTGCCGCATTTCTTCCATGACACCCACGCCGAGCTGGCATCGGTGGTCTCCGGATGCGAGACCGAACCTCCACTGCACCTTCGGATGGAGCTTCTCGAACTCGCTACCGAGAGCGGTACGCACGACGGATGTCATAGGTCTTTCCTCATCTGAATCGACGTTTCCCGATAGTCCAACGAGGTGTACAACTGCCGAGCGACGGCGTTGCCACCGAAGACGTTGAGCCCCAACGACACAGCTCCCTCCGACCGAGCGGAATCCTCTGCCAGCCGCATCGTCGCCCGGCCGAGCCCCCGACCGCGGAACTCCTCGTCGATCTCGATGTCCCACACCCACCAGTGCAGCGGTTCCGCGTCGTTTCGCGGAGCGATCCACAGGTAGCCGACGCGTACGTCGTCGTCGAACACGTCGAAGATGCGCTGGGTCGGCGTGGGCACTCCACCGGGGAACGTGAGCCGGTAGGAAATCTCCGCATTGGCTTCCGCCTCGGCCTGCGTCTCTCCCGTCGCGACGCGTTCGGCCACGTACCGTTCCCTGGTACCCGCGAGCCATTGCCGGACTCGATCGGGGTCCATGAGCACCAGCGTCGGGTTCATGCACCCCACCCTATGTGAGCGGAAATGTAGGGCAGGGGCAGGAGCGGAGCCCGCGGAGTGACCATAGGCACCACATTGCCACTCACGTAGGTCAGTCGAGCTCGGCAGCCAGTTCCATCCAGCGTTCCTCGGCGACGTCCTTGTCCGCCAGAACCTTCTTCAACTCAGCGTCGAGTTCCACGAGCTTGCCCGGATCCGTGGCCGCTTCCGCGAGTTCCGCGTGCAGCGCGATCTCGCGATCCGACAACCGGACCACCAGCTTCTCGAGCTTGCTCAGTTCCTTACGCGCTGCCCGCTCGGACGCGGCGTCGCGCACCGCCTTCTTCGCCGTCCCCCCGGTCGTCAGGGAATCCGGCGTCGCCTCGGCCGCGAGAACCGCACGACGCCGCAGGTACTCCTCGATCCCTCCGGGCAGGTTGGTGAGCTTGCCGTCACCGAACAGAGCCCACGTCGAATCACAGATACGTTCGATCAGGTAACGATCGTGGCTGATCACGACGAGAGTTCCGGCCCAACCGTCGAGCAGGTCCTCCAGCTGCTGCAGCGTATCGATGTCCAGGTCGTTGGTCGGCTCGTCCAGCAGCAGCACGTTCGGCTCGGCCATGAGCACACGCGTCAGCTGAAGCCTGCGACGCTCGCCGCCGGACAGGTCGCCGACGGGCGTGCGTTGCCGCGCAGGCGTGAACCCCAATCGTTCGGCCAATTGACCGGCGGAGATCTCCTTGTCACCGAGGGTGATTCGCTCCGCGACTTCCTTGACGGCGTCGAGAACACGCAGGTTCTTCGGCAGATCGTCCAATTCCTGTCTCAGCCAACCGATCTCCACGGTCTGACCTTGAATCCTCTTGCCGGTCGCCGGTTCCAGCTCGCCCGCGAGGGTACGCAGCAGCGTCGTCTTGCCGGAACCGTTGACGCCGACGAGTCCGACGCGTTCACCCGGCGCCAGACGCCACGTGAAGTCCTTCACCAGCTCACGGCCGTCGGGAGTTTCGAGGCGGGCGTCCTCGAGTTCGATGACGACCCGTCCGAGCCTGCGCTTTGCGAACGACGCCAATGCCACGGAATCTCGAGGCGCAGGCACGTCGGCGATGAGGGCCTCGGCGGCTTCGATCCTGTACTTGGGCTTGGACGTTCGAGCCGGAGCACCGCGCCGCAGCCAGGCGAGCTCCTTACGTGCGAGGTTTCGACGACGCTCTTCCGACGCATCGGCCTGGCGGGCACGTTCGGCGCGCGCGAAGATCCAGTCGTTGTACCCACCCTCGTACGTCTCGACCTTGCCGCCGACTACTTCCCACGTCTGGTTGGCGACGGTGTCGAGGAACCACCGATCGTGTGTCACGACGACGAGCGCACTGCGCCGCGACACCAGATGAGCCGCAAGCCATTGCACACCCTCGACGTCGAGGTGGTTGGTCGGCTCGTCCAGCACCAGCAGATCCAGATCCTGAACCAGGGCTGCCGCCAACGCGACACGGCGACGCTCGCCGCCGGACAGGTTGTCGATGGTGGCGTCGAGACCCGAGCTGCCCGCAGGACCGAGGTCCGCGATACCGATGCCGGTCAGGATGTTGCGGACCCGCGAATCACCGGCCCACTCGTGCTCGGCCATGCCGAGCGGATCCAGAACGACCTGTCCGACGGTCGATCCCGGCGGCAGAACCCCGCGCTGCGTCACGACGGCCATCCGCAGCCCGCCGACGCGGCTGACGCGCCCGGAATCCGGTGGTTCGAGACCTGCGAGCACTTCGAGAGTGGTTGTCTTGCCGCCTCCGTTGAGGCCGACCATGCCGATGCGCTGGCCCTCCTGCACACCGAGCGAGACGCCGTCGAGCAGCGGTTTGACACCGAAGGACTTGGAGACGTTTTCGAGATTGACGAGATTGACCATCAGGGGAAACCAATCGATTCACTAGTGACTACACGAGCGCCGGGAACGGGTCCGCTCGCGACACGCACGGTACGGCAGACGCCTGCACCGGAGAGTTCGGCGCCGACCGACACCGCGGTATCGGAATCGGCACAGAGAAATGCGCAGGTCGGGCCGGATCCGGACACGATCCCGGCCAGAGCACCTGCGGTCAGGCCTGCTCGCAACGTACGACGCAGCTGCGGGAGGAGCGACACCGCCGCGGCTTGGAGGTCGTTGCCCAGAAGTGGAGCGAGAGCGTGGGCGTCGCCGCTCACCAGGGCCTGCATCAGGGCGTCCGGATCGCCCAATCGGGGCGGATCGCCTTTCGCCCTCAGCTCGTCCAGTTCGGCGAAGACGGCAGGAGTCTGCAATCCGCCCTTGGCCAGCGCCAGCACCCAGTGGAAACTGTTGCGTGACAACACCGGAAGCAGCTTCTCGCCGCGGCCCGTACCTACCGCCGTTCCGCCGTGCAGAACGAACGGGACATCACTGCCGAGCTGAGCGGCGAGATCACTGAGTTCGCTGCGCGAGAGGTCCAGCTTCCACAGCGAATCGAGTGCGACGAGGGTCGCCGCGGCATCGGAACTACCACCGGCCATGCCGCCCGCGACGGGGATTCCCTTGTCGATCGTGATCTCGACGAGAGGTTCACGCCCCACCTTGTCCGCCAGAAGCACAGCGGCCTTCCACACGAGGTTCCGCTCGTCCGTCGGCACACTCTTCGCGTCGGCGCCCTTGACGATCACCTTCAGCCCCTGCGACGGCACCACCGAGACCTCGTCGGACAGCGAGAGCGCCTGAAAGACGGTCGTCAGTTCGTGGTAGCCGTCCTCGCGGAGGTCACCCACGGACAGATGCAGGTTGACCTTGGACGGAGCCCGAACGACAACGGGACTGTGGACAACTGAGAGCACGGTGTTCAAGACTAATCGAGCATCGGTTCGAGGACAGCATCCGTCCGCAATACCTGCCATCATCGAACCCATGCGGGAAACATCTGCACGACTGCTCAAGCTGCTGTCACTGCTTCAGACACGTCGTGATTGGGCCGGAGCCGACCTGGCCGACAGGCTGAACGTCACGCCGCGCACCGTCCGCCGCGATGTCGACAAACTCCGCGAGATCGGGTACCCCGTGAACGCGACGGCCGGGGTGGGCGGCGGATACCAACTCGGTGCGGGTGCCGAGATGCCACCGCTGCTCCTCGATGACGACGAAGCTCTCGCCGTCGCCTTCGGCCTCCAATCCGCAGCAGGAGGCTCCGTAGCGGGCATCGGGGAGGCGTCGCTGCGCGCGCTGACCAAGTTGCGCCAGGTGATGCCGTCGCGCATCCAGCACCGCCTCGACGCATTGCGGATCGACGTCGTCGAACGCACGGCGGTGTCTGCGGTCGACGCCACGGTGCTGTCGACCGTCGCCGGGGTCTGTCACAACCACGAACGCCTCAGGTTCGACTACCGCCGCCACGACGGCACGGAAGCCCGCCGCGAAGTCGAGCCCTACAGCCTCGTGCGTTCGGGGGCACGCTGGTATCTGCTCGGGTGGGACCTGCTGCGCGAGGACTGGCGTTCCTTCCGCGTGGACAGGCTGGAACCCAAGATCCCCACCGGCCCGCGATTCACCCCGCGACCACTTCCCGACGGCGGTGCCGCGGCATTCGTCGCCGCCGGAATCGACCGCACCTTCACCCGAGTGCAGGCACGCATCGAACTGGCGGCATCCATCGAAACGATCGCACCGATGGTCGACGAGCAGTGGGGCACCCTCGAATCCGGCTCCGAGGACGCGTGCACCCTCATCCTGTCCGGTGACTCACTCGCCTCCATCGCACGATGGCTCTCGGCCTTCGACACGCCGTTCACCGTCCTCGACCCGCCCGAACTGCGCGACGAGTGCCTGAAAGTGGCTCAGCGACACCGCCTTCTCAGCGAACGGTATCTGGCGAGTGTGCGCTCGACAGTCGAGCGATGAGGGGTGAACCCTCAGGCTCGAGTGCCCGCCAACCGCACGAATGCCGCGGCGTCGATGGTTTCCCCGCGGGCACTGGGGTCGATGTCGGCTTCACGCAGACGCCGCTCGGCTTCTACCGGCGAACCCGCCCATCCGGCAAGCGCTGCTCTCAACGTCTTTCGGCGCTGCGCGAATGCTGCGTCGACGACGGCGAAGACACGACGGCGGTGCTCGTCGTCCATCGGCCACGGAGGCTCGGCGTACCGATCGATACGAACCAGTCCTGATTCGACCTTCGGCACCGGCCAGAACACCGAACGCCCGACTGAGCCTGCACGTTTGACGGTGCCGAAGAAGTTGGCCTTGACGCTCGGGATTCCGTAGATCTTGCTACCCGGGTCCGCCGCGAGCCTGTCCGCAACCTCGGCCTGCACCATGACCAATGCGGTGCGCAGCGTCGGTAACTGCGAGAACAGGTGCAGCAGAACCGGAACCGCCACGTTGTACGGCAGGTTCGCGACCAGAGCGGACGGGTCACCGGGAATGTCCGCAGCAGTGACCCGAAGCGCGTCGAACTCGACGACGGTCAACTGGTCGGCGTGTGACGGCGCTCGTTCAGCCGCCGTCTGCGGCAACCGTGCAGCGAGCTTGGGATCGATCTCGACCGCGATCACAGCGTCGGCGACATCGAGAAGCGCCAGCGTCAGCGAGCCGAGTCCGGGGCCGACCTCGAGCACGGTGTCCGCTCCCCCGACACCCGCCGAGGCGACGATGCGACGGACGGTGTTGGCGTCGTGGACGAAGTTCTGTCCGAGTTGCTTGGTGGGACGGACATCCAGTTCTGCGGCGAGAGACCGTACTTCCGCGGGTCCGAGCAGCGCCGCGGGTTCTCTCACATGTTCGGACACTGTGAAAACTCTACGCACCCGTCACTCGATGGTTCGTCACCGATAGCCGAGTCGCGAGGTGCACGCGGGCCAGGCGCCCCAACCCTGGGACTTCTGCGTGACGGACGCGATGGCGATCTGTTCCTCGCGGGTGGCCAGGTCCGCGCGGGGGGCGTACTTCAGTCCGCCCTGACGTTCCCAGGTGTTCTGATCGAACTGCACGCCGCCGAAGAAGCCGTTGCCGGTGTTGATGGCCCAGTTGCCGGTTGCCTCGCACTGCGCGAGCGCATCCCAGATCGCACCGTTCTCGACGGGCGGGACCTCGGTTCCCGGCTTCGCTCCGACACGCACGACCTTGGGCTGTGCGGGAACCTGGATGTCCTCGTCGACCTTCTCGCGGCCCACTTCCTGGCCGTTGACGGTGTTGATCTCCCAGGTGATGTCGGAGACGCCCGGCGAACCCGGGTTCTCGACGACGGTCCTGGACATGTTCATCGTCGGGTCCTCGATGCGCTGCTCCGGAGGCTCGACGTCGGTGGTCTCGGTCTTGGTCTCGGTACGGTCACGGGTGACGACGATCTCGGTGCCGTCCTCGACCTTCTCGTCCGGCGCGGGGGTCACGGTGTCGGCCTGCTCGAGCGGCTTGCCCGCTTCCTCCAGGAACTCACGCACGGTGGGCGCAGCCAGGGTCAGCGGTGCGGCAGGTGCGGCGCCGTCGACCAGGGACACTGCCTTGGGCAACGCCACGTCCAGTTCGGTGCCCTCCAGCGGAAGACGTTCGCCGCGCGACGCGGACACGTGCACATCCTCGGCCAGATCCATCTGCTGCAACGCCTCGTCGACGGTCAGCGCGGTCGTCCAGATCTGCTGAGGCTGGCCGTCCACCGTCACACTCAGCTCTCGAGCGCGACGGAGGACGACCGTCTCACCATCCGACAATTCCGAGTCACCCGAGGGTGCTACCAGGTCCTTGTCGCCTGTTTCGTAGCCTGCGGCCTGCAGAGCACCGTTGACGTCTCCCGTCATGGTGCTGAGCGTGATCATTTCGCCATCGACGTCGATCGTCACCGTTTTGTGACGTGCGACCGCGGTGGCGCCCCCGACGATCAGAGTGGCCAGCAGCGCAGCGACCACCAGGTACAACACCGTGGACCTGGAGGAGTTCAGGCGAGCAATACTGGACACAAGCAATTCCTGAGTTCTTCGGGCAGAGCCCGTCGGCTGGATCACGGTACGGTAACGAATTGATGGAGCTACCGCAACTCTGCTCGCCCGGTCCGGAGCGAACGTGACGTTCGGTCACCCGGGGCCGCTGCCGCACACGTTTCAGTCACTCGCACAGGTTGCAACACGAGCGGATGACTGGAAGGTGAGCGAAAGTAGGCGTCAGGAGAGGCCGTACACCCGCTCGGCGTTGGCGGTGACGTGCGACGCGAGCTCGACCGGATCGGCACCGCGGATGTCCGCCAATGCGCGCACCGTGTACGGAAGGCAGTACGACTCGTTCGGTGCACCGCGGAAGGGATGCGGCGTCAGGAACGGCGCGTCGGTCTCGACGAGCAGTTGGCCGTCCGGAATCAGCACGGCCGCTTCGCGCAGTGCATGGGCGTTCTTGAAGCTGACCGTGCCGGAGAGGCTGAGCACGTAGCCGGCGTCGATGCACGCTCGCGCGGTCTCCGGACCCGAGGAGAAGCAATGGAAGATCACCGTCTCCGGCGCGCCCTCGTCCGTCAACACGGACAGCAGGTCGCCGTCGGCCTCGCGGTTGTGGATCATCAACGGCTTACCGAGCCGCTTTGCCAGGTCGATGTGCCAGCGGAAACCGTCCTGCTGCTCGGGGACGGTCGCGCACCCGTCGAGCTTGCCCGGCCAGTAGTAGTCGAGCCCCGTCTCGCCGACGGCCACGACCCGAGGATCCGACGCCAACCGCTCGATCTCCGCCCTGACGTCGTCGTCGAGAACGTTCGCCCGCGTCGGGTGGATCGCGACGGCCGCCCAGACCCGAGAGTCCCAGTTCGCGGCGTCGACGGCGAAGCGCGCGGCCTCGAGGTCGTCGGCGACGGTCACGACTCTCCCGACGCCGACGGACTCGGCCCGATCCAGGATCTCGGCCACGCTCCCGGCGTCGGATGCGCCGCAGGCGTCGAGGTGTGTGTGCGCGTCGACGAGTGGCGACAGCGCTTCCGGCAAAGGTGGTGCAGGACGTTCTCTACTCACGCCGATAGAGTAGGCGCACCATGACTGCGCCAGCTGATGCCTCACGGCCCACCTTCTACGTCACGACCGCCATTGCGTACCCCAACGGTGTCCCGCACATCGGCCACGCATACGAGTACATCTCGACGGACGTGATCGCTCGATTCAAGCGACTCGACGGATACGACGTCATGTTCTTGACCGGCACGGACGAGCACGGCCTGAAGATGCAGCAGACGGCCACCAAAGAGGGCATCGACGTCCGCGACCTCGCGACGCGCAACTCCGACGTGTTCAAGAAGCTCGACGAGACACTCGGCATCTCCTACGACCGATTCATCCGCACGACGGACGCCGATCACCACGAGGCCAGCAAGGCGATCTGGTCGAAGATGGTCGAGCGCGGCGACATCTACCTGGACACGTACTCCGGTTGGTACTCGGTACGGGACGAGGCGTTCTACACCGAGGGCGAAACGACCGTCGCCGACGACGGGACCCGCGTGGCCACCGAGACGAACACGCCGGTGGAGTGGACCGAGGAGTCGACGTACTTCTTCAAGTTGTCGGCGTACCAGGACCAGTTGCTCGAGCTGTACGACACCACCCCCGACTTCATCGCGCCCAACACGCGGCGCAACGAAATCGTCAGCTTCGTCAAGGGTGGACTGAAGGACCTGTCCATCTCGCGCACCACGTTCGACTGGGGCGTGCAGGTCCCGAACGATCCCGAGCACGTCATGTACGTCTGGGTCGACGCCCTGACCAACTACCTCACCGGCGTCGGCTACCCGGACGCATCGTCGGAGAAGTTCGCCAAGTATTGGCCCGCCGACCTGCACATCATCGGCAAGGACATCACGCGCTTCCACACCGTGTACTGGCCGGCGTTCCTCATGTCCGCGGGCATCGAGCTGCCCAAGCGTGTGTTCGTGCACGGATTCCTGAACAACAAGGGCGAGAAGATGTCGAAGTCGGTCGGCAACGTCGTCGACCCGTTCGCGCTCGTCGACGAGTTCGGCCTGGACCCGCTGCGCTTCTTCCTGCTGCGCGAGGTCTCCTACGGCCAGGACGGTAGCTACAGCGCCGAGGCCATCGTCACCCGCATGAACGCAGACCTGTCCAACGAGCTCGGCAACCTCGCGCAGCGCTCGCTGACGATGGTGGCCAAGAACCTCGAAGGAAAGGTCCCGACGCCGGGGCCGTTCACGACCGACGACGAAGCTTTGCTGGCCCGCGCCGATGCGCTGCTCGAGATCTGCCGACGCGAATTCGACGTCCAAGCGCTGCACACGGCTCTGGAAGCAATCTGGTCGGTGCTCGGCGAGACCAACCGCTACTTCTCCCAGCAGGAACCGTGGGTACTGCGCAAGACCGATCCGGACCGTATGGCCACCGTGCTGTACGTGACGCTCGAAGTCCTGCGCATCGTCGGCATTCTGGTGCAGCCGGTCATGCCAGGATCGGCGGCTCGCATCCTCGAACTCCTCGGCGGCCCGGCGAACCAGTTCTCCGACATCGGCACCCGCGTAGTGCCGGGTTCGCCTCTGCCCGCACCGTCACCGGTCTTCCCCAAATACGAGGTGAAGGACGTCTGAGGGTTCACCCCTCACGCAGACGCCGAGACCGCCTTCTCCAGTTCCTCCAGTGAGTTCTCCAGGTGTGTGAGCATGCGCTGCAGGTGTGGGACGCTGCGACGGCAGCCGATGAGGCCGAAGTTGAGCGAGTCGCCGTTGCTTGCGACGGTGATGTTCAGCGCCATGCCGTCGCAGACGATGGACGCCGGGTAGATTCCGTCGAGTTTGGCGCCGTTCCAGTACAGTTCGTCCTTCGTTCCGGGGACGTTGGAGATGATGACGTTGAACGGCGGCGGGGTGTTGTTGACGAAGCCGGGTACCGGTCCGAAGAGCAGTGGCAGCATGGTGACGGCGCCGAAGGCGAGGGATTCGAGAGTGTTGAACTCCCGCATCATGTCCTTGCCCTTGACGGTGGAGTCGGTGATGGTGGCGAGCCGGTCCAGCGGATCCGGTTGGTGTGTACCGAGATTGCACAGGATGGTGGATACGGAGTTGCCCGGTCCGCTGTCCTCGCCCGGCTTGCGGAGCGAGACGGGAACCATTGCGATCAAGGGTGATTCAGGCAAGGCGTCCTGATCGATCAGATATCCCCGTAGGGCTCCCGAGCACATGGCGAGCAGAATGTCGTTCAGGGTAACGTCCAATGCCTTTGCGACCGCGTTCATTCGGCTGATCGACCAGCTTTCGGCCGCGAAGCGTCGCGCACCACCGATCGGCACGTTGAACATCGTTCGCGGCGCACGCAGCGGCAGTTGCGCACCTTCGTTGCGGACGGCGCGCACGCCCAATCGTGCTGCGGCAGGTACGAAGTCCGCGATGTCGCCGGCAAGCTTGCGACCGAGAGACAACCCCCCGGAGACCCTTTCCAGCGCTCCCGGCGCTTCCTTGCGCTTCTTCTCCCGGAACAGCGACGGATCCCACGTGGCGACGCCGGTGCGGTCGTCGGGGTCGGTGGTGAGGGTGTTCAACATCAGCTTGAGCGCGGACACGCCGTCAACGAGCGAGTGGTGAACCTTGGTGTAGAGCGCGATCCGGCCGTCGGCGAGGCCCTCGATGATGTGCAGTTCCCACATCGGCCGGTACCGGTCGAGGGGTGCACTGTGGTGCAGCGAGAGAAATTGGAAGAGTTCTCTGATGCGACCAGGCGCAGGCAGTACCACGCGCCTCACGTGGTATTCGAAATCGATGTCGTCTTCCCTCGACCAGGCGAGGCTTCCCATGACGTTCACCGGTCGGCCGGGGCGTTTTCGAAACAGATCGTGCACGTCGCCCGTTGTGAATTGTTTGTGGATTTCTTCTGCAAATTCGTGGGGGTCACCAGGCGGAACGAACAACTGCAATCCGCCGACGTGCATAGGGTGTTCGCGAGACTCCGCGATCAAGAACATGGACTCGGTAACAGGCATGAGCGCCATCTGCGATCACCTTTCCGCCTAGTTTCGATCACGGTGTGACATCGAACACGGCCGCATGTTTAGACAGACTAGGTCACGGGTTATTGTCCGTTACCAGGAGTTCCAAGAAGACGCGAAATGGAGGCGAGGACGATGACCACCGTGCTCACCGCTCTGCCCCAGCCGACGCCCGGAGGCGTCCCCACCAGGCTCGACATGCACGGTCGCAGCTTTCACTCGCGCGCTCTTTCGACGTATCTGCAGCTCACGGTTCGCCCCTTCCTCACGGTGTGGTCCAAGACGTCCGCTCTTCCGTGGCCGATGGGCCTCGTCGATTACGCGGGAATGCTGGTGCCGCCGCTCAAGGGAACCCGCCACAGCAAGGTCACGCTCGCCGAGTGCGAGGCGGAATGGATCCGCGCCGAGGGCGTTTCCAACGACCGCGTGGTGCTCTACCTGCACGGAGGCGCCTTCGTCTGTTGCGGGCTGAACAGCCACCGGCGTCTGACTTCACGTGTCTCGGCCAGCGCGGACGCTCCGGTTCTGTCGGTCGACTACCGGATGATGCCGCGCAACCCCATCGCACATGCGGTGGAGGACGGCGTCGACGGTTTCCGCTTCCTGTTGGAATCCGGGTACCGCGCCGACCAGATCGTCATCGCCGGCGACTCCGCAGGCGGGTACCTCGCCTTCATGGTCGCTCTGATGCTGCGCGATCTCGGACTGCCGACACCGGCTGGTATCGCGACCATGTCGCCGCTGACCGACATGGACCCCAGCGGCAAGCTCGAACACGCCAACGCATCGAAGTGCGCAGTCTTCCCTGCCGGGGCCGTACCCGCCCTGACGGTCCTCGCCGACCGAGTGGATGCCCGCATCGTCGTCGAAGGCGAACGGGGACCACGAGTTTCACCCGTCGACGCGGATCTCGTCGGCCTACCTCCGGTTCTGATCCAGGCGGGTTCCACCGAAATGGTGCTCGCCGACGCCGAACTGATGGCCGAGCGCCTCGCCGCAGCAGGCGTCGACTGCGAACTTCAGGTGTGGGACAACCAGGTACACGTGTTCCAGGCCGCCGACTTCGTGCCCGAAGCGCACCGCGCGGTACGCAAATTCGGCGCGTTCGTCAAAGCCCACAGCCCAATGTCGGCCACTGCCGACTCCGCCTGAGTTACCTTTCTTCTCATGGCAGTCACAGCAGATACAGAGGTCGACATCGCGGCCGAGCCGGCAGCGGTGTTGGACGTACTCATGGACGTCGAAGGGCTACCCGCGTGGTCGCCCGTCCACAAGAAGATCGAGATCATCGACCGATTCGATGACGGCAAGCCCCATCACGTGAAGATGTCGGTATCGATCCTCGGCATCAACGACGAGCAGACCGTCGAATACACCTGGGCGGACGACAAAGTCGTCTGGGACCTCGTCGAGGGTTCGCAGCAGAAGTCCCAGCACGGCGAGTACACCCTCACTCCGACCGACAAGGGAACACACGTGACGTTCTCACTGACGGTCGACCCGAAGATCCCGATCCCGGGTTTCCTCGTCAAGAAGGGCACCAAGACTATCCTCGCGGCCGCAACCGAAGGGCTACGTCAGCAAGTCGTCGGCTGAGCTTCTCGCAGCCAGGACCGCCTCGTAGAGATCCCGCTTGGACACGCCGCCGACTGCCAACTGGGCACAGGCATCCTTCAACCGCATGCCCGACGCCACCAGCTCCTCGACGTCGTCGATGAGGTCTTCCGGTTCCGACGCCACGGCGACGGCTCCGGCGAGGACGACGGTGATTTCTCCGCGTACTCCGTCGGCAGCCCAGTCGGCGAGTTCGCCGAGGGTGCCTCTCTTGACTTCCTCGTAGGTCTTGGTGAGCTCTCTGCAGACCGCGGCGCGGCGGTCGGGGCCGAGCACTGCGACGGCGTCGGCGAGGCAGTCGGAGAGGCGATGAGGGGCCTCGAAGAAGACGCAGGCGCGCGATTCGGTGGCGAGGGATTCGAAGAATCGGCGTCGGCCGCCTTGTTTGCGCGGCGGGAAGCCGTCGAAGCAGAAGCGTTCGACGGGCAATCCGGAGAGTGCGAGGGCGGTGGTGACTGCGGACGGGCCGGGTAGGCACGTCACCGGCAGGTCGGCGTCGACGCATGCGGCGACGAGGCGGTAGCCGGGGTCACTGACCGACGGCATTCCGGCGTCGGTGACGAGCAGGACCGATTTGCCGTCGCGGACAGCGTCGACCAGCCCGGGAAGCCGGGATGTCTCCACCTGGTCGTAGAAGCTGACGATCTTGCCGGTGATGGCGACCCCGAGCCCCGACGCCAGCTGTTTCGTCCGGCGGGTGTCTTCGGCTGCGACGACGTCGGCCGTGGCCAAGGCGTCGCGGAGTCGCTGGGACGCGTCACCCAGATCGCCCATCGGTGTTGCGGCAAGGATCAGCATGGCGCCCATTCTTCTCCACCGGGACTCGACCCCTACGATCGGTGTGTGGCCCTACGCGAGTCGAGCGAGCGATACGTAGTCAGTCCGGGGCCGAGTACACCCGCTGCCGACTATTACCGCGACACCGATCGTCGGCGGGGGTGGATCGTCACTCTGGTGATCACGGCGCTCGCGGCCGTCACGCGGTTCGCGATGCTGCGCTACCCCACCGATGCCGGTACTCCGGTGTTCGACGAGAAGCATTACGCGCCGCAGGGCTGGCAGGTGTTCACCGGCGGCGGGATCGAGGACAACCCCGGGTACGGATTGGTGGTTCATCCTCCGGTCGGAAAGCAGCTGATCGCCGTCGGCGAGGCACTCTTCGGCTACAACGGGTGGGGCTGGCGGTTCTCCGCGGCGGTTGCGGGAACTCTGCTGGTGCTGATCGTGATTCGGATCGTGCGGCGTCTTGCCCGCTCGACGCTGGTCGGTGCGATCGCGGGCATTCTGCTGACCGTCGACGGCGTCACGTTCGTCTCGTCGCGCATCGGGATGTTGGACATCTTCCTGGCGTTCTTCGTGACGGCCGCGATGGGGTGTCTGGTCGTCGACCGAGACGACGTTCGACGACGCATGGCGAAGGTCCAGGCGGAGGGTCGCATCGCCGCCAGCGTGTACGGCCCACGAATGGGGGTGCGCTGGTGGAGGTTCGGCGCGGGAATCCTGCTGGGCTTGGCGTGCGGAACCAAGTGGTCCGGGATCTATTTCATCGTGTTCTTCGGTCTGTTGTCGGTCGCGTTCGATCTCGCAGCGCGGCGTGCGAGCGGGGTGCAGCGGCCGTGGATCGGCACGGCAGTACGCGACATCGGACCCGCGCTCTACGCGCTGGTGGTGATTCCGCTGATCGTGTACCTGTGCACCTACGCAGGGTGGTTCGCCAGCGAGACCAGCGTGAACCGACATGCCGTCGGCAACCAGATCGGCACGGACGGGCCGTTCTCGTTCGTGCCCGCTGCGCTGCGATCACTGTGGTACTACAGCGGCAACGTGCTCACGTTCCACTCGGGTCTGACGAACTCGGCGGGCAACGTCCACCCGTGGGAGTCGAAGCCGTGGACGTGGCCGATGGGTCTGCGGCCGATGCTGTACTACTTCGCCGAGGGCGACACCGTTCAGGGATGCTCGGCGAGCTCGTGCGTCAAGGCGATCATGCTCATCGGCACCCCGGCCATGTGGTGGCTCGCGGTTCCGATGCTGCTGTGGTGCCTGTGGATGATGCTGGTCCGTCGGGATTGGCGATTCGCCGTCGTGCTGACCGGCTACGGCGCAGCGTATCTGCCGTGGTTCGCCACGCTGGATCGGCAGATGTACTACTTCTACGCTGTCGCGCTCGCGCCGTTCATGGTCATGGGATTCGCACTGATCCTGGGGCAGATCATCGGCCGGGCGCGAGCGTCGGTGGAGCGACGTGGCACGGGGCTGATGCTCGTGTGCCTCTACGTGGCGCTCGTCGTGGCGAACTTCATCTGGTTGTGGCCGATCCTGACGGGAATGCCCATCACTCCGGATCTGTGGCAGCAGCAGCTCTGGTTGCCTTCCTGGCGTTAGACCCCTCCCCCGCACGTGAGTGGAAAGGTAGGCCCTGGCCGGCTGGAGCGGAGCCCGCGGAGCGACCCGGAGTCCGAGTTCTGCTCACAAGGGGGTCGTGGGAGAGGTCGCGGTAGAGCGAGATGCACAGCCCGATCATCACGAGCACGAACGGTGCGGCGGCGATGATGGTCATGGTCTGGAGCCCGTTCAGTGCGTCGGCGCCGCCGGTCCACAGCATCAGCGCGGCGATGCCGCCGGTGAGCACGCCCCAGAACACGACGACCCATCTGCTCGGTTCCTGACTACCGCGTTGGCTCAGTGTGCCCATCACCATCGATGCGGCGTCGGCTCCCGAGACGAAGAAGATGGCCACGAGCACCATGACCAGGACACTCGAAATCCCTGCGACGGGCAGATTCTCTAGCATGCCGAACAATTGGGACTCGCTGCTGTCCCGGCCCGCGAGATCGATTCCGTTCTGTTGTTCGGCGATGCCCGCTCCACCGAAAATGGAGAACCAGACCAGGCTCACCGTGCTGGGTACGAGGATCACGCCGACGACGAACTCGCGGACGGTGCGGCCGCGGCTGATTCGTGCGAGGAACATGCCGACGAACGGCGTCCAGGACACCCACCATGCCCAGTAGAAGATGGTCCACGACGACAACCAGGTGGCGGTTTCGCCGCCGTCGCCTGCCGCTGCGGACCGAGCCGACATGTGCACGAGCTGGCTGGCGTAGTCACCGATGGTCGTCGGAATCAGATTGAGTATCAACACGGTCGGTCCGAGGACGAAGACGAAGACCGCGAGAACCAGCGCCAGCACCATGTTGATGTTGGACAACCACTGGATGCCTTTCGCGACGCCCGAGACTGCCGAGGCGACGAAGGCGAGCGTCAACAGTGCCACGATCGCGACGAGCAACAGGGTGCCCGCCTCCCCCAGCCAGCCGAGAACTTGAAATCCCGAGCCGATCTGGAGTGCGCCGAGACCGAGCGACGCGGCGGTGCCGAACATGGTGGCGAAGATCGCGAGGATGTCGATGACCTTGCCGATGGGGCCCTCCGCGCGGCGCCCCAGCAACGGGATGAACGCCGAACTGATCAGCTGCTTACGGCCGCGTCGATACGTTCCGCAGGCCACGGCTAGTCCGACCACCGCGTAGATGGACCACGGATGCAGACTCCAGTGGAACATCGTCGTCGCCATCGCAGCCCCGACGGTGCCGTCCGATCCCGGGGGCGGAGACACGAAGTGAGACAGGGGTTCTGCGACGCCGAA
Source organism: Rhodococcus sp. 14-2470-1a (assembly GCF_002259425.1). Classification (NCBI taxonomy): domain Bacteria; kingdom Bacillati; phylum Actinomycetota; class Actinomycetes; order Mycobacteriales; family Nocardiaceae; genus Rhodococcus; species Rhodococcus sp. 14-2470-1a. The sequence continues at coordinate 62,132 of NZ_NPFZ01000005.1, forward strand.
GAACATCAACCCGATCCCCATGCCGGCACTGAACATCATGGCGATCCAGCTGACCGTCTTGAATTCCGGCTTCTCGCCGTCTTTTCCGAGCGGAATCCTGCCGAACTTGCTGACTGCGAGGTAGATCGAGAACACGACGAACCCCGAGGCCGCGATGATGAACAGCCACCCGATGTTGGTCACCAACCAGCTCAGGATCGACGTCGTCGTGGATTCGAGCGAGTCGGCAGCGAGCAGGCCCCACACCAGAATCGCGGCGGTGATCGCTGCCGTCGTGCCGAACACCAGGTAATCCGTGCGCGGTGGGTGCGGTGTCGATCCGGAAACGACTGAACCCTGGGACCGCTCGGTATTCGTTGCCATAGGTGAAGTGAAGCACTATCACCGTGGTGGCGTGGCGAATTTCCGAGTAGGTGCCAGGGTTCCGGGTCGAGCGACGTGTCAGGCGCGCGCTTTCGCGAAGCTGGTTCGGCCGCCGGTGGCTGCGTCGAGGCTGAAGCGTCCGGCTCCGGTCGCGGCGATCAGCAGGGCGCCGACGCCGAGCGCCAGGACGAGCTCGTAGCCGCCCTCGGACACGAATACACCCAGGTCGTAGTGCACGAACAGGAATGCACCGAGCATGTCGAGGAACAGCAGGATGCCGATGATCGGGGTGAAGATTCCCACCACCAGCGCGACACCGCCGACGAGTTCGACGAAGGTTGCGAAGTACGCGGAGGCTGCAGGCAGCGGGACGCCCATGCCTTCGAAACCGGCCTTGGTCGCGTCGAGTCCGTTGGTGTTGAGTTTCTGCCACCCGTGGGCGATGAACACGATGCCCAGGCCGATTCGGGCAACGAGTGTTGCAATGTCGCGGAAGATGGTCGAGTTCATGTCAGATCCTTCGGGCACGGCAATGGGAACCGGACTACCCTGACACAGTTATGTTGAAGCGTCAACTTAGTGCTGTGTCGACATGTCCCCGGATCTTCTCGTCGGACAACCCGAGGGCGCGCAACTCGGTGACGTACTTCCGCGCTGCGCGCGCCGCGTTGTCCTCCGTCGGATCCCCGCCCGACGCGATGAACGTCCCCAGACGCCCACGGGCGGAGATGACGCCCTGCGCCTCGAGTTCCTTGTACGCCTTCGCGACGGTGTGCGGCGCGATCGACAACTCCTCGGCCAGACCACGCACCGTCGGAATCTTGGTCTCCGCGACCAGTTCACCGCTCCGCACCAGATCGAGAATCCCCGACCTCACCTGCTCGAACAACGGGGTCCCGGACGCCGGGTCGACGTGGATGCGCATGCAGGACTTTCTATCACGCACTCACGCGGTCACACCGCGGAGACAGCGTCCTCCACGGTGACATCGCCCGACGTCAACATCAAGGTCTTGCCCGCGGCGGCCGGGGTGTCGATCAACGCTGCGATGACGGCCGCGACATCGGCGCGCGGCACCGTCCCGCGCTCCAGCGGCGGCGCGGTCAGCGTGACATGGCCCGACGGGTCGTCGTCCGTCAATCCCCCGGGGCGCAGAATCGTCCAGTCCAGCTTCTGCCTGGACTTCAGATCTTCCTCGGCCGCCGTCTTGGCCGCGATGTACGCCTTCCAAGTGTCCTCGGCGTCGTCCGCAACCGGCTCACCCGCTCCGAACGAGCTGATCTGCACGAACCGTGCAACACCGGCCTTCTCGGCAGAGTCGGCCAGCAGCACCGACGCCGCGCGGTCGACGGTGTCCTTGCGCTCTACGCCACCGGATGGCCCGGCTCCCGCCGCGAAGACCACGGCATCGGCGTCGTGCAACAGGGCAGCGACGTCCTCGACGGATGCATTCTCGAGGTCCACCACCTCGGGGAGTGCGCCCAGCGCCTTCACAGCGTCGACGTGGTGCGGGTTTCGAATCAACGCCACCGCTCGGTCGCCCTGTGCCGTGAGAACCTGAATCAGGTGCTGCGCGATCTTGCCGTGTCCGCCTGCGATCACTACTCGTCGATCAGTCATTGCACTCGACTACCCGACCGGCTCGGACCACAAACAGTGGCACTATCTATGTCCATGACTTCGACTGCGACCATCTACCACAATCCCCGATGCAACACCTCGCGCACCGTGTTGAAAGCCATCCAGGAGGCGGGGATCGAGCCGACCGTCGTGAAATACCTCGAAACCCCGCCCACCAAGGACGGACTGCGCAAACTTCTCGACGACGCGGGCCTGACGGCCGCCCAGGCAATCCGTCGAAAGGAAGCGCTGTACAAGGAACTCGGGCTGAAGGACGCATCCGAGGACGGTCTGATCGCGGCAATGGTCGAACACCCGATCCTCATCGAACGCCCGATCGTCGTGACGGACAAGGGCACCGTGCTCGCGAGGCCGGCCGACAAGGTGCACGAGGTTCTGTAAGCGCAAGTAATGTCGAGGTATGCCGATGCCCGATTGGAAAGTGCGTGAGCTCAGCCCAGGCCAACTGTCCGAGCGCAGCGGAGTTGCGGTGTCGGCCTTGCACTTCTACGAGAAGCAGGGCCTCATCACCAGCCGACGTACGTCGGGGAACCAACGGCGCTACCACCGCGACACTCTGCGGCGCGTTGCGTTCATTCGCATCTCGCAGAAGGTCGGCATTCCGCTCTCACGCATTCGCGACGCGTTGGCCGACCTCCCGGAGGAGCGGACACCCACCAAACGCGACTGGGCCAAGCTCTCGGGCCACTGGCATGCCGACCTGGACCGTCGTATCGAGCAACTCGTCAGGCTTCGGGACGACCTGACGGGCTGCATCGGGTGCGGCTGCCTGTCGCTCTCCAGTTGCGCGCTGGCCAATCCGGGCGACGAGTTGGCCGACAGCGGGCCCGGCGCACGGCGTCTGGACGTCGACCTATGACTTCTTCAGCAATTTCCCGAACTGGTCGTTGGCCTTCTGCAGCACGAACTCGTAGGGCAGCGCGAACTTTCGAGCCCACCAGTATCCGAAGCGGATGTCGTTGGACGAGTAGACAAGATAGCGGTTCTTGACGATTCCCGTGATGATCGCGTCGGCCACCACGTCGGGTTCGACAGCTCGTTTCTCGAAGCGATGCTGCAGCTTCTGCACGCGCGGATCGTCGCGGTCGACGCCTGCGATCTCCACGGTGTTCACCAGGCCGGTCTTGACCCCACCCGGTACGACGAGGCTGACGCCGATGCCGTGCCGCTTGAGGTCGTAGCGCAGGACTTCCGACGCACCGCGCAGACCGTATTTGCTGGCGCTGTAGGCGGCGTGCCACGGCAATGGAATGAGGCCCGCCGCAGACGAGACGTTGACGAGGTGACCTCCGCGACCTGCCTTGACCATCGGGGGAAGAAAGTTCTCCATGACGTGGATCGGTCCCATGAGGTTGACGTCGATCATCGACTTCCAGTGCCGGTGCTCGAGGTTCTCCACCGTTCCCCACGCCGAGATTCCTGCGACGTTCATGACGATGTCGAGGCTGTCGACGGACTGGTGCACCGTGGACGCGAACGACGTCACTGCCTCGTAGTCCGAGACGTCGAAGGCCGCGTGCATCTCGACCGACGAGCCGACTGCCGCGACGGTCTCCTTCAATCCCACTTCGTTGATGTCGGTGAGATACAGCTTCGCGCCTGCTCTGGACGCGGCGATGGCCGTGGCACGCCCGATCCCGCTGCCCGCCCCCGTGACGAGCGTCTTCTTTCCTCGCAGATCCTTGATGGTCATCGTGTGTCTGGTCCCCCACGAACTCGAAGAATGTGTCCTTCGCACCCTACGCGCCTGTCCGGTTGTCGCTGGTGGTGTCGACGGAGGAGACTGGGCCGATGGCAATAGTGTCGAGGGGATTCGTCGGCAAGAACAGAGGCGACTCGTCCCGTATCCCGCCCGGCCAGTACCGAACCGACGATTTCCCGGTTCTGTCCGCCGGGCCGACACCTCGCGTTCGTACCGAGGGCTGGGAGTTCACGGTCGTCACCGAGCGCGGCGAGAAGCACCGTTGGACGTGGAACGAGATGCGCGCTCTGCCCGCAGAGAAGCCGACGGTGGACATCCACTGCGTCACCAAGTGGTCCAAGTTGGACACTCGGTGGCGCGGGGTGTCACTCGACACGGTGCTGGACGGAATCGAGACCACCGCAACCCACGTGATGGCTCATGGACGCGACGGGTACACCACCAACCTCCCGCTCGGTGAACTGCGTAACGGAAAAGCCTGGCTCGCATACGAATACGACGGAAAGCCGTTGCACCCCGAGCACGGTGGGCCCGCCCGCCTGCTGGTTCCGGGCCTGTACTTCTGGAAATCGGCCAAGTGGATCGAGAAGCTGACCTTGCTCATGCGCGACGAGCCCGGATTCTGGGAACGCAACGGATATCACGACTACGGCGATCCGTGGCAGGAGCAGAGGTATCAGGGAGATTGAACTGGCTGGTTGCAACACTCGTCGCGAAGATCAGGGAAACCTCGACCGCCGAGACCCTCGTCTTCGACATTCCGGACTGGCCGGGCCACATGCCGGGGCAGCACGTCGACGTGCGCCTCACCGCGAAGGACGGTTACTCGGCGCAGCGTAGTTACTCGATAGCAACTCCAACGGACGGCACGACCGTCGCGCTCACCGTGCAGACCGTCGACGACGGCGAGGTGTCGCCGTACCTCACCGGAGTCCTCGAGGTCGGCGAGCAGGTCGAAATGCGCGGCCCGATCGGCGGATGGTTCGTCTGGAACGAATCCGACCCAGCCCCGGTGCTGCTCCTCGCAGGTGGCTCCGGCGTCGTTCCTCTGATGTCGATGCTCCGCGCGCGCAGGACGGCCGAACGCAAGACCCCCTTTCGCCTCATCTACTCGGTCCGGACACCCGCGGAGATCCTGTACGCCTCCGAACTTCGCGCGATGCCCGGCGGAATCGACGTCGCATACCGCTTCACCAGGGAAGCTCCCGAGGGCTACCGAGGCCGCGTCGGCCGACTCACGTCGGACGATCTCGTCGTCGACGGATGGCCCGCCGAGTTCGCGCCGTCGTGCTTCGTGTGTGGACCGACGGGATTCGTCGAAGCGGCAGCGGACCTCCTGGTGCAGGACGGCCACCTACCGCCGCGCATCAGAACCGAACGATTCGGTTAGAGGCGCTTCGACATTTCCTCACGGTAATCGGCAACGGTCGACTCGATGCGCGTTGCATCGTCCTCGTCTCCGCGGTGGCGGGCGTCGTCGGCCCTGCTCTGCAGCGTCTTGATTGCTTTGCGGAGCTCGGCGTCGGACATTCGATGCTCGGTCAATGCTGTGTGGTTCATGTCACACAGTGTCCGCCTGGTTCCGAGACTCCGCAAGCAGGAGTCAGACGTGGACGGACTCGTTCACCAACTCGGAAGCGGGAACGAAACTGGACAGGCTGCGAGCCGCGAATTCGCGGAAGTACCCGAGCTTGTTCGGCGGTACCAGGGACGGCAGAACGGTGTTCCACACCTTCTCCATCCGCGACGGAGCGGTTTCCAGCGTCGACTGAGCCTCGGACACCATCAACACGCCGGCCAGCATCTCGCACACGAGAAGCGCAGCGTTGGACGAATCCAGATGATCGGCCACGTCACCGTGCTCGATCGCCCGGTCGAAGAGGTGCTCGAAGATGTTGCCCCAGGTGCCGAACACGCTGCCGCGAGCCGTCTCCGAGCCGTCGATCTCCATCTGCAGGCGGTACATCACACGGACCAACGGATCCGACGCGGCAAGTTCGAGGACGGAGTAGGAGATACCGATGACCGACTCGAGGGCGGGCGATCGCGAATCAACGAGGCCTGCACAGGCGGTGGATACGCGCTCATGGCCCTCGTCGACGATGGCGCGCGCGAGCTCTTCCTTGGACGCGAAATGGAAATACAGAGCGCCTTTGGTCACTCCGGACTTCGCCGACACCTGACTCAGTGTGGCATTTGCGTGACCGACCTCGAGAAAGAGATCTGCGGCTGCACGCAATGCGGCTGCACGCGTGGCTTCTGCCCTCAGTTGCCTAACCATGAACTACTCACCCCTGCTCAGTTGCCTACTCATGACACCGACGCCGCCCTGCTGAGACCGCTCGAGGAATGCTCCGAACCCGTCTTCTCGAATTCGCCGACCCACCCGACAGTCCGGTTGCGCAGGACAATACTAACCTCACATGTATCACTATTGTGATCCACGAGTGACGAATAAGTGACGCCTTGGACGAATCAGATAACTATCGAAATATAAAGTTCCACTTCGCCGGTTTTTGTAACGACTTCGATGTCTTCTTTGTACGCACGAAATAGCTCGCCATTTGCTGTTGCGTCTTCGACCTGGGCCCACACGTCCTCGACCGGGTCCTGAATTACCCCATCGGGGACAAATACCGCATACACCCCACTGGGTACGGACACGAAGACATCACCCACGGGAACGTCCGACGGAGAATCGAACGGCGTCGCGACCACGGCGTTGTAATCACCGGCCGCGTCCGGGACGTAGACGGTGCTGATGTCGACGGGCTCCAGGTGCTGATCGCGAATACGTTCGCGCAGAAATCGGAACAGTTCACTGGTGCTGGCCTCGGCGCCCGGAGTGATCCTGGGCGCCACGAGGCCGCCGAACAACTCCGCGCTACGTGCGGTCACTCGATGACTCACGCCCGAGCACCCGACAGCTCGATCGACAGATAGAGGTCGATCTTGTAGGCGTGCGGATAACACTCGTAATCGGCTGTGAACGTCCGCGTGATCTCGTGCTGCTCTTCCGCGTGCTCGATCTGCTGCCACAACCGGACCATCACGTCGGGGAAATGACCGACGGACGAGAATTTTGCGTACTTGGCAGCCGGAATACGCGCGACCAGATGCCCACGCGTGACCTCGGCGAGCGTCGAACACCGGTAACCGACGATCTGAGTGTTGTACGAACCGATGCCCGGAGCGAAATCCGTGTAGACGGAGGCAAGTGGGCCGCCGATGTCCTGTTTCAGAACGGAAGACCACGCCTGATCGAGAGCAGGGTCGTTCAACCGCCCCAGCGCACGCTTGGGGCTGCGGACCGGAAGACCGGCAACCCAGGTTTCTTCGAGGTCGACGATCTCGAAAGCCATACACCACTCCACTACCTCGGGGCCGCGGCGAACGAGCCCGCGACCGGGGTGACGCTTCCCCAGTAGACGTCGACCATCGATACTGATTGAAACATTTTCCGGCCAAAGCCTACCGGTTCGATCTCCCCGCCATCACGACGGACTCGGCCCATGGACCAGTAATTCATCACGATCGGATGGCGCCGCCGAGACCACCCGCTTGTGATACCTCTCAAAAACAGACTGCGATGGATTAATTTCTTCCGTAACCGTGGACGTACCCGAATTGAATCCTGTATCAATACTCCTTGTCGGTGAGAGTGCCGACGTTCGCGAACACCACCCCTTCAGTACAAGGAGCTCACCGCATGGATCTCGCAGCATTCATCTCCAGCCTTCTCTCCACCGGCAGCACCACGGGAAGCTCCGCATCGGACATCCCGATCATCGACCTGCTGGGCGCTGGTTCCTCCAACTGATCCCAGACGCACCGAACAAATGAGGCTCGGCCCGGACAACCGGGCCGAGCCTCATCTTGTATGTACGACCATCTCTGGTGGATCTGAATCTTTGGTGGAGCTGAGGGGAATCGAACCCCTGACCTTCTCGATGCGAACGAGACGCGCTACCAACTGCGCCACAGCCCCTTCTTGCGATCCTTGCGAACCGCTGAGCAACCATATCAAAGGCGCGTAGGCGTCATGCTCCCGAGGCGCGTCGGATGTCGTCGTCCATCGAACCTTGCTGTTGGAACGGCTCGTCGTAGTGGTCCAGGTGGTCGAATTCCGGGTCCTCGTCGTCGATTTCGAGGACGACGGCACCCGGTCGCTTCAGACGCTGCGGTACCAGTTTGAGCTCGTCGTCCGTACGAGACTCGACACCGAGCCTGGAGCGGCCCATGCGAGTCATGCGTCGGCGACGGATTTCCTGCTCGATCTGCACCTGACGGCGGAGGTAGTAGAGGTACCCGACCAACGACAGCACTGCCAGACCGCACGCCCACCACAGCATCGGCGTGAGGATCACGGCTAGCGCGCCGGTGGTGATGGCCGCGAAGACCAACCCGAGCACTGCGCGCTGACGGAACGAGTACCGAGCGGCGCGCGCGATGGCGTCGGCCTCGGGATCGAATCCGCCGCGCCCCCGGCGGTTGGGAACGTAGTCCCGCTCGTCGGCGACGTCCGTGTCGTCCATGTCGGGATCTGCGTGAGTGTCCATACGGTCCTCCGCCTGGGTGTTCGGGTGTTCGCGACCGGATGGGTCGGTGTGCTCGGTGCGCCGCCCGAAGACGACGCTTGCCGGAGCGGATACGCGCTCGTCGTGTTCGGGCCGCCAGTCCGGGTCGCTGGCGTGGCCGGTTGCCGGTCCGCGTGCCGTCCGCTTGGTGCCGCCGCGATGGAGTACGCGGGTGGCCAAGGCGACGTCGGATGTCTGCATGATCCGAGGACGCTTGCTCGTCATCATCGGGAGCAGAACGAACACCCAGATGGCGACCAGACCGATCCAGATGATCGAGTTGGGCATCGCGCGCGTTCTCCTTCCGAGGCAGATCCGGTTACATCGGTGACGGGATCAGGCTATGCGGAAGAGGTGCCCTTACCGCGGAGACGCGCCGACCCGAATTACACACACGTCACTTTAGTCACACGAGTCTCGAGCCGTCGGCGGAGATACGCTACTCACGCCCAGGCAGCTCGGCCTGCCCGTACCAATCGATCCGCGACGGTCCCCTGTACCTCGGTGGACGTCATGGCCACCAGAACGTGGTCGCGCCACCGTCCGTCGACGTCGAGGTAGTTCTTCAGCAAGCCCTCTTCGCGGAATCCGACATTGCGCAGCACGGCCTGGCTCGCGTGGTTCTCCGGCCGCACCGTCGCTTCGACTCGGTGCAGGCCGACGGGGCCGAAGCAGTGGTCCAGGCCCAGCGCCAACGCCGCCGTCGCGACGCCGTGGCCGTTGACTTCCTTGGCGACCCAGTATCCGATCCACGCCGATCGGAGCGCCCCTCGGACGATGTTGCCGACGGTGAGCTGACCGCAGAAATCGCCGTTCAGCTCGATCGCCATCGGCAGCATGTGGCCCTTGCGGGCCTCCGACTTCAGACCGGATACGAGGCCTGGCCAGGCGGAGATGTGGTGGCGCGCAACCCATGCGCCTTCACCCGTGGGCTCCCACGGCTCGAGGTGCGCACGGTCGGCAATCCTCGTCCGACTCCAGGATGCACCGTCACGCAGCCGCACCGGGCGGAGCGTCACCGTTCCGGCCGACACCGTCAGAGGACCCAACTTTGCCGGCCACCCAGGGTGGCTCGACCACGTGCGTGACATTTTTCGATATTAGGCGCCCTGCGTAGGTGAGTGGAAATGCGTCCCCCAGGACGCATTTCCACTCACCTGGAGCTCTATCCCCTCTGCGCCAGGAAGGACACGTCGACCTCTTCGCCGGTGCGGATTTCGGTGACGTCTGGGTCGATGACGACCAGACAGTTGGCCTCGGCGAGGGTCGCCAGAAGGTGAGACGACGCTCCCGGCGCTCCCCCGAGTGCCTGGACGAGGTATTCACCGGTTTCCTCGTCGCGCATCAGCTGGCCGCGCAGGAATCCCTTGCGATCCTCGATGGACGTGATGGGGGCGACGGTGCGTGCGGTGACGGTGCGGCGCATCGGCTGTCTGCGTCCGAGCGCAATACGAATGAGCGGCCGGACCATCACCTCGAAGACCACCAGCGCGCTGACGGGGTTCGCGGGCAGCAGGAAGGTCGGGACCTCGTCCCGTCCGAGCTGGCCGAAGCCCTGAACCGATCCGGGGTGCATGGCGACACGTTCGACTTCGAGATCGCCCAGGTCCGAGAGTGCTTCGCGTACCGAGTCCGATGCACCGCCACCGACCGCGCCGGCGATGACGACGATCTCCGAGCGGATCAGCTGACCTTCGACCACTTCTCGCAGTCGCTTCGGGTCGGTGCTGACGATGCCGACGCGGTTGACGTCGGCACCCGCGTCTCGGGCCGCGGCGGCCAGTGAATAGGAGTTGACGTCGTAGACCTGCCCTGGCCCCGGCGTCCGGTCGGTGTCGACGAGTTCGCCGCCCACCGAGATCACGGACAGCCTCGGGCGCGGATGGACCAGCACCTTGTCGCGTCCGACGGCGGCGAGCAGGCCGACCTGGGCAGCGCCGATGATGGTTCCGGAGCGGACGGCGACGTCGCCGGGTTGCACGTCGTCGCCGATCTTGCGGACGTAGTCACCCGAACGCACCGGGCGATACACCTTCACCCGTGCGTGCCCGCCGTCGGTGCGGTCGAGCGGTAGCACCGCGTCGGCGAGCGTCGGCAACGGCGCGCCGGTGTCGACGCGGACGGCCTGCCGTGGCTGCAATCGGATCGGTTGACGCGACCCTGCGCTCACCTCACCCACGACGGGCAGGGTGAGTTCGATCCGCTCGTCGTCCTCGTTGCGGAGGTCCGTGCCTGCCTGCGCGACGTCGACGCTGCGGACGGCGTAACCGTCGATGGCCGCCTGGTCGAAGCCGGGCAGGGGGCGCTCGGTGACGACTTCCTCCGCGCAGAGCAGGCCCTGCGCTTCCGAGATCGCGACCCGAACAGGCCGCGGTGCAACTGCCGCAGCAGTCACTCGGGTCTGCTGATCCTCAACCGAGCGCATCTGGCCCTTCCTCCGATTTTCACACTTCGCGGGCCTACTCGTACTTCGTGAGCTGCGGCGCCCAGTCGTCACTCAGACGCTCGGTCAGCCACTCACGCAACGCCGGACCGTAATCATCACGTTCGAGAGCAAAGTCAACCGCAGCGCGGAGGTATCCTCCGGGATTTCCGAGGTCGTGTCGGGGTCCGCGGTGGACGACGACGTGGACCGGGTGTCCTTCTTCGATGAGGAGGGCGATGGCGTCGGTCAGCTGAAGTTCGCCGCCCGCACCGGGCTCGATGCGTCGGAGTGCGTCGAAGATCGCGCGGTCCAGCAGGTAGCGGCCCGCCGCGGCGAACAGCGACGGCGCGTCTTCTCGGTTGGGCTTCTCCACCATGCCGGTGACCTTGAGCACGTTCGGGTTGACGGCGTCGGGAACCTTCTCGACCTCGAAGACGCCGTACGCGGAAACGTTCTCTTCGGGAACCTCGAATGCGCACAGCACCGAGCCGCCGCGCTTGGCGCGGACGCGCGACATGACGTCGAGAACGCCACGAGGAAGCACCAGGTCGTCGGGAAGCAGCACTGCGACGGCGCTCTCGTCGTCGTCGAGCACTTCCTCGGCGCACGCGACAGCGTGGCCGAGTCCGAGCGGCTCCTGCTGCACGACCGACTGGACGTCGAGAAGCGCGGGTGCCACACGAACCTTCTCGAGCATCTTGAGCTTGCCGCTGGCTTCGAGCTTCGTTTCCAGGACGAGGTCCTCGACGAAGTGTGCGACGACGCCGTCCTTACCCGGCGATGTCACGATCACCAGACGCTGCGCGCCGGAGTCGGCAGCCTCGCCGGCGACCAGCTCGATTCCTGGCGTATCGACGACGGGCAGCAATTCCTTCGGGACCGTTTTGGTGGCAGGAAGGAATCGGGTTCCCATTCCTGCGGCGGGAACGATCGCCGTTCTGAAATGCCGTACCGGACCTGTCGACGCGTCTGTCATATTGCCTACCCTATCCATGCTCGCTACGGATTCGCTCCGCGTGTGATGGCTGTTTCCCGTTGGTGCTTAAGCTGAAAACTTATGACGAATGGTGAATTCCCGACGCCTGTGTCCAAGGACGCGTGGCGACGTCATGTCTTGAATTCTCGTCGCGCTCTCAGCGCCGAAGTTCACGCCGAGGAATCCAGGAAACTCTGTCATGCCGCGGCTGATTCGGCGCGGGGAGCGAGTGCCGTGGCTGCGTACGTGCCGGTCGGGAGTGAACCGGGCTCACTCGATCTGCTCGACGAACTTCTACATCGAACCCCCCAGGTTCTGGTCCCGGTCGCGAGGGAACCGGGGCCGTTGCACTGGGCAGAATACACAGGTCGGGGCAGCCTTCGGGCGGCTCCCTACGGATTGCTCGAACCGAGCGGTCCGGTGTTGAACCCGGAGTCCGTGACGCGGTGTTCGTTGGTGTTCGTGCCCGCTCTCGCCGTCGATTTCCGGGGCGTTCGGCTGGGCCGAGGTGCCGGTTTCTACGATAGGACGCTGGACTTCGTCGAACCAGGCGTTCCGATCGTCGCGATCGTGCGCGACGGGGAACTGGTGGAGAAGTTGCCCGAGGAACCGCACGATCGTCGCTCGACGCACGCGCTGACACCGGACGGAGGCCTGGTGGAACTAACTGGGGAATAGTCGGCCGAATGGCTTCGTTGGCAGTCATGACTGTAGAGTGCCAATGCTCTCTCTTTCACCGATGGAGTGGACCAGCGCGGAGGATCATCGATGCCCACATATTCGTACGCCTGCACCGAATGCGACAACCGATTCGACATCGTGCAGTCCTTCAGTGACGACTCCCTGACGGTGTGCCCGGCCTGCTCGGGCAAGCTGCGCAAACTGTTCAACTCTGTCGGCATCGTGTTCAAGGGCAGCGGATTCTACCGAACCGACAGCCGGGGCGGATCCAGCTCGGTGAGCGAGAGCGCAGGCGAGTCCAAGAGCGACTCGTCGACCAAGACGGAGACCAAGACGTCGTCTACCAGCGATTCCTCATCCTCCAACTCCAACACGACCACGTCGAGCACGCCGTCGAAGGCTGCTGCCAGCTCCTAGTTTTTCCAGTTGTCCACAGGCTCCGGCTTCATCCACAGCCGGGGCCTGTTTTCGTCGGTGTAGGACTCCGCGGTCGCTAGCGTGACCGACATGCCGCCTTCCCGTGATCGCCGCCGGTCCTCCGGCCGGCACCCGTCGAAACTCTCTGCGTCCTCTCGTCTCGACGCCACCCTGCTCGATCGCCTGTCGGCTCGGCCGACCTGGATGCACGCTGTTCTGCTCCGCCGCATCGCGGCGGGCGTTCTCGCTGCCTGCGCCGTAGCTCTGTTCGCGCGCGACGCGGCGGCCGACGATCATGTCGTCGTGGTCGTCGCCGCGCGGGATCTGACGCCAGGAGTCCAGTTGACGGTCGACGACGTGGAACTTCGTGAGTACCCACCGTCGTCCGTGCCGGACGGTGCGATCACCGATGTCGACGACGCGTCGGCCCGCACACTTGCCGGCCCGATCCGTGCCGGTGAGCCGTTGACAGATGTGCGCTTGTTGTCGTCGCGCCTGGCCGAGGCCATCACCGAGTCGGCGGACGCACGAGTGGTTCCGGTTCGTCTGGGCGATCCCGGCGTGACCGAATTACTCCGATCCGGAGATGTCGTCGACGTTCTGACCGTCGGCGACGGTGGCGACGACAAGTCGCCCCGCATTCTGGCGAGGGAGGCCGTAGTCGTTCTCGTATCGGCCGACACCCCACAACAGCGCGGCAGTGACCGTGTGGTGCTGATCGCCATGTCGGCGGAGGACGCAACCACTGTTGCCGGCGCGTCGTTGACCAGCTCGCTTGCGGTCACCTTGAGGTGAGGCGATCAGCTGCTGGCGGCAAGCCCCGGATCGGACTTCGCGGGAGGCTTCACTTCTTCGTCGTGGATCGGAGCCTGCTGCGGCTCCAACTTGCCGACGAACGTGGCGTGATCGGTGAACACAAGAGCGCCGATCGTATCGGTGAAGACGACGCGGACCCCGTACACGTCGGCGCCGTCGGAGGCCTCGTACGTCTCGATGAAGACGTCACTGTGCAACGTATCGTCGGCGCGCATGGGCCGGTGCTCCACGACGCGCTGGTCCGAGAGGTGGAGCACGTAGGAGTCGAAGTCGGCGAAGACGTTTCGCATGACATTGAGGGCTGCGGACGTTCCGAGGTTCCGGTACGCCTCGTCCCGGTGGGCGTAATCCCCCACGTCGGCACGCGTCGGGAACAGCCAGAGCAGCGCAGACTGATCATCCAGCGCGATACTCGGATCGTGGAACCGCGACAGCCGGTGCCGCTTGCCGATCTGAGCGTCGATCCAGTCACGTGACGGTGCAGCATCCCCTGCTCTGTGACGACCCATAACGGGGATCCTATCGTGCGAGGTCGCCTTGCACTAACTCTGTTAAAAATCACAAGTACTTTGCTTACTGACGGGTAAAACACCTCTGGCGGTGACGCGAAATGCGTCACCGCCAGAAGCGGAAAATGCGACGAATCAGCCGATGCTGAAGGGCTGTCCCCACAGCGTCACGGTGGACGTCACTGCGTCGTTGTCGATGGTGACGTTGACGTAGGACCGCGCCTCAGCGAATCCTGCGCAGCCCGAGACACTGAGGGTCTCGTCGGCGTACGTGTAGCCGCCGCCGTTGCCGGAGAAGTCGAAGCTGTTGGACGTGTCCGTGGCAACGGTGACGCCGTCGATCTTGGCGCTTGTCTCGTCAGCGACCAGTTTGATGTCGTTGAGCTGACCGGGAGCGAGGTCCAGGTTGACGCCTGCGCCGATGTCGTACGTGTTCGGCTGCGTGCGGTTGATCTCGAGTGAACTCAGGGGTTTACCCGGCTCGAGCTTGATCGTGTTGCCCTGGCCGAACGATCCTTCGACGCCGCCGCTGATGCCGGCCGCGAAGTCCACCTGGCATCCGACGAGGAAGCCCGGTTCGATGGAACCGCCACCGGGGTTGGAGGTTTCGACGGTGTAGTTGCCGGTGACCCACACGTTGCGCTGGGTCGGGGTAGCACCCATGGACGGCGATATCAGGCCGCTCTGGCCGAATCCCTTGATGGTCACGACGGTTCCGTCGATGAGTGTCTTCGAGATCTCGTTGTCCGCGAGCGGCACGAAGGTGTCTGCGTTGGCTGCGCCGGCCGACCAGAAGCCGAGTGCGACGGCTCCTGCTGCGCCGATGGCCGCGATGCGTGCGGCTGCGCTCTTGTTGTTCTTCACGTGTGTCTGTTCCCCTCGTAAGTTCTGCGAAGTCGTTCGAGCGTCAGCCGAGGCTGAACGGCTGGCCGTAGAGCGTGCCCTTGTAGCGGTAATCGCCGGTCAGCTCGAGCGTGGTGTACGAGCGGGCCTGGGCGTATCCACCGCAGTTCTGCACGGAGATCGCGACGTCCTGGTACTGAATCGCCGTGACGGGGCCCTTGACGTCCTTCGAGGCGACCTCGACCGCAGCAACTTCGCGATCCTTCAGCGGAACCTCGAACGACAGACCGCCCTCGATCTTGTTGGTGGTCTCGCCCTCGCCACCGATCTGGAACAGATTGGGGAACAGCGTGATGATGTTGGTGTTGCCGCCTTCGATGCCTGCACCGAGGTCGAAACCGAGGTTGAGGTCTTCCATGTCCAACTGGCACCCGACGAGATATCCGGTCTTGAGGGTGCCTTCTGCACCCTCGGGGACCTCCGACAGCGCAGTGCCGGTGGCCCATGCGTTCCGGTTCAGCCCGTTGAAGGCGATCTGCGGAGCAACCTTGGCGGACTCGTCGAAGTGGGCGATCTTGTAGGGCCCTGCCACCTTCTCACCGTTGGGGAGGGGCACGAAGGTTTCGGCATTGGCCACCCCGGTGGACATCAGCCCGACGGCCATCGATGCGGCTGCACCGAGCGCCGCGATTCGGCCGATTCGGCGCAGCGCCGTGAAACGAGACTTGTTCATAATTCCCCTCGTTGAAGCAACACATCGAGTCGTTTCGCAGGCTCCACTCCTGCCGAATCCGACCGCCTCGACTTACATCACCGAGACTCATTCCTGGGGAAGGATACGGGATGAAAAGCCCGTAGTCATTAACAACTTCGAATGATTTTTGTGTGTAACCCTCACATACGCGCACATTCAATCACTTCCGACGTCCGACAGATCCGCTTCTCGGTCGACTAACGTCTTGCCTCAGTACACAACGCGCACGTCCGATCGAAAATGAGGAGGGCTCATGCTCAAGGGATTCAAGGACTTCCTGCTCCGAGGAAACGTCGTGGACCTCGCCGTCGCGGTTGTCGTCGGCGCAGCGTTCACCGCGATCGTCACCGCATTCACCACCAACATCGTCAACCCCCTCGTTTCCGCCATCGGCGGCTCCAACGAGTACGGCTGGGGCTTCCAAATCACCTCCAGCGCCGAGACTTTCATCAACGTCGGTGCAGTGGTGACCGCAGTCATCAACTTCGTGATCATCGCGGCTGTCGTCTACTTCGTCCTCATCTTGCCTGTGAACACGGCCAAGAAGCGGTTCGTCAGCCAGCCCGAGAAGGAGCTGAGCGACGTCGACGTTCTCGTCCAGATCCGCGACATCCTCGCCGGCGGCACCGACGTCGGCCGTAAGCTCTCCACTCCCGCGGACACCACCGGCGGCAGCGGCGAAGCCATCGGCGACACCGACGAGCCGAGCGGTGGGGCGCACAGCAAGTCCTGAAAACGAGAGAAATAGCGCCTGCTTCTGCCGACGAATCGGTAGGGACAGGTGCTTTTCTTCATCCAAACAATCTTTCGGTTCGGAAATCTTTGAACCTAAGACAAATGGCCCCGGCGATTCGCCGGGGCCATTTTCACAGTGAAATAGGCGATCAGAACTTCTGGAGCGGGAACTCGGCAAGAGTGATCGTGGTTCCGTCGCTTTCACACGCGGATGCCACAGCAGCAGAGTTGTCCACGAACGCCTGACCGGATTCGCTTCCTGGCTCGGCAAGTTCCAGTGAGTCCGCCGGAAGTGCTGTCACCAACGTCTGCAGCTGCGTCTGAACGTCACCGGAGGCAGTGTCCCCGAGGGGTGCGAACTTGGCGATTGCGGCATCCTTGTCCGCCGTCCACTTCTCGGCGTCACCGTCGACGGGACCGGCCGCAGTCAAGTCGGTCAACTCGTCGTGTGCGGCTGCGAATTGGGTGCACGCGTCGGCATTCGCTCCGGACGCGGATTCGCTGCTGTCACTACTACATCCGGCAAGGGCGACCAGCGCGGTCAGTGCGACCGCAGAGATCAGAGTGGAACGCATTTGATATCAGCCATTTCTCGTGCCGAGCAGGCACACCGGCACCTGCCGCACGTTATCGAAGATGGAAGGGTCAGAACACAGATCGGGCCCGCCCGGATGATTCCGGACGGGCCCGATCGTGATGTCAGTGTGTCAACACTGAGGTGAAGCCGTTCTCAACTGATCGAGATCAGTTGAAGACCCAGGGGTTGCCGTAGGTGACAGCGACGTCGCCGGTGTCGCTGGTGACGGCGACGTACGGACGAACGCGGACGTTGCCGAGGATGCCGGTAGCGGTACCGTGAACGTTTGCGACCTGGATGGTTCCGGACGGGCCGGTCCCCGAGCCTTCGGTGCCCTGGACGTTGCCCGACGCGCCCGTTGCATCGACGATGCCGGGTCCGGGTGCGATCTCCGCGGAGAAACCAAGCGAAGGCAGCAGGTTATTGGTGGAGACGTCAGTGCTGGTCCCTGTCGCGACACCACCGTCTGCAGCCGTGTCCGAGCTCGATCCCAGCCCGAGGCTGAAGTTCGGAGTCTCGTAGCCGAAGGTGATCTTGCCACCGAGGCTGGCCGGGTAACCGACCTGGTAGCCGACGGTTACCGTGCCCGAGAAGTCTTCTGCGTCAGGTCCGGTGACTTCCCAGCCGGCAACGCCGTTGGCGAACCACTCGCGGGTGAGCGGGTTACCGTCCAGCGGCGAGACGCTGTTGATGAAGGTGTCAGACAGCGTCACGGTGATGAGGTTGCCGTTGGCATCCACAACCGAGTTGGTGCTGTCGACAGCGGCGGACGCGGTACCCGTACCGAGCACCAGGCCGACAACCGAAGCGCCGGCAACAACTGCAGCGCCCATGGACTTCAGTCCACGGCTACGCCGCGGCTTCTGGATCTCCGTCATTTACTTCCTCATCATGTTCAGTCCCAGCGCAGTCGCACGGGAAGCTTGTGGCTTTCACCCTCGGTTCCTCGTCAGCAACGACGCCGCGACTCCCCGAGCAGAACTAGATCCTTGGATCAGGTTCGTATATCAGTTCTGCCAGCCGCGTCCGGAGCGTATTGCTCGCACCCGGTCTGCCAGAAGCTGAGGGGAACATTAGAGGAGTTGCCGGATCGTGACAATCCCTACGATTGCCCGTCGTACATGCCCGAATCGTGATGTGTTTCAAGCATGTGAACGGTTTTCACACCATACCGGACAGTAACCCCGGTCACACCCATCGCCACCGTTGTCGATCCGTTACAAACCTCACTGCGGCGTAAACACGCGCTGATATGGGAAGACGTTCAGGTAACGCGGCGCTCGCACCGAGGCCGACGATCGAGCACGAGGTTTCGAATCACGCTGATTGGAAGTCCAGCAGTGCGTATCGGACATGAGCCGACGCTAACGGCGCGTAAACGAACTACTAACAGGACTGTGATTCACACTTAAAAATGTGTTGTGGATCACATCAGAAGTGGTGGGGTGGACGCTCGCGTTCGAACCAGTCGGCCGACGTCCTGGACGTCGACTCACTCCGATCGTCGGCCGTCTGTTCCGGAAGAACGTCGCCGAAAACACGAGCGAGCCGGGCCCGTTGCGCACGGGCCCGGCTCTCAGCGTCCGGCTCTGTCTTGTCCTGCTCTGCCCCGTTTGTCGCGGGCTTCTCGTCCTCAGGCATCGGCGATGCTCAAGCGTCCAATCCGGACAGCTCGGTGATGACCTGAGCGGCCAGCGGAGTCAACGTCGCCATACCGTCGCGGATAGCCGCCCGCGAGGACGCCAGATTGACCACCAGGGTGCTTCCCGATACCCCCACGAGACCACGCGAGAGGCCGGCGTCGAGTGAACCGGCCGCGAGACCCGAGGACCGCAGCGCCTCGCTGATGCCCGGAATCTCGCGATCCAGCACCTCGGCCGTGACGTCGGGAGTCACGTCGCGAGGCGAAACACCGGTCCCGCCGATGGACACCACCAGATCGACACCGCCGATCACCGCAGTATTCAGCGCGTTCCGAACGTCGACCTCGTCCGACGTCACCGCGACCACCCCGTCGACCAGGAAGCCCGCCTCGGTGAGCAGCTCCGTTACCAACGGACCCGTCGAATCCTTCTCGTTGCTGTGTGCGGTCCGATCGTCGACGATCACGACCAACGCCCGCCCGGCCAGAGGTGCCTCGTGTTCCATACCGATAACCGTAGTAGTAGAGCCCGCTCCCGATTCACGCTGTGCGTAAATCGTCGCCACGGTTGCCAGACGTTCGGTGTCGATCGGCATCATCGACCACCGGGGAAGCCGGGGATCTGCAGAGGCGATTGCGACTCGGACGGCGCCTGCACCGCTGCCGTCTGAGGCTCTGCCGTTCCGAGCGTCACGTCCACGGTTTTCTCGCTCCCACCCTCGGTGTAGGTGATCTTCACCGAGTCTCCCGGCGCGTGCGAACGCACAGCGGCGATCAGTGCGTCACCGCTCGTGATCACCCGATCGTCGACCTTGGTGATGACCGCACCCGTCGGGATGCCCGCTCCAGCCGCAGGACCGCCTTCGGTGACCTCGACGACCGTCGCGCCGTTCGCGTTGTTCTGAGAGGGCACCTGGACGCCGATCATCGCCTGCGTGGCCTTGCCCGTCGTACTCAGTTCGTCGGCAATGCGCTTTGCCTGATCGACCGGGATCGCGAAGCCGAGGCCGATGGATCCGCTCTGCGATCCGCTCGACTGGCCACCGCCAAGGGTCGCGATAGCGGTGTTGATCCCGATCAGCTGGCCCTCGGTGTTCACGAGCGCACCACCGGAGTTACCGGGGTTGATGGCCGCATCGGTCTGAATGGCGTCGATGACGGAGTTCTGGTTGCCGGATTCACCGCTCGTCGAGACCGGGCGGTTGAGTGAGGACACGATGCCCGTCGTGACGGTTCCGGCCAGGCCCAGAGGCGAGCCGATGGCCACGACCTGCTGACCGACCTGGAGGTTCGACGACGTTCCGAGCTCGATCGGCGTCAGGTCGGTGCGACCCTCGACCTTGATGACGGCCATGTCCGAGACCGCATCGGCACCGACGAGCGTCGCCTGAGCCGTCGAACCGTCGTTGAAGGCAACCGTGAGCTTGCCGTTGGCTCCGGCGCCCGTCGCCACGTGATTGTTGGTCAGAATGAGGCCATCCGACGACAGGATCACCCCGGAACCCTCGCCCTCGGCCTGACTGCCGGTCACCTGGATCTGCACGACGCTGGGCAGGACCTTGTTCGCGACGGCCTGAATGGAACCGTCGGGGATGTTCGCTGCGGGCTGAGCGGCCGTCACCGTCGAGTTGAGGGAGTTGGTGGCGTTGCCGGCTCCGTTGCCGCCTCCCGCCGCGTAGACACCCACTGCCCCGCCGATACCGCCGCCGACCAGAACCAGTGCGATTGCACCCGCTGCGATCGTCGCGCGGCCCGGTCGCCTGCGCAGAGCGGGCGGAGCCTGCACCGGAGCGTCGTGCTGCGTCGGAGCTGCATGAGTCTGGTTGTACCCGTAGCTCTGGGTGGGCGCGCCCTGCTGGTACGGATTGTGGCCGTACGAAGGGGCGGCGTACGGGTTGTGCGAACCCGGCTGCCCCTGCTGAGTCGGGAACTGCTGTGTCGCATGCTGATCGGACTGCGGAGCCGGATTCTGCCGCGTCGGATTCTGCTGGGCAGGATCGTGCGGGGTCGTGTTCGGCTCGGAGTCGTTACGATCGTCGGTCATCTGCAGTCGCTTCTTTCACTAGAAACCTCGCGTGGTGCGAAGTCACCCGCTCTGTTGTCGACTACATTGCCGGTCCGTACTGAGAGTGCGCTGAGATGCGCCTATCAGTTTCCCATGACTGTGCCGTCGGAATCGCCCTCTTCGGCCGCCACCAGGTCCGGTGCCGATTCCCCCGGCAGAACGATCCGAATGAGCGCACCTCCGCGCTCCGACACCTCGACGCCGATGGTTCCACCGTGCTTGACGACGACCTGGCGCACGATCGCCAAGCCGAGTCCGGAACCCGGCATGGACCGCGATGCCGTCGAGCGATAGAACCGCTCGAACACCAATTCCCGGTCCTCCTCGGGAATTCCAGGACCCGCATCGTCGACGGTCAGCTCCATCAACCCGTCGCCGATCCTGCGCATGACGACACGAACTTCACCGCCCGCCGGACTCCACTTGGCGGCGTTGTCCAACACGTTCAGAACCGCACGTGACAATCCGGCCTGATCGCCGTAGACGAACCACGGCTCCAGCGTCGCATCGAAGTCGATTTCGTTGCGGCGACGCCTCGCTCGCTCGAGACTCCGCTCGACGGCGTCGGCCAGATCCACCCGCTCGAACACCGTCTCCGGTGCGTCCTCCCGAGCCAGATCCACCAGATCACCGACGAGCGTGGACAACTCCTGAATCTGCGCGACGACGTCCGTACGCAGCTCTGCCATGTCCTCGTCCGGAATCGCCGGCGCCCCGGGACGGCCGGCAGCGATCAACAATTCCATGTTGGTCCGCAGCGACGTCAGCGGCGTACGCAACTCGTGACCGGCGTCGGCGACCAATCGGCTCTGCCGCCCACGCGATTCCGCCAACGCACGAAGCATCGTGTTGAAACTCGTCGTCAGCCGGGCCAATTCGTCGTCGCCGGTCACGGGAATCGGCGTCAGATCATCCGTCCGCGCAACCCGTTCCGCGGCAGCGGTCAGGCGCGCAATGGGTCTCAACCCGGTTCTGCCGACAGCCATGCCCGCACCCGCCGCGAGCACGACGCCGAAGGCGCCGACGACCAGAAGCACCCACGCCAGCCGGTCCAGCACAGCACCCGTCGGCGACAGTCTTTGCGCGATGACGATCGCACTGCCGTCCTGTGCACGCTGACTCAGAACACGCTGATCGTCGACCGTGCGCAAGGACAGATCCGTCCGGCCCTCCGCGACAGCGATTTCCGGCTCACCGATCGGCACCTTCGAACCCGGCGGCACGTACTTGCTCAGGTCCGGAAAGACAAGCGCGACGGACACGTCGGTGCTGTAGAGCGTCGCGCCGGCAACGTAACGAGGGTCGAACGTGACGATGTTGCTGTTGATCAGAGCGTCCGCACGGGTGCGAAGCTGACTGTCCACGTCGCCGTACAGGGCCCGCGAGACCACCGCGTACGCCGCGATCGCCATCACGGCCACCGCCACGGCCACCACCGACGCCGCCAACAACGTCACCCGCCAGCGCAAGGAGACCGTGCGAGTCAGCGGCATCGGAGGACGCATCGCGGCCGGATCCGACGAACGCTGCCCTGCCATCGAACGCTGCCCTGCCGAAGAGCGCTGACCGAAAGGAGCGACCATCACGGAGGCGTCTCGCGGAGAACGTAACCGACGCCGCGGACAGTGTGGATCAACCGAGGCTCACCCTCGGCCTCGGTCTTACGACGCAAGTAGCCGACGTACACCTCGAGAGCGTTGCCCGACGTCGGGAAGTCGTACCCCCACACCTCCTCCAAGATGCGGCTGCGAGTCAGAACCCGACGCGGGTTCATCATCAACATCTCCATCAGCGAGAACTCGGTACGCGTCAGACTGATCGACCGCTCCCCGCGGGTGACCTCACGGGTCACAGGATCGAGCGACAGATCAGCGAAGGTCATCGCCTCCGATTCACCCTCGGCGTCCATCGCCGTCCGACGAAGCAGCGCACGCAAGCGAGCAAGTAGTTCTTCGAGCGCGAAAGGCTTGGGCAGATAGTCGTCGGCGCCGGCGTCGAGGCCCGCGACGCGCTCGGACACGGAGTCACGCGCAGTCAGCACCAGGATGGGCAGATCATCGCCCGTACTACGCAGCCGACGGCACACTTCCAAGCCGTCCAACCGCGGCATCATGACGTCGAGAACCAAAGCATCCGGGCGAGCCGCTGCAACTTTCTCGAGCGCATCGAGCCCGTCGACCGCCAATTCCACCGTGTACCCGTTGAAGGTGAGCGACCTCCTGAGCGAGTCCCGGACTGCTCGATCGTCGTCGACAACCAAAATGCGCATTGTCATAGTTTGTCCTGACGGACTGAGATATGTCTGAGAAGGGGTCTAGTCCACACTCGGCAGGCGCCGCGCAATGGGCAGATTCCACCGACGCCACAGAGCCAGCACCCGCAGACCCGTCGCAATGATCGTGCCCGCGACCAGGCCCACGTTGTCCGGAAGGCCCGACCCCTCGACGATCGCCACCACCGTCGACCCCAGCAGAGCCGGCACCGCATACAAGTCCCGGCGCAGCAGCAGCGGAACCTCGTTGACGAGAACATCCCGGATGACGCCACCGGCCACAGCCGTCGTCGCGCCGATCAAGCATGCCGACAACGAGCTGCCACCAGCAGCCAACGCCACCGTCGCACCCGTCGCCGCGAACAGCCCCATCCCGAACGCATCGAACAACAGAACCCCACGCCAAATCCGATTCATCACCGGATGCGCCACGAACACCACCAACGACGTCGCCAGAGCAACCGTCACATTCGGCCACTGATCCAACGACGTCGGCGGATGAATGCCCAGCAGCACGTCGCGAATGATGCCCCCGCCGATACCCGTCGTGATCCCGACAACGCACACCCCGAACAAATCCAACCGCTTACGAACACCGATCAACGCCCCGGACGCCGCAAACGCCACAATTCCCACATACCCCAGCACCTCGACCAGCACGGGACAAGCGTCGCACGACTCCCTACAGGCGCCGAAATCTTCCCTGTTCCGTCAGCGCAACTGGCCGTGTGGTCGGGTTCGTCGCGACGACCTACAGTTCACTGAGCTGGACAGTTCCGTCCTCGTCCACGCTCCAGCCGGGGTTGTGGCAGACCTCCCAGATGACGCCGTTGGGGTCGGCGAAGTGGCCGTTGTACCCACCGAAGGCAGCTTTCTGCGGCTGCTTGATCAAGGTCCCACCTGCGTCGACGGCTGCCTTCACCACTGCGTCGGCTTCGGCGGGCGAGCTGACGTTGTGGGAGAGCGTCAACCCGCCCACCGTTGCGGGCCCGTCGTTCCGCCCGAGGTCCTCGGTGAATTTCTGTGCGTCGAACAAGCCCAGAACCAAGCCCGACGCGATCTGGAAGAAGATGATCTCTCCCGGTACGTCCAGAAGAGGTGTCCACCCGAGGCCGTCGCGGTAGAACGCTCGGGACGCATCGACGTCGGGAGTAGCGAGTGTCAGGAAATGTACGCGCTGATCCATGCACCCAGTCTGACGCCTCCGGCCCGGTCTGGCAGGCTTTCCACGGTCACTACCGAAGAGAGTGCAGGTGAGAAAGTTGCCGATCGTCGACAACGCGGTCTATGTCGACGGCAAGCGTGCCGTCACCCCGGACAACCTCGACAGCACGTACGAGGCCATGCGGGATCGACACGGCATGGCGTGGATCGGCCTCTATCGACCCGAGGAAGAGGAGATCAATTCGGTTGCAGCCGAATTCGGACTCCACCGCCTTGCCGTCGAAGACGCCATCGCCGCGCACCAGCGCCCCAAGCTCGAGCAGTACGGCGACCAACTCTTCGTCGTCTTCCGGCCCGCCCGCTACATCGACGAAACCGAGAAAGTCGAGTTCGGCGAGCTGCACGTCTTCCTCGGACCGGACTTCGTCGTCACCATCCGCCACGCCGAATCGCCCGAATTATCCGCCGTCAGATCGCGATTGGAAGCCGAACCCGAGCTGTTGACGCTCGGCACCGAAGCCGTCATGTACGCCATCCTCGACCAAGTCGTCGACGAGTACGAGCCCGTCGTCGAAGGGCTGCAGAACGACATCGACGAAATCGAGGACCAGCTCTTCTCCGGCGACCCATCCGTGTCCCGACGCATCTACACGCTCTCGCGTGAAGTAGCCGAATTCCAGCGCGCAACCGAACCATTGGTGTCGATGATCGAAGCCCTGAAACGCGGCAACAACGAATACGAACTCGACGTCGAACTCAAACGATCCCTCCGCGACGTCCTCGACCACTGCGTCCGCATCACCGAACGCGTGGAGGGCTTCAAAGCGACTCTGCAGAACGCGTTGCAGACCCACGCCACACTCGTCGCGCAGCAGCAGAACGAGGAAATGCGCGCCATGACGCAGGTCAGCCTCGATCAGACCGAGCAGACCAAGAAAATATCGTCCTGGGGCGCAATCCTGTTCGCTCCCTCGCTGATCGCCGCCATCTACGGGATGAACTTCGAGGACATGCCGGAGCTCAAATGGCACCTGGGATATCCCATGGCCATCCTCGGCATGGTCGTCCTGTCCTCCGTCCTCTACCTGGTCTTCAAACGCCAGAAGTGGCTGTGAGCGGAAATGCAGGCCAGGGCAGGAGCGGAGCCTGCGGAGTGACCAGACGGCACTACATTTCCGCTCACCTGTTCAGGTGCCCTTGACGTTGAGGATCTGCCGCAACTCGTGCTCGACCTCCACGAGATCGACCGCGTCGGCCATCACAATGTCTATATCCTTGTAAGCGTCGGGAATCTCGTCGACGAACTCCTCGCCGTCGCGAAACTCGATACCCACCATCCGATTCCGCAGATCCTCCACCGTGTACCGCTTCCTGGCCTCGGTCCGCGAGAACCTCCGCCCGGCGCCGTGGGGAGCCGAGCACAGCCCGGCTGCACTCCCCTTACCCACGACGACGTACGACCTCGTCCCCATCGAACCTGGGATCATCGCCTTGACGCCCTCGTGAGCATCCACCGCACCCTTACGTGTTAGCCACACATCCTTGTTCCCGTGCCGTTCCTTCACCGTGTAGTTGTGGTGGCAATTGACCCTCTCGATCTCACCATGATCGGCGACGCCCATCCACCGCGCGAACACCGCACCGAACCGGTCCATCATCTCGGCCCTGTTGAGGTAGGCGAACCGCTGCGCCCACTTCAGATCCCTGATGTACTTACCGAACTCGGGAACCCCCTCGGGGATGTAGGCGAGATCCTTGTTCGGCAGATCGATCCACCACTGCTTGCACAACCTCTGCGCGACGGCAATGTGCTTCTTGGCAATCTTGTTCCCGACGCCACGCGACCCGCTGTGCAGGAACAACCAGACATGGTCGGTCTCGTCGAGGCACAATTCGCAAAAGTGGTTGCCCGATCCGAGTGATCCGAGCTGCTCACGCCACTTCGGTGAATGCGACAGGTCGACGGCGTTCGCCGCCGCGAGGCCCTCCAACTCGGCCAACTTCTCGGCAGTGAAGTCCCACGCGTCGACACCGAGGTTGTAGTTGCCCATCGACAGCGGAATGCTCGCCTCGATCGCGAGCCGCAGCTTCGACAGGTCGCGTCCCTCGAGATCGGACTTCGTGAATCCAGTACGTACACCGATCATTCCGCAGCCGATGTCCACCCCGACAGCAGCCGGAATAACAGCACCGAGCGTCGGAATGACGGTCCCGACGGCACTGCCCATTCCGCTGTGCGCGTCGGGCATCAGTGCGACGTGCGGGTGAACGAACGGCATCGACGCGGTCTCCCGGGCCTGCGCCAGCGTGTTGTCCTCGAGATGAGAAGCCCAATTGAGCAGCTTCGAGCCCACCTTGTTCGGGGGCATGATGTGTCCTTTCAGCCCCCTCGCACGGAGGAGGCGTTATTCGAAAAGTCGTTTCACGAACGGAACGGAATCCGCCTGTGATTGCAGAAGTGCACCGCTGTGATCCGTCGGGTACGTGTGGAGCGTGACGTCCTGACCGTTCGCCTTCATCTGAGCAACCAGTGAAAGAGCAGCGGGTGCAGGCACATCCACGTCCGTCAAACCTTGGCCGATGAAGACCGGACGGTCGTAGCCGGAGACGGGCACACCCATGTAGTCGTTCAACAGACCGTAGAAATTCGGAATCTGGTTCAACGGTTTGGCAAACAGATCACCGGAGACGGTGCCCACGAACTCGTCCTCAGCATCGAACACGCAGACCCTTTCCGCGCGGTCGACCAGCTGTCTTCCCTGTTCGGTGAGGTACGAGTCGAGGTCGATCTCCGGATGCGCATATCGCAGACCCGCCAGGATGTACAGCAGATACGTCGTCAGACCCTTGCCCGCGGCGACCGGAAGAACTCCCGGGCCCAGCGGCAGAAGTGCCAGCTCGATGTTCGCCGGCACCCCGGTCCCGACGGCTCCGCGGTAATCCAGCTCGGGGCCACCGTATTCCGTCGCGTATCGAGCGGTGGTGATCGCTGCGCCACCGCCCTGGGACTGGCCGATCACTACCCACTTGTTCGACAACGACGGCTCGACGGATCTGGCCGCCTTCACCGAATCCACGACACTGTGCGCAGACACCTTGCCGTCGAGATACGGCATCAAGCCAGGCGTGCCCAGGCCGACGTAATCGGTCGCGGCAATCGCGTATCCCTGCTCGATCCACGTCGACAAGTAGCCGAAATCTCGCTCACGGTCGGCGGGGCCGACACGGGACGGCGCACACTCGTCGGCGAGACCGGAAGTGCCATGAGCCCAACCGACGACCGGCCAACCCCCCTCGGGCGCCGGTCCCTCCGGAACGAAAAACGTTCCACTACTGAGCGCCGGAGCACCGTCGGATCCGACAGTCCAATACGTGATGCGCTGCGCCTCACCGGTTCCGGGAATCCACAGATCAGTGGGCAGCGGGGACGTCTCCACAATCGTGCCGGGCGTCCTGTCCACCGGCTCTGCGGATGCAACAGCACCTGCCATGGTGCACGCAAGAACAGCGCACGTCAGGGCAGCAGCGGACCGAAAAGCGAAGGAAGTGGACACTTCGACAGACTAACGGCTTCTCCACACCGGACGCCAGGGTTTTGTTTGCCCCCTGAAGCGGAGCGAACGTGCCGTTCGGTCACTTGAAGTGACCGAACGGCACGTTCGCTCTCGGAAAGGTTGCTCGGGTTCAGCTCGGGTCGTAGACACCTGTCTGTACGGCCTTGACGAGTCGGCGAGGGACTTTGAATTCCTGCCCGCCGACGCGGACGCTCACGAGGTCGGGAGCGACGGCTTTCCACTGTGCTCGGCGGCTGCGGGTGTTGGACCGCGACATTTTCCGCTTCGGTACAGCCATGTCTCAGGCCTCCTTACGGCTGCGACGGCCGTAGCGCTTCTCGAACTTCTCCACGCGACCCTGGGTGTCCATGATGCGTGCGGCACCGGTCCAGAAGGGGTGGGATTCGCTGGTGACGTCGACGATGACGAGTGGGTAGGTGTTGCCGTCTTCCCATTCGACCTCCCGGGTCGAGGTGATGGTGGACCGGGTGAGGAACTTGGTTCCTGTTCCTGCGTCCTGGAATACCACGGGGTGGTAGTCGGGATGGATTCCTGCCTTCATTCCTGTGCCTCTTTCTTCTGCTCCGAGTACGGGGATTCTGTTGTTTCGCACGGGTCTTCGTGCCACTGGCCGAACGGGTCGTTCCATTCGGCCCATGCCTGCCGGTCGGTCATCTCGCCGTCGGACACCAGCGCCCACTGCAGCGTCCGGTCGATTTCGGAGGGGTCGGCGGCGTGGACCAGGACGACCAGCGAGGTGTCGCGGTCACCGAAGTCGTCGTTCCACCGAAGGGCAGCCATGGCCCGACGCGAGGTGTCGACGCCGTCCTGTTCCTCCGGTGTCATTGCGGCCAGCCATTTTCCGGCACTGGCGACGCGCAGGCCGCCGCCGGCGGACTCGATCCACAGGGCCTCGTCGGGTTGGGTTGCCACCCAGGCGCGTCCGCGTGCGGTGACGACGCCGTCGAGCAGAACGTCGATTGCCTCGTGGAGTCGTTCGGGATGGAAGGGTCGCGTCGCCGAGAATTCGACGAGAGTCACTCCGCAATCCGCCGTGAGTGGAGGTTCACCGCGCAGCAGCGGCGAGTGGGCGTCGGTGATGGCGCCGCGACGCGCACCCAGCGGAACGGCAGCGACCAGCGCGTCGGCGTCGAGCTTGTCCCCCGGCCCCACCCACGCGATGGGCGCACCAGGTGCCAGACGCTCCAACACGGCGGCGAGCTTGGCGCGTTCCCACGCGTCGACCTCGGGGCCTGCGGTGACGACGAGAGCATCGGCATAGTCGACCTGCCCGACGACGACCTGCGCGACGGTCCGGTCGTCGTCGCCGCTGGCCACGATTCCTCGGTCGGCCAGGGCGTCGTCGCCGGTGGCGTCCGCGAGCCAGGTGGCGGCGTCGAGGCAGTCGATCACGGCTTCGATACGGACGTCTCGCGAAGCCGATCCGTCGACCTGACCGACGATGCCCGCGACGACGACGTTCTCGATCGCCCAGCACAACGCTTCCGGCTCGAGGGCAGGATCCATCGCCAGGACGATCCGTTGCACCGAACTACGGGTGGACAGCGTCCTCAGTAGCGGGAGGAGGTCCTCACGCAGCGTGCAGGAGACACAGCCGTGCGCGAGTTCGAGAATGGTTTCGCGCGGTGCGTCGCCGTCCGCGTAGAGCGTCCGGCGGACGACGCCCTCGTAGACGCGGCTGAGGTCGTGGCGTACGGCGACGGTGCCCGGCCCGAGCAGTGAGGTCACCACGTCGTCCATGGCACCCGTCCAACCGGATACGAGTACGAGTGGTGTGCGGCCGTCCACAAGCAGATCCCTTCTATCGACAACGATTGTCATTTCTTGCGTTGTCACGCTACATTCGAAACAACGCTTTGTCGAAAACGATTGTCATGTCAGCTAGAGAGGACCGCGTATGTCCGCGCACTGCCAGGTGACGGGACGGAAGCCGGGATTCGGTAAGTCCGTTTCGCACTCGCACGTCAGGACCAGCCGTCGCTGGGACCCGAACATCCAGAAGAAGACCTACTTCGTCCCGAGCCTCGGCCGCCGCGTCACCCTGACGCTCTCGGCGAAGGGGATCAAGACCATCGACCGTGACGGAATCGATGCCGTCGTCGCCAAGCTCGTAGCACGAGGGGAGAAGCTCTGATGGGAAAGAGCACGGACGTCCGTCCGATCATCAAACTCAAGTCGACCGCAGGCACCGGATACACCTACGTGACCCGCAAGAACCGTCGAAACGACCCCGATCGCATCGTGCTCAAGAAGTACGACCCCGTCGTCCGCAAGCACGTCGACTTCCGTGAAGAACGCTAGCCGCGAGGAGCGCTGACATGGCCAAGAAATCGAAGATCGCCAAGAACGAGCAGCGGAAGGTCGTCGTCGCCCGGTGGGCAGCCCGCCGGAGCGAACTGAAGGAGATCATCCGGAAGCCGTCGACACCCGATTCCGAGCGAGCAGAGGCCCAAGCGGCACTGCAGCGTCTACCGCGCGACGCGAGTCCGGTACGATTGCGCAATCGTGACGCTGCGGATGGACGTCCGCGCGGTCACCTGCGGAAATTTGGACTGTCACGCGTGAAGGTACGCGAGATGGCTCACCGTGGGGAGCTGCCAGGCGTCCACAAGTCGAGCTGGTAAGGAACAGGGAAGAACAGATGGCAGTCAAGAGAGCACCGTCGAAGAAGGTCCGCGCAGAGGCAGGACGTCGACCCAAGAAGAACCCGTTGAACGCCGCCAAGGTGACCACGGTGGACTACAAGGACATCAACCTTCTTCGTCAGTTCATCTCGGACCGCGGCAAGATCCGTAGCCGCCGCGTCACCGGCCTCACGCCGCAGCAGCAGCGTCAGGTCGCCGTCGCAGTGAAGAACGCTCGTGAGATGGCTTTGCTGCCGTTCACCAGCCGGTAAGAATTTCTCGTAGGAAAGGCCACGCACTCTCGGGTGCGTGGCCTTTCTGCGTGAGCACTAGAGTTAGTCCTGGCCAGCCTCCCCGAGAGAAACGAGACCTACCGCTCCATGTCCGGTGTTCTCGAAGGCTTCACGGTCATCTTCATCGTCATCGCGCTCGGCTACGTACTCGCCAAGTTCCGAGTTCTCGGCGAGCACGGCCAGTTCGTCCTGAGCCGGCTCGTGTTCTTCGTCGCGACACCTTCGCTGCTGTTCGTGACACTCGCGCAGGCCGACCTGGCCGTCATCCTGTCGCCGATCCTCGTGATCGCCGGCGTGACCGCCCTCGCCGTCGGCGCCCTGTACTTCCTCCTGGCCCGGCTCGTGCTGAAACGCCGCGTGCCCGAGGCAACGATCGGCGGCCTGGCGTCGTCCTACGTCAACGCCGCCAACCTCGGCATTCCCATCGCGGTGTTCGTGCTGGGCGACGCCAACTTCGTCGCACCGCTGCTGCTCTTCCAGATCATGGTGTACTCGCCGTTGGCGCTGACCATCCTGGACCTGTCGACCATGGGCAAGAAAGCATCCATCCGCAATATCGTCGTCACGCCCTTCAAGAACCCCATCGTCCTCGCCGGCGCCGCAGGACTCCTGCTGTCCATCTTCGGCATCGAACTGCCCGAAGCCATCATGCAGCCGTTCGACCTGGTCGGCGGCGCCGCCGTGCCCGGCGCTCTTCTCGCGTTCGGTCTCTCGCTCTACGGCGCCCGTGTTCTCCAGAAAGGCACGAGCCCCAGGCGAGACGTACTCCTCGCGACGGCGATGAAAATGGTGCTCCAGCCGGTCCTCGGCTACCTCATGGGACTCGCCATGGGATTGGAAGGGCACGAACTCTTCGCCATCACCGTCATCTCCGCGCTGCCCACCGCCCAGAACGTCTTCGTCTTCGCGAACCGCTACAACCGCGCCGTCGTCATGGCGCGGGACACGGCCTTCGTCACCACCATCGCAGCGATACCCGTCATCGCACTGGTGACAGCCCTGCTGGCCTGACCGATCGCCCGATTCTTGGACTACCCAAAGGTTCTCCTCAGCTCCCGCGGTTACTTTGGAATCATGAGGTTTCTGGCTGCAGGAGTTCTGCTGTGCGTCCTGCTCGTCGGGTGCGGCAACGACCCTGCCGACGGCGGTGACGACGTCGAAGCCACCACCCCTACGTCTGCGCAGCTGATGCACAGTCCCAGTGCACCGCCGGTGCCCGTGGAGGTTCCGGTAGGCGACGTCGGGACGATGTTCGAATCCACCCCAGGACTGGTGCGCGCGGTGTCGACGCCGTTCGAGTCGTGGAGCCAGATCTCCCCCAACACCATCGCCATCCATTTCGTCACCGGAACCCCGGAGTGCTACGGGGCCGAGGTGGAGGTCACCGAGTCCGACACCGAAGTCGTCATCGCACTGCGCACCGGAACGCTTCCCGAGGCCGCGGACAAGGCCTGCATCATGGTCGCCGTGTACGGCACGATGCAGATGACCTTGAGTTCGCCCGTCGGAGACCGCGCCATCGTCAACGCGGCCTAGTAACCTGACCCAGGTGAGCGATCACCTGCCCGAACAGAACCGTGAATCCGTCCGTGCCGCCGACGCGGACCGCAACCTCGTCGCGAAGCTCCTCAGTGACGCTCTGGCCGGTGGCCAGCTCACGGTGTCCGAGTACGACGAACGCACGGCCGCCGCGTATCGCGCGAAAACCTACGGTGAACTCGACGTTCTCACCAGCGACCTTGCGCTGACGCCGCCCACCGAAGCTCTCTACTCGGCTCCCAGCCGTTCCACCGATCGCGCCGTCGCCATCATGAGTGGATTCGAGCGCAAGGGAGAATGGACCGTCGCACCGCGCGTCGAGGCCGTCGCGTTCTGGGGCGGCGGTGAGATCGACCTACGCCGAGCACACTTCTCGGCTCCCGAGGTGACGCTCAACTGCGTTGCGATCATGGGCGGCATCGACATCACGGTCCCCCGCAACGTCGCCGTCGAAGTACGCGGCGCAGGTATCATGGGCGGCTTCGACCACCTGAGCCAGCAAGGTGCTCCCGGAGCCCCACGAATCGTGGTGACAGGCTTCGCCTTCTGGGGCGGCGTCAGCATCAAAGCCAAGGACTAGCGGGACTTCCTGCGTTTCAGATAGTCCGACACCACCGCAGCTCCCAGCCCGTCCAGCTCGGGGGCGATGACTCGCCCGCCGACCCGCTCGGCCATCTTGTCCACGACGCGGGCCAACCCCGGATCGTCTCCCAACCGGAAGATGGTCACCTGCGCACCCAGCTTCGCCACCGTGTCGAGTTCACGGACCGTCAGCCCCAACGTTCTGTTCGACGGCGGATAGTCGAAATACGCGTGCCCGTCGGGCTCGAGGTGCGCGGTGGGCTCGCCGTCGGTCACGATCAGCACGACGGGTTGCGCGTTGGGATGCCGACGCAGGTGCCGCACCGCCAGCATCAACGCGTGATGCAGATTGGTGCCCTGGTCGTACGCCCCGTCGAGACCGGCCAGTTCCGACGCCGTCAACGTCTGCGCGTGACGACCGAAGCCGATCAGCTGCAGATCGTCACCGCGAAACCTGGTGCTGACAAGGTGATTCAACGCAAGCGCGGTGCGTTTCATCGGCACCCAGCGACCGTCCATCACCATCGAGAACGACGTGTCGACGAGCAACGCAACGGCCGCCTGCGTCCGCGTTTCGGTCTCGCTGATCTCGACGTCGGTCACCTGGAGTTGCACCGGGAACGTCGAACCTTCGGCTGCGGTGCGCAGGACGGCATTGTTGACGGTGCGGGTGACGTCCCACGGCTCCGTGTCACCGAATTCCCATGCCCGAGAAGCACCCGTCGGCTCTCCCATCGCACCGGCCTTGCGCGTGTCGCGCTCGCCGCCGCGTCGGGAAATTCGTCCCGCGACGTCCTTGAGGGCCGACTGTCCCAGCTGACGCATCGCCTTCGGCGACAGCCGCCACTGGCCGTCGGCACCCTTGTCCATGAAACCTTGCTGTTCGAGCGCCTTTTCGAGCTCGGCCAACATGCGAGCATCCGCCGCAGCTTCGGGCCCCAACTGTTTCAGCAACGCGTCGGCGTCGATGTCGTCGAGCGCGGCGCCGTTGTACTGCTGGGAAAGCTGATTTCCGAGGTTCTCCAGATCAGCGATGTCCTGCAGCGCACCGGTCCCGTCGCCCAGGCCCATCCCGTTCTCGCCGCGGAAGTTCTGCGAACCGTCCCAATCCTCCCCCGGCCTGGCCTGCTGAAGGTTCTGGTCCAGCTGGTCGAGCTGTTGCAGAAGAGTGGAATCTCCGAATGCCTGCTGCGCCAGCGCATCCAATTCCGCTCGCTGCTCCGGGCTCAGCGAGTTCCGCAGACGCTGAGCTGCCGCGGCGCGCTGAGCGAGCGAATCGAGGAGCTCCTCGACGTTCGACGGATTCTCGGGGAAATGCTGGCCGTGCTCGGCCATGAACTCCGAGAAGTCCTGCTCGGTGTCCTCGCCTCGATTGTGCTTGTCCAGAAGCTCGTTCAGATCCTTCAGCATCTCGCTGATGGCTTGTCGATCCTCGTCCGTCGCATTCTCGAGCGCATTCTTCATACCGGCGAAGCGTTGGTCCAACATCTCCCGCCCGAGGAGATCCTTGATCTTCTCGTAGTTCTCACGACCCTCCGAGGAACGCCAGTCGTAATCGGCCAACTCCTGCACGGCCTGCGCCGTCGACGGGGACAGATCCCCGATTTGCATCTCCTGGAAACGCGCATCGTCGTCGAGCGCACGCGCCAGCGCCTTGCGCTCCTCGAGCACAGCTTTGTCCAGGAGTTCGCGGACCTCCTGAAGTGTTCCGTCGAGGTTGTTCTTGCGCAGAAGATCCCGTCGCCGACGGTTGGCCTCGGCCGCCAGATCGTCGAGGCCCCTCATGTTCCGGGTACCCCGCCGGAGCATCTCCTGCATCGCCCGGCGAGGCGATGCGCCCTCGAGCACGTCCTCGCCGATCGACTCCAGTGCTTCGCGGAGGTCTACCGGCGGTGCCAGTGGATCGGGGCCGTCGTGATACCGCCCGTATCTACTGGCAGGCATCAGCTGTACACCGTCTGTCCGTCGTCATCGGGATCCTTGGAAATCCGCCGCGCAAGGTACAACCCTTCCAGCGCGAGTTCCGTTGCGGCAGCGCGTTCGCCGTCGGAGGTCGCGTTCAGACGCTCGTCGATGTCCTGCAGCACCTCGAGGTCCGGCAGCTCACCGATCAGTGTCTTGGCGGCAATTCGGTCGCCCGTCACCACCGGCTCACCCTGTTCGATGGCCGTGACGAGCGGTGCCAGGTTGATTCCGCCCAACCGGTCCCGCACCGTGTCGGCCGTCGCGCGCCGAAGCAGATGCTCGAGCACCTCGGTCTCGCGGCCCTCTTCACCGGACTCGAATTCCACCTTGCCCCTGAGCACTTCGATGATGGTTCCGAGGTCCACCGGCCGCGCCACCGCGTCGCTCTCGCCGAGAACCGCAGCACGATGCACCGCTGCGGCCGCGATGGTCTCCGCCGCCGCGATGGCGAACCGCGCCGACACACCCGAACGCTGGTCGACGGACGGCGACTCACGCAGCAGCCGGGTGAACCGAGCCAGCACCTCGAGCAGATACGACGGTACGTTCGCCGGGAGGTTGGCCTCCTGCTCGATCACCGAGATCTCGTCGGCCAACGCATGCGGGTAGTGAGTACGTATCTCGGCGCCGAAGCGGTCCTTCAGTGGAGTGATGATCCGCCCACGGTTGGTGTAGTCCTCGGGGTTCGCGCTCGCGACGAGGACGACATCCAGCGGCAGCCGCAGCGTGTAGCCGCGGACCTGGATATCCCGCTCCTCCATGACGTTGAGCAGTGAAACCTGAATACGTTCCGCGAGATCGGGGAGTTCGTTGATCGCCACGATCCCCCGGTGACTCCGCGGCACGAGCCCGAAGTGGATGGTCTCCGGATCTCCCAGACTCCGACCCTCGGCGACCTTCACCGGATCGACATCGCCGACGAGGTCCGCAACCGACGTGTCCGGAGTCGCCAGCTTCTCCGAGTATCGCTCGCTACGGTGACGCCACTCGACGGGCAACCCGTCGCCGAGCTCACGTGCGCGTCGGATACTCGCCGGAGTGATGGGTTCGTACGGATGCTCACCGAGCTCGGAACCTGCAATGACAGGCGCCCACTCGTCGAGCAGAAGGTTCAACGTACGCAGAAGGCGTGTCTTTCCCTGCCCTCGTTCACCGAGCAGAACAACGTCATGACCAGCAAGAATCGCTCGCTCGAACTGCGGAAGCACAGTCTTGTCGAAGCCCAGAATTCCCGGCCACGCATCCCTGCCCTCACGCAACGCGTCGAGCAGATTTTCCCGGAGTTCTTCTTTCACGGAGCGCTGCACGTGTCCGGACGCACGCAACTCGCCGACAGTGGTGATGCCAGGTCGATTAGAGGTCACTTCACCAAAGTACGCCCGTCTCAGAAGAAGCACCGTTCGTCGAGTTCGCACTTGTGCAGAGAAACGGGGGTCTTTCGTCTGCACAAGTGCGAACTCGTCACACAGGCGCGCCCGCTTGCCGCAGTTTGCGTCGAACACGCTCGACCACCTCGCGCGGACGGAGGCGCAGTTGCTCCGAATTCACTCGGACCACCAGCCAGCCGGCGCGCTCGAGCCTCTCGAACCGCTCGATGTCCCAGGACCGCTGCTTCTCCGACGTCCAGTGCTGCACCCCGTCGTACTCGACGGCCACCTTCCACTCCGGCCAGCCCAGATCGCAGCGAGCGAACAACATGCCGTGTTCGTCGGCAACGCGAATCTGTGTCTCGGGTGGAGGCAGTCCTGCATCGACGAGCAACAGCCGAGTAGCGGTTTCCTGCGGAGACTCTGCACCACCGTCGACGAGTGCCAGAACCGATCGCGCCGCGGATACTCCCCGTAAGCCCGCATACCGTGCGCACAACGGAAGAACGTCTGCAGCCGAGATTCCGGACACTCCTGACAGGTCGTCCAGAACCTGCACGGCCCGCACTCTGGGGAGCCGCCTCGCCAGATCGAACATGGTTCTGGGGATCGTGGTCACCGGCAGACCTGCGACGGTGGTGATCTCGACATCGCGGACGGTATCGAATCGGATGCGGATACCGTCGAGTTGGCGTCGGCGTCCGAGCCAGATCACCTCCGCAGGCGAGTCGGGGTCGATCCATCGTGCGCCGTGCAATGCAGCTGCCGACATCCCGCAACACACCGCCGCCCTACCAGCGAACTCATGGGCTGCCCGCGCCCGGACAACGGCGTCGATCCGAACGTCCTTGCGCACATAGACGTCGCGGTGAATGCGCTTGAAGCCGTGGGTCAGCTGATGTCGAGTCAGGCTACCGTCGCGGACTGCGAGGGAACCTCTGAACGGCTGGTCGGCGGGCACCCGCCCACGATTGCACGGCTACCCACCCGAAAAGCGGTCTGGAGCCGGAGCCTGTGGATAGATTCCGGTCTGTCCACAGGGCGCGAGTTCGCACTTGTGCAGACCAATCAGGTGCTTCGGCCCGCACAAGTGCGAACTGGATCAGTGCGCGAAGTGACGCGAACCGGTGAGGTACAGCGTGACGCCGGCGTCCTGGGCTGCGGCGATGACTTCGTTGTCGCGGACGGATCCGCCGGGCTGCACGACGGCTTTGACGCCTGCGGCCAAGAGAACCTGCAGGCCGTCGGGGAACGGGAAGAAGGCGTCCGAGGAGGCAACCGAACCGACGACGCGATCGCCCGCACGCTGGACGGCGAGATGAGCTGCGTCGACGCGGTTGACCTGGCCCATACCGACGCCGACGGACGCGCCGTCCTTGGCCAGCAGGATTGCGTTGGACTTGACGGCACGGCCTGCACGCCAGGCGAATTCGAGATCCTTCAGGGTCTGCTCGTCCGCTGCGTCACCGGCTGCCAGAGTCCAGTTGGCCGGGTTGTCGCCGTCGGCGTCGATGGCGTCGCGTTCCTGCAGCAGAGTCCCACCGGAGATCGGCTTGAGCTCGACACCCTTGCCCGACGGCGCGGCCGCGAGCAGAACCCGAATGTTCTTCTTGCGCTGCAGAACTCCGAGTGCACCGTCTGCGTAGGACGGAGCGACGATCACCTCGGTGAAGATTTCCGCGACCTGCTCGGCCATCGCGACCGTCACTTCGCGGTTGGCTGCGATCACGCCGCCGTAAGCACTGACGGGGTCGCAGGCGTGGGCTTTGCGGTGCGCTTCGGCGATATCCGCGCCGACGGCGATGCCACACGGATTGGCGTGCTTGATGATCGCGACGGTCGGGCCCTCGTGATCGAAAGCGGCACGCCACGCTGCGTCGGCGTCGGTGAAGTTGTTGTAAGACATTTCTTTGCCGTGCAGCTGCTCGGCCTGAGCTATGCCGGTGCCGGCCGGGTCCTTGTACAGGGCTGCGGCCTGATGCGGGTTCTCGCCGTAGCGCAGCACTGCCGCGCGGTCCCAGGTGCCGCCGATCCATTCGGGGAACTGCGAGTCCGATTCCACGAGAACGCTGCTCATCCACGAGGCGACCGCGACGTCGTACGCAGCGGTGTGCTGGAACGCCTGTGCCGCAAGCGAAGTGCGCTCGGCGAGCGTGAACCCGCCGCCGGACACTGCGGTGAGTACATCGGAGTACCGAGCCGGATCCACCACGACCGCCACCGACGGGTGATTCTTCGCGGCAGCGCGGACCATCGACGGGCCACCGATGTCGATCTGCTCGACGCATTCGTCCGGTGTCGCGCCACTGGCAACGGTGTCGGTGAACGGATAGAGGTTCACCACGACCAACTCGAACGCCTCGATCCCGAGCTCCTCGAGCTGCGAAACATGCTCCGGCCGACGGGTATCGGCGAGAACACCCGCATGGACACGCGGATGCAGCGTCTTCACACGGCCGTCGAGGGTCTCGGGAAATCCGGTGAGATCCTCGACCTTGGTGACCGGGATCCCGGCGTCGGTGATCTTGGATGCTGTCGATCCGGTGGAGACCAGAGCGACGCCTGCCGTGTGCAAGCCGGTTGCGAGTTCGATCAAACCGGTCTTGTCGTAGACGCTGACCAGTGCGCGGCGCACTGCTTTACGTTCACTCATGGTTGAATCTGAGCCTTTCGTCCATCGGAG
Organism: Rhodococcus sp. 14-2470-1a; assembly: GCF_002259425.1. Taxonomy (NCBI): domain Bacteria; kingdom Bacillati; phylum Actinomycetota; class Actinomycetes; order Mycobacteriales; family Nocardiaceae; genus Rhodococcus; species Rhodococcus sp. 14-2470-1a. The sequence goes on from NZ_NPFZ01000005.1 coordinate 100,919, forward strand.
ACAACACCTCGGGTGGCAACAGCTGCGATCACATCGACCAGAAGCCTGCGTTCCACGGTCTTGATTCGCTCGTGCAGAGTCGCGACATCGTCGTCGCCCAGCACGGGCACAGCTTCCTGAGCCAGAATCGGCCCGGTATCGACACCGGCATCGACGAGATGCACCGTCGACCCGGTCAGTTTGACGCCGTAGGCGAGCGCATCCTCCACTGCATGCGCACCGGGGAACGACGGCAACAGCGCAGGATGAGTGTTGACGATGCGTCCGGCGAACGCACCGAGAAAATCGGAACCGAGAATCTTCATGAAGCCGGCGGTCACCACCAGATCGGGCTCGTGCGCCAGCACACGTTCGGTGAGAGCCGCATCCCAGCCATCACGGTCCGCGAACTCCCTCAGCCCGACGCGGAAATGCGCAATCCCGGCAGTGTGTGCATGCCGGGCAGCGTCGCAATCACGATCGACACCGACCGCAACGATCCGCGCCGGATAGGACTCGGCCTTCGTCGCATCGATCAGGGACTGCAGAAGCGATCCGGTGCCCGAAGCGAGGACAACGACGCGTGCTGGGTGCTCACGGGTGGCAGTCAGCGCACTTCTCCTGATCGATCGAGGCCGGATCGCCCGTCTGTATCTGACCGGGACCAGTGTGAAGAATAGTCGCTGCCTGTTCGGGCGTCGTAACGCAGGTCCTTTCTCGATCGAGAGGCTCTACGTCAGTTCCTGGTCGAGGACCGCGAACAGTTCCTCGGCAGTGGCGTCGGATACATCGTCGACCGCCGCCTCGGAGTCCCGAGGTTCGGTCGGGAGGCTTGCCACGATCCCTAGTTCCTCGGTCAGAAAGGCGCCGAGAACGGCCGGGTTCGGGTAATCGAACGTCAGCGTCGTGGAGAGGCGCAACTCGGTGTCGGCCGCGAGGCGGTTCCGTACTTCCAGGGCCGCGAGCGAGTCGACGCCCATCTCCCCGAAGCCTCGATCCGGATCGACCATCGCCGAACTCGCATGACCGAGCACATCCGCGACGTGGCCGCGCACTGCTTCGATCAGCACGTCCCGCGCGTCAACGGCCGACATCGCCTTGATCCTCCCCCGTAGACCGACTGCCTCGACTGTCGCGACGCGTACCGGTTCCGGTTCTGCGAAGTGACGCAGGAGGTGAACCGACTGCTGAGTCGCCGCGACGCGCACCGGCAGCAGGACCGCAGAATCGGCCGTCAGCGCGCGGTCGAACAACGCGAGCGAATCCTCCACCGACAACGGCGCAAGTCCGTCTCGGCTCAAGCGCGCACGCTCGGTGCTGCTGAGCGTGCCGCCCATCCCGGTCTCGGTGTCCCACACTCCCCACCCCAGAGACACAGCGGGAAGACCTTCGCCGACGCGATGTTCGGCAAGGGCGTCGAGGAACCCGTTCGCCGACGCGTATGCAGCCTGGCCTGCGCCTCCGAGCACGCTCGCGGCCGACGAGAACAGCACGAACGCCGCAAGACCTCTGTCTTTCGTCAGCTCGTGTAGATGCCACGCCGCGTCGACCTTGGGTGCGAGTACCGCGGTGATGCGTTCGGCTGTAAGCGCGGTGAGGACGCCGTCGTCGAGCACGCCTGCCGCATGGACGACGGCTCCCAGGTCGTCGATCCCGTCGACCAACGCGCGGAGAGCGTCGCGATCGGTGACGTCACACGCAACCGCCTCGACACGTGAGTCGTCGAAGTCGGACACATCTCCGCCGTTTCGACCGACCAGCAGGATCCGCGACACGGAGTACTCGGCGAGTAGGTGAGCTGCGAGGATCCGGCCCAGCGTGCCCGTGCCTCCCGTGATCAGCACGGTCCCGAGCGGACCTGCCTCGGGTGAATCCGAGTGATGTTCGACGAGCCTTGGCACGAAAGCTGCTCCCCCGCGCAGCGCGATCTCGGGCTCTCCCGACGCAACTGCCGCGGACAGCACAGCAGTCGATGCAGGGTCGGCGTCGACATCCACGAGCACCAGTCGATCCGGATGCTCTGCGGCCGCCGACCGCACGAGGCCCCACACACCCGCCTGTGTGACATCGACGGGTGTATCGACCGACACCGCGGACCGGGTGGTGACGACGATGGTCTGCGGGGACGGTTCGGCGAGATGTCGCTGAAGTTCCCGAGCCACCCCTACGATCGCGTTCCGAGTGTCACCTGGGACGTCCACACCGGAGTCGGTCGGAACATCGACGACGACGAATTCTGCCGAGTCCGAGCCGAGCTCGAGTGGGGTCCACTCGACTGCATACAGGTCGCCGGGTGTCGCGCGGAGCCCGGACAACTGCTCGTCGGTGACCGTCCGCAACCGGAGACTCTCGACGGTGACGACCGGCTCCCCGTGGCTGTCCGTCAGTTCGAGCCGCACCTCGTCCTGGGTGCTGGAGGTCAGATGTAGTCGCACCTTCGTTGCCCCGGACGCATGCAGCGTGACGCCGTCCCACGCGAAGGGCAGCGCCATCACCGTTCGGTCCTGCCCGTCGAGCAGATCGATCGCGTGCAGCGTGGAGTCCAGCAGCGCCGGGTGCAGGCCGTAACCATCGGCGTCGACGTCGTCGGGAAGCGCGAGTTCGGCGTATACATCGGCGCCGTGCCGCCACGCCGACTGCAGCCCGCGGAAGGCCGGGCCGTAGTTGTAGCCCTGCGCTGCCAATTCTGCGTACGAATCCGTGATGTCGACGGCAACGGCATCCGCTGGTGGCCAGGCATCCGAGCGCCTCGGCCCGGAAGCCGCAGGAGCGATCAGGGATCCGGCTGCGTGCCGAGTCCAGCCCGCGTCCTCCGACCGAGCGTGGATGCTCACGCGTCGTGCCGAGCTCGAATCAGGTTCTGCAACAACAACTTGCACTTCGACCGAGCCTGATCGCGGAATCGCGAGAGGGCGTTCCATGACGAGGTCGGAGACCGTCGTCGGCCCGAAGCGATCACCTGCTGCGACCGCGAATTCGACGAATGCGGCCCCGGGCAGCAGCACCACGCCGCCGACAGCGTGATCAGCCAACCACGGATGTGTCTCCACCCCGATTCGCCCAGTGAATGCGATCAGCTCGCTCTCGGCCAGTTCGAGCACCGACCCGAGCATCGGGTGCACGTCGGAGTTGTCGGTCACAGCCGGTCGCGCTACGTCCGCGAGCCAGTAACGCTGTCGCTGGAACGGGTACGTCGGCAAATCCACCGACCCGGCGTTCCCGGCAACGGAATCCCACGCCACGGAAATTCCTCGAATGTGCAACGCACCGAGCGCTTTCGCGAACTCTGCCGCATCCTCGGTCTTGCGCCGCAGCAGTGGGATCACAGCGGCACGATCCGGGTCGACGAGTGAATCGTTCGTGGGAGAGGTCAATGCAGCGTCGGGTCCGATTTCGACGAAAGTTCGAACCCCGTCTGCCTCGAGTGTTGCGACCGCTTCGGCGAAGCGCACGGTGCCGCGTACTTGTGCCGACCAGTACTCGGGATCGGTCAACAGATCCGGCGTCACGGTCGTTCCGGTGAGCGTGGACACGATCGGCATGACCGGCTCGTGGAATGTCACCGTCCGTGCGGCGTCCGAGAGTCCGTGCAGCATCGGCTCCATCCGTGCGGAGTGGAACGCGTGGGACACACGCAGGCGCGTCGACCGGCGATCGGTGAAGAACGCGGCTACCCGCTCGACGGACTCCTCGTCGCCGGAGATCACCGCGGACCGTGGTGCGTTGATCGCTGCGATCGACACCGAATCGTCGAGCAATGGTGCGATCTCCGATTCGGACGCATCGAGGGCGATCATCGCGCCTCCGGAAGGAAGCGCCTGCATCCCCGACGCGCGAGCGGCGACAAGTCGGACCGCATCATCCAGGTCGAACACGCCCGCGACGTGGGCGGCGGTGAGTTCACCGATGGAGTGGCCGGCCACCACATCCGCTCGCACACCGAGGGATTCGAGCAGTCGAAACAGCGCCAGCTCGACGGCGAACAGGGCGCATTGAGTGTAGAGAGTGTCGTCCAAGCCGTCGTGGTCCCCGGACACTACCTCGGCGAGCGGCAAGTCGAGGTACCGGTCGAATCGACTGGTGACGTCGTCGAACACCGAGGCGAACACCGGATAGGTCCGACGAAGATCGTCGGCCATGCCGATGCGCTGCGCACCCTGGCCGGTGAACAGGAACGCGACACGGCCGTGTGCGGCAGTTCCGCGCACCACGCCTGCATGTGCGCGTCCCGAGACGAGTGCATCGAGGGCCGATTCCAGCTCCTGGTGGTCACGAACCACCACGGCGGCAGAGTGCGCGAGCACAGCGCGACCACGGACCGACGTAGCGGCGATGTCTCGAACATCGACCGACGGATCGATACCCGAAATCCTCTGTGCCAGATCCAGAACTGCGTCGGACGTGTGACCGGACAGCACGATCGGCAAGGGCGGAGCGTCGACAACGGGTGCCGGTGCGGACTCGACCGGATCCCCCTCCTCGATCACCACATGCGCATTGGTCCCACTGATACCGAACGACGACACCGCACCACGACGCACACCATCCACACCACCAACCCACTCCCGCGCCACCGACGCCACCTCCACCCCACCGGACCACTCCACCCGAGACGAGGGCGCACCCACATGCAACGACGCAGGCACCACCCCGAACCGCATCCCCAACACCACCTTCATCACACCCGCCACACCCGCAGCAGCCTGCGTATGACCCAGATTCGACTTCACCGAACCCAACACCAACGGCCCACCCACACGCCCACGACCATACGTCGCCAACACCGCCTGCGCCTCGATCGGATCACCCAACCGAGTCCCCGTCCCATGCGCCTCCACCACCTGCACACCCGACACACCCACACCCGCATCCACCAACGCCGCCCGAATCACCCGCTGCTGCGACGGACCGTTCGGCGCCGTCAAACCATTCGACGCACCATCGGAATTGACCGCCGAACCCCGCACCACACCCCACACCCGACGACCCGCAGCGCGCGCATCCGAAAGACGCTGCAGTAGAAGCACTCCCATTCCCTCCGCAAATCCGGCACCGTCCGCATCGTCCGAGAACGACTTGGACCGACCGTCAGGGGCGAGACCGCGCTGACGCGTGAATTCGACGAACGTTCCAGGAGAAGCCATGACGCTCACACCGCCCGCCAACGCCATCGAGCACTCACCACGACGCACCGCCTGCGCCGCCAGATGCAACGACACCAACGACGACGAACACGCCGTATCCACCGTCATCGTCGGCCCCTCCAAACCGAACGCATACGCCACCCGCCCCGACACCACACTGCCGGAGCTGCCGTTGCCGAGATAGTCCTTGATCGCGTCGGGGACCTGGCCGATACCGGATCCGTAGTCGTGGTACATCACTCCTGCGAATACGCCTGTGTCACTGCCGCGTACCGAGCGTGGATCGATTCCGGCACGTTCGAAGGCTTCCCACGACGTCTCGAGCAACAGTCGCTGTTGTGGGTCCGTCGCGAGTGCTTCGCGGGGTCCCATGCCGAAGAGGTCCGCGTCGAAATCAGCTGCGTCGTGCAAAAATCCGCCGCGTAGCGTGGATGTACGGCCCGCGAGTCCTGGTTCGGGATCGTAGATGTCGTCGAGCTTCCAACCGCGATCGTTCGGGAAGTCCGTGATGACGTCCTCGCCGTTCTCGAGCAGGCGCCATAGATCCTCGGGTGAGGAGATGCCGCCGGGGAAGCGGCAGGTCATGGCAATGATGGCGACGGCGTCGTCGTCCGATGTAGTGCTGGCCGCAGTCTCGCTCACTGGTTCGAAAACACCGTCGCCCAGAATCTCGGATTCGAGATGCGCTGCGAGCGACGCCGGATCCGGATAGTCGAACACGAGCGTCGCGGGCAAGCGCGTGCCGACCACACCACTCAGACGGTTACGAAGCTCCACCGCCGACAAGGAGTCGAAGCCCCAGTCCCTGAACGACCGCCGCGGATCGAGCACCATGTCGGATCCGTGGCCGAGGACCGACGAGACGTGCGTGCGTACGAGTTCGAGGAGCGTCGATGTGCGGTCGGCTGGTGCCATGGACCGGAGCCGGTCGGCCAACCCTGCATTCGCCGACCGAGCAGTGGATGCAGCCCGTCTGGCGGTCGGGACCAGTCCGCGGAGAACCGTCGGAACCGCGCTCGCCTCACGAAGCGCGCTCAGGTTCAATCCGATCGGGACGACGACGGGGTCTGCACCACCGAGGGCCGCGTCGAGCATCGTCAAGCCGTCGTCGGTCTGGATGGGGATCACGCCACTGCGCGCCATTCGTTCGACATCGGCGTCGGTCAGATGCCCCGTCATGCCGGTGCGTTCAGCCCAGAATCCCCATGCCAGCGACAACACCGGAAGGCCCTGTGCTGCACGAAGTCCCGCGAGGCCGTCGAGGAAACCGTTGGCTCCGCCGTAGGCACCCTGGCCTGCACCGTCGACGACGCCGGCCGCGGAGGAGAACAGCACGAATCGTGCGAGGTTCATCTCTGCGGTCAGCACATGAAGGTTCCATGCGACGTCGACTTTCGGGCGCAGCACACGATCGACTCGCTCGGGATCGACCCCGGTGACGAGCCCGTCGTCGAGCACTCCGGCGAGGTGGTAGATGCCGGTCAGCGGATGCGCCGACGGTACGGCGTCGATCACCGCGGCCAGCGCGGTCCGGTCTGCGGCGTCGCAGGCTGCGGCCCCGACGTGGGCATCGTGCTCGGCCGCGAACTCCGCAATCTCCGCGGGCACCTCTCCCTTGCGTGAGACGAGCAGGATGTGGCGGAGCCCGTCGTGTGCGATCAGATGGCGAACAAGGGCAATGCCGAGTCCACCGGAGCCTCCGACCACCAGCACGGTTCCGTTCGAATCGATCGGCTGCGCAACCGCATTCGCTCCGTCTACCGCGACCAACCTCGGAACGCGGAGTGAGCCGTCTCGGATCGCGAGCTCGGGTTCACCCGAGCCGACGGCTCCGGCAACGGCGTCGTCGTCGGTTCCGGCAGGCGCGTCGACGAGAACGATCACGCCCGGGTTCTCGGCCTGAGCGGTTCGCACGAGCCCCCACACCGCTGCCGCTACGGGCGACACGGACTCTCCCGCACACGACACACCCTCGCTCGTGCGGACGACCAGCAGCGGAGAGTCGGTGTCCGCTGCCGCGCGCAACAGCGGAACGAGTCGGTCGAATTCACTGCGTACCGAGCGCACCGGATCGATGTCGTCGGGCGTGACGGTGACGATCTCGAGTGCCCGATCGGACGCAGCCGACTGCGGCACCGACTGCCAGTCGAGCCTGTAGAGATTCTCCGTCCCTCGAGTGGCTGCGACGTCGGACGAATCGACGACCCGCGACACGAGCGCCCCCACCGTCGCGACCGGCGCTCCTGTCGCGTCGGCCAGGTCGAGGGACAGTGTGCTGGTGCCGCGAGCGCGCACCCTCAACGACATTGCGCCACCGGCATGCACGGTCACGTCCGACCATACGAACGGAAGCTCGACTCCATCGTTCGAGTCCGCGAGAAAGCCGACATGCAGAGCGGCATCGAACAATGCCGGGTGCAGCACGTGCGTCCCCGCATCCACGGGCAGATCCACCTCGGCGAACACCTCGTCGCCGCGTCGCCATGCAGCCCGTAGGCCACGGAACGCTGGCCCGTAGTCGTGGCCGCGTTCGGCCAATGCGTCGTACAGGCCGTCGAGGGGAACCTGCTCGGCGCCGGCAGGCGGCCATTGCCCGAAGTCGAAGCGCGGCACACTGGGCACGTCCGTCGCGAGTACGCCGGACGCGTGCCGAACCCACGTGGTGCCACCGTCTGCGCGTCCGTGCACCGACACCGACCGGTCGCCGCTGCCGTCGGCCTCGTCGACACGAATCTGAATGTCGACGCCCGAGCCTACGATCACCGGCGCTTCGAGGGTCAGCTCCGACAGATGCCGCGCGCCGACGCGGTCCGCGGCTGCGATCACCAGGTCCACCAGGGCGGTGCCCGGCAGAAGTACGGTGCCTGCGACACCATGGTCAGCGATCCACTCGGGTGAGTCCTGGCGGACCCTGCCGGTGAAGATCGTCGCGCCGCCACCTGCCGCGGCGATCTCGCCGACCAGTATGGGGTGATCGAGTCGGTCGATACCGATGGCACTCGGATCACCGGCGGCTGCAACGGCATTCGGTAGCCAGAAGCGGCTGCGGTCGAATCGGTAGGTGGGTACGTCGACGACCGAGGCCGACAGCCCGTCGAATGCTGGGGCCCAATCGACGCGAACTCCGCGAACCCAGGCCTCGGCCAGCGCTTCGGTCCAGCGCGTTCCGGCGCCTTCGTCTCGACGGAGTGAGGACTGCGCCGTGACGTCGCGACCTCGCGCATCCGCGGTTTCCTCGATCCCGGCGACCAACACCGGATGCGGGCTGCATTCGACGAACACGCCGTAGTCGGCGTCGAGCAAAGCACCTGTGGCGTCGGCGAATCGTACTGTGCCGCGCAGATTCTCGTACCAGTACTCCGCGCCGAGCGTTGCAGTGTCGATTGGCCCGCCGGTGACCGTGGAGTAAAAGGGAATCGGCGACGACGACGCGTTTATGCCGGCGAGGTCGGTCAGCACTCGCGCGCGGATCGATTCCACATGCGCCGAATGCGACGCGTAGTCGACGGGTAGGCGTTTGATGCGGATGTTCTCGGCGGCGAGCGTTGTCGCGAGCTCATCGATCGACTCGGTGTCACCGGACACGACGACGGACGATGCACCGTTGACGGCCGCAATCGACACTCCGCTGCGCGAGGCCAGTTGGGTTTCCACGTCGGCGAGCGGCAGTCCGACGGACAGCATCGCTCCGCGCCCGCTGAGGTCCTCGGCGATGGCTCGACTACGCAGCGCGACCACGCGGGCCCCGTCGTCGAGCGCCAGTGCACCGACAACACACGCAGCCGCGATCTCGCCCTGCGAATGGCCGATGACCGCGGCGGGTTCGACTCCGTAAGCGCGCCACAGCGCGGCGAGTGACACCATGACCGCCCACAGTGCGGGTTGCACGACCCCGACACGCTCGAGGGCGTCGGCGTCGCACAGCAGTTCCAGTAGTGGACGGTCCAGGTACGGCGCGAGAGCAGCCGCGCATCGGTCGAGTTCGCTCGCGAAGATCGGTGATTCTCGGTGCAGGTCCGATGCCATCGACACCCACTGCGACCCCTGGCCGGGGAAGACGAATGCGACTCGTGAGTCTCGCGCGCTGCGTCCGGTGATGACATGCGGCGCGTCGAATCCCCCGGCGAGTGCGCCGAGGCCGGCAACCGCCGATGCGGAGTCGACGCCGAGGACGACGGCGCGGTGTTCGAAACCGGCGCGAGTAGTCGCCGCGGACAACGCGACGTCGGCGAGCCGTGCGGATTCGAGTCTCTCGGCAAAGCTCGACGCGGACGACCGAAGCGCTCCGATCGTGCGCGCGGACAGCGCAATCGGAAGCACACGGTCACCGCCTTCGACCTCGTCTGCGGGCTCGAGGTGCGGAACGCCTTCGACGATGACGTGCGCGTTGGTACCGCTGATCCCGAACGACGACACAGCAGCGCGACGCGTTCCGTCGAGCTCGGGCCATTCCCTGGCCTCGGTCAGCAGCTCGACCGCTCCCGCAGACCAGTCGATACGGTCCGATCGCTCGTCGGCGTGCAACGTGCGCGGCATACGACCGTTGCGCATCGCCATGACCAGCTTGATGATGCCGGCGACACCGGCAGCGGCCTGCGTGTGCCCGATGTTCGACTTGATCGAACCCAGGTGCAACGCCTCGCCGCTACGGTCGCGGCCGTACGTCGCTAGGAGGGCCTGCGCTTCGATCGGATCGCCGAGCGGAGTCCCGGTGCCGTGCGCTTCCACCACCTGAATCGCCGACGGAGTCAGCCGCGCATCCGCCAGCGCATGACCGATGACTCGCTGCTGGGAGGGTCCGTTGGGGGCTGTCAGTCCGTTCGATGCACCGTCCTGATTGATTGCGCTGCCGCGCAGCACTCCCAGTACCTGATGACCGTTCTTGCGCGCGTCCGACAGCTTCTCGAGGAGTAGGAGACCAGCGCCTTCACCCCAGCCCGTCCCGTCGGCAGATGCGGCAAAGGACTTGCACCGACCATCGGCCGCGAGGCCACCCTGACGGGAGAAGTCGACGAACGTATCGGGCGTCGACATCACGGTCACACCACCGGCGAGGGCCAGCGTGCACTCACCTCGCCGCAGTGCCTGCGCGGCGAGGTGGACCGCGACAAGCGACGACGAGCATGCCGTGTCGATACTGACGGCTGGACCTTCGAGCCCGAGTACGTACGACACCCGCCCCGACGCCACCGACCCCAGGTTTCCGTTACCGAGGTAGCCCTCGACCCCTTCTGGAACTTCCGTCAGCCACGTGCCGTAGTCGTGATACATGATGCCGGTGAACACACCGGTCCTGCTGCCGCGCAACGTACTCGGATCGAGCCCTCCGCGCTCGAATGCCTCCCACGCCACTTCGAGAAGCAAACGTTGCTGCGGATCCATCGCGACGGCTTCACGCGGTGAGATCCCGAAGAAGTCGGCGTCGAACTCCGACGCGTCGTAGAGGAATCCGCCGAGGGCGACGTGAGTGCGGCCGGGTGTCGCGGGGTCGGGATCGTACAGATTCTCGATGTCCCACCCGCGGTCGGTCGGAAAGCCGCCTACTGCATCGGTTTCCCCGTCCACGAGGTCCCACAGCTCCTCGGGTGTGGTCACACCGCCCGGGTAGCGGCAACTCATGGACACGATTGCGATGGGCTCGCTGACTACGTTCTCGGCAGCAGTGCTCAGGGCCTTGTTGCGCTCCCGTAACCGTTCGTTCTCCAGCATCGATTCACGTAGGGCTGCGACGATCTGTTCGACGGATGTGTCCACGGTGGCTCGTCACTCCTCGTTCGGTGGGGTCTCTCGCCTACCCAGTGCAGCGCGCACCAGGTCGGCAACGTTCATGTCGGCGATAGAGCGCTCGGTCTCGGATTCGATCGTCTCGCTTTGTGCGGCAACTGGTTCCGCCAGTTCCATCAGCGTGTCCAGCAGTCCTGCGGTACGCAGCCTGTCGAGCGGGATGGTCGCCAACAGTTCTCGCACGTTCGCGTCGTCGTCCGGTCTGTCGTGATTCCGCGGTTCCGGCGCGAGAAGTTCCAGCAGATGATCGGCCAGCGCCGCGGGGGTGGCGTAGTCGAACGTCAGCGTCGACGGCAGGGTCCGTCCGGTTACGGCGGTGAGGCGGTTCCGAAGCTCAACGGCTGCAAGTGAATCGAATCCCACCTCGGTGAACGCCCGTGCCGGGTCGACAGTATCGGGCCCATCGTGACCGAGTACACCTGCGACCTCGGTGCGTACCGCGCGAAGGACCGTGTGCAGTCGATCGGCCTCGGCGACGGTGACCAAACGATCGGCCAATGTGACTGCGGCGACGGGCTGCTGCCGGGCCGGTTGCGCCCGAACGAGTGAGCGCAATGCCGGCGGCAGCGACGCTGGTTCCCCGCGCAACGCCGTCGGATCCAGCTGGACAGGCACCGGCGCGACCAGCGCACTGCGCACGACCTCGTCGAACAGTGCGAGCCCGGATGCTGTGTCCATCGCGGCCATGCCCGAGCGTGCGATGCGTCGTAGGTCGGCCTCGGCGAGGGTGGTTCCCATCCCGACCCCGCTCCACAGTCCCCACGCCGGTGCGACTGCCGCAAGTCCGAGCGCGCGCCGCCTACTCGCGAGATGTTCGACGGCCAGGTTCGCAGCTGCGTAGTTGCCCTGCGCGGTGGCGTCGACAACGGCTGCGACGGAGGAGAACATCACGAAATGTGCGAGCTCTCGATCGAGCGTGAGCTCGTGCAGGTTCCAGGCTGCGTCCAGCTTCGGGCGGAGCACCGTGTCGATGCGCTCTGCTGTCAGGTCGGTCACGAGAGCGTCGTCGAGCACTCCGGCCGCATGCACGATGCTGTCTATCCGATGCTCGTCGAGCAGGGCTGCCGCCTCGGACCGTACGGAGACGTCGCATCGCACCAGCGTGACGTCGGCACCCGCCGAGGTGAGGTCGGCCACCAGATCCGCTGCACCCGGCGTCTCGGCGCCGCGACGACCGACCAGAACCAATGAGCGGACATCGTGATGGTCGACGAGGTGTCGCGCGACGAGTGCGCCGAGGCCGCTGATTCCGCCGGTGACCAGGACGGTCCCCCAGGCAAGAACCGGCTCGAGTTCGTCGGACTGTGATGCCGGCACGAGCCTCGGCACCCCGATCCCCCCGTCGCGCAACACGATTTCGGGTTCACCGAGGTCCACGACGGCGTGCGGCAACGGCCACGACGGACCGGAACCGACGTCCACGAGGACCACGCGGCCCGGATTCTCCGCTGCAGCCGCACGTACGAGCCCGCGGACCGCCGCATCGGATGCACTGTCGCCCACGACGACCACGAGAGTCGATTCTGCCGACTGTGCATCGGCGAGGAACGGTTGCAGAACGGCCAACGCCTGGTCGACCGCCGCTCTGATCGCGGTCGGCGAATTGTCGTCGGAACGAGGCGCCGACCACACTGCCACTCGCCCAACACTATTGGCTATGAGAGACGGCCACGTGTCCAGCCGCGTCCAGTTCTCGGTTCCCGCCGTGGACCGAGATGCCGTCGTCAGTGGCACGGTGGCGAGTGTGTACAGCACCGGTCGACGCGGCGCTCCGAGCCGCCCTGCCGGTACCGGTCGGGTCCGGTAAGACCCCACTGTCGCGACGGGTCGGCCCGTGGCATCGGTGAGGTCGATACGTACACCGTCACCCGTCCCGACACGCGATACCCGTGCCCGGACGCTGCGGCCACTTCTCGGACCGTGCACCTGCACGTGCTGCCACGCGAAGGGGAGTTCGACCTCGCCCTCACCTGCCGCGGAATCTCCGTCCAAGAACGTGGTGCAGTGCAATGCCGCATCGAGCAGCGCCGGGTGTAGAGCGAAGCGCGTCGTCGCGGTCTCCTCGGTGGCCGGCAGTTCGAGGTCCGCCACCACTGTGTTGCCGTCACGCCACGCGGCGCGCACTCCTCGGAAGATCGGGCCGTACTCGTATCCGGCGTCAGCCATCGTGTCGTACAGGTCGCTCACGTCGATCGGTTCTGCGTCCTGCGACAAGTCGACAGATGTCGGCGTAGTGCCCTCGGCCCTCGAGGCGGACAAGTGTCCGGTTGCATGCCTGATCCACCCGTCCTCGTCATGTGGGCGTGAGTAGATCTCCACGACACCATCGGGATCCGCGACGACCTGCACGACCACCGAACCGCCGTCGCCGACGACAAGAGGCGCTTCGAGAGTGAGCTCGTCGACAACGGGAAGATCCACCGTCTCGCCAGCGGTGATCGCCAGTTCGACGAGTGAAGCACCGGGCAGCATTTTCGTGCCGAGGACTGCATGCTCGCCGAGCAAAGGCGTCGTCGACGGTGAAAGTCGGCCTGTCAGAAGGACTTCTCCCGATCCTGCTCGACGCACCAGCGCACCCACCAACGGGTGGTCCAGCTCGGTCTGGCCCATACCTGCCGCGTCACCGCGACGCTCGGGCGCCGCCAACCAGTAGCGTCTGCGCTGGAACGGATACGTCGGGAGTGTGACCGGTGCGCCCGGCGCCCCCCAGTTCACTTCGTGCCCCGCGCACCACACCGCGCCGATTCCCGCCAGCAACTCTCGGACCTCCGGGCGTTCGCCGCGCGCGACGGAGGCCAGTGTCACGTCGTCGCGGTCCTCGAGGCACCCGCGGGCCATCGCGGTCAGCACTGCGTCGGGTCCGATTTCCAGGTACGTCGTCGTGCCGCGTGCGTCGAGAGTGGCGACGGCGTCGGCGAAGCGCACCGTCCCACGCGCGTGATTCACCCAGTACGATGCATCGCGCGCCTCGTCCGCCGTGAGAAGCTTTCCGGTACGGGTCGATACGATCGGGATCTCGGGAGCGTGCGCTGGTACGGCGCGCACGACGGCGGCGAATTCCTCGAGCATCGGATCCATCGCCGACGAGTGAAAGGCGTGCGAGACGGTCAGTCGCTTCGACTTGGCGAAGTGTTCTGCCGCAGCAAGAACGGCGTCCTCCCCGCCGGAGAGCACCACGGACTCCGGACCGTTCACAGCGGCGAGGTTCACCTCATCCGTGAGGTGAACGGACGAATCCTCCTCGGATGCCCGCACTGCAACCATTGCACCACCGACCGGAAGGGCACCCATCAACCGACCGCGGGCAGCCACGATGTGCGCGGCGTCGGCGAGCGACCACACTCCGGCTACGTGCGCGGCTGCGAGCTCGCCGATGGAATGTCCGGCCAGATGATCCGGCGTGACACCGAACGACGTCACGGTTCGGTAGAGCGCGACCTGCACGGCGAACAACGCCGCCTGGGTGTACTCCGTCTCGTCGAGAAGATCGAATCGATCTCCCAGGACGACGGATGCGAGCGGCACCGCCAGTGAACGATCGAGGTGCTCGGCGGCCTCGTCGAAGGCGGAAGCGAACACCGGGAACGTGGGGTACCAGGATCGGGCCATCGACGCATGCTGCGATCCTTGCCCGGAGAACAGGAATGCGAGCCCGCCGGTCCGCTCCTGCCCGACAACCGTCACGGGGCTGTTGCCGTCTCCGTGTCCGAGAGCATCGAACGCTGTTGCGGCACTGCCGTGATCGGTGGCGAGGACGACCGCGCGATGGGTGAGCGCAGCTCTCGTCGCACCGAGCGCTGCAGCGACATCCGTCAGCGCTGTGGTGCGAAGATCGCCGTCCAATGCGCGAGCAAGTCGATCGGCCGCGCTCCGAACAGCATCCGCGTCGTGACCGGAAATCGGTAGCAGAACTGGACTACCATCGACCCGTTCAGGTTCCGCTACAACAGGTTCGGGCATTCCCTCGACGATGACGTGCGCGTTGGTGCCGCTGATACCGAACGACGACACAGCCCCGACACGTCGGCCGTGGACCTGGGCCCACGGCTTTGACTCCGTCAGCAGTTCGACCGATCCTCCGTCCCAGTCGACTTGATCGGACGGCGAATCTACGTGCAGTGTGCGCGGCATCCGGCCGTGCTGCATGGCCATGACGAGCTTGATGATGCCTGCGACGCCCGCCGCGGCCTGGGTGTGCCCGATGTTCGACTTGATGGACCCCAGTTGCAACGCCGCGCCCGTACGGTCGCGGCCGTAGGTGGCGAGGAGGGCCTGCGCCTCGATGGGATCACCGAGCGTCGTTCCCGTGCCGTGGCCTTCGACGACTTGAACGTCGCCCGTCGTCAACCGCGCATCGGCCAGAGCCGAGCGGATGACGCGTTGCTGTGACGGGCCGTTCGGCGCCGTCAGTCCATTGGAGGCTCCGTCCTGGTTGACAGCACTGCCGCGAAGGATGCCCAGCACACGGTGACCGTTTGCTTCGGCGTCGGACAAACGCTCCAGCAACAGCATTCCTGCACCTTCACCCCACCCTGTTCCGTCGGCTGCTGCGGCAAAGGACTTGCACCGGC
The DNA here is from genome assembly GCF_002259425.1 of Rhodococcus sp. 14-2470-1a. Lineage (NCBI taxonomy): Bacteria > Bacillati > Actinomycetota > Actinomycetes > Mycobacteriales > Nocardiaceae > Rhodococcus > Rhodococcus sp. 14-2470-1a. Next base: position 116,397 of record NZ_NPFZ01000005.1, read on the forward strand.
CGTCGGCCGCGAGGCCGCCCTGACGGGAGAAATCGACGAACGTATCGGGCGTCGACATCACGGTCACACCACCGGCAAGTGCCAACGTGCACTCACCTCGCCGCAGCGCTTGTGCCGCGAGATGCATCGACACCAGCGACGACGAGCACGCCGTGTCGACGGTCAGTGCCGGGCCTTCGAGACCGAGGACGTAGGCGACGCGGCCGGAGACGACCGAGCCCAGTGTGCCGTTACCCAGGTACGCGGCGACGTCGGCGGGCGGATCGGTGAGCCAGGTTCCGTAGTCGTGGTACATGACGCCCGCGAACACACCGGTGTCGCTGCCGCGCAACGAGATCGGATCGATACCCGCGCGTTCGAATGCCTCCCACGACAGTTCGAGGAGTAGACGCTGCTGCGGGTCCATCGCAATTGCTTCGCGAGGTGACACTCCGAAGAAGTCGGCATCGAACTGCGCTGCGTCGTAGAGAAAGCCGCCTTCGTTGGCGTAGGTCTTCCCCGGTGTTCCCGGCTGCGGGTCGTAGAGGCCCTCGGTGTCCCATCCTCGGTCGTCGGGGAATGCGCCGACGCCGTCGATCTCACCGTCGACGAGATTCCAGAGGTCCTCTGGAGATACCACGCCCCCTGGATAGCGGCAGCTCATGGCCACGATGGCGATCGGCTCGTCGTCGCGCACGGGTACCGCCGCAACCGATTCCTCGCCGTCGTCGCCGCCGAACAAGGTATCCAGGATCAGAGTCGTCAGGCGAGCAGGCGTCGGGTGATCGAACAGCAGGGTGGCAGGCAACCGTAGGCCGGTGACGGCCGTCAGCCGGTTACGCAGTTCGACGGCCGAGAGCGAGTCGAATCCGATGTCCGTGAACGCTCGACCCGGGGCGATCGCGTCGGCATCGTCGTGCTGCAGGACGGCCGCGACTTCGGACCGAACCAGCTCGGAGACCGCTCGTTCACGATCCGATTCCGACAGCGCCAGCAGCGCATTCGGCTCTCGGTCGGATCCTGTATCGGCTGTGTGTCGTGCAACCCGTGGCCGTACGAGATCCGCGAGCAGCGGAGGAATGCCGTCTGGCCGTGCGCGAATGGCTGCGACATCGAGCTCGACTGGCACCACACGTGTCAGACCGGACGATACTGCCGCGTCGAACAAGTCGAGCGACTGCGGAGCGGACAGGCCTGGAACACCGAGTCGTGCGATCCGGGCCAGCGCACTCTCGTCCAGGACACTGCCCATCCCGACCGGCTCGGCCCACAGTCCCCACGCCAGGGACAAGGCGGGCAGCCCGGCATCGCGACGAGACTGTGCCAGTTCTTCGACGAAGGCATTGGCGGCGGCGTAGTTCCCCTGGCCCGCGCCGTCGAGATGCGCAGCCAGCGAGGAGAACACGACGAATGCGCGAAGCGGAAACTCCAGCGACGCCTGGTGCAAATTCCACGCGCCGACAGCCTTGGCGCGGAACACCTCCGAGGTTGACTCCGCATCGAGGGTGCCTATCACTCCGTCGCGGACGATGCCCGCGGCGTGGACGACCGAGTCGATGTGGTGACGTTGGAACAATTCATGCACGGAAGTGTCGTCGGCTACGTCGCACTTCTCCACGGTGATGTCGGCCTGCTCGGAGAGGAAGGCCGGTATCGACTCCCGCGTCGCACTGCGCCCGACGAGAATCAGCGAGCGCACGCCGTGTCGCTCTATCAGGTGCTGAGCCAAAAGTGCACCCACGCCACCGAGTCCACCGGTGATCAAGACTGTGCCCCAGTCGAGCTCGGTTCCACCGACATCGGCGGCGGTCGACAGACGTGGAACGAGCAGTGCGCCTGCCTCGATCCTGACGACCGGTTCACCCGACGCCACCACTCGACGCGCGTCTTCGATGGAGATCGAATCCGAACTCTCCACGAGTACGACGCTGCCCGGATCCTCGGCCTGCGCTGCGCGGACGAGTCCGCGGACCGCAGCGCCGGCCGCACCGGTGCCGGTACGTAGCACCAGGAGCCCGGGAGACGAGTGTTGCTGCAGCGTAGCCAAAGCCGACAGGGTCGATTCGAGGGCCCCGCCCGCAGTGTCGTTCTCGGCAGCGATGTCGACAACCTCGACGTCGAGTTCGTCGACTCCCTTCGGTTCCGCCAACTCCCGGTAGTCCACCGTGTGCAGCGCGGTCGACGTGGTGAGGGGACGGGACACCAGTCGCTCGATCTGCCCGACGGGACGGCCGTCGACATCGTAGAAGTTCAGGCTCAGGCCGGCGTCGGTTCGCCTGATGTGTACACGAAGACGTCGTGCACCGATCGTGTACAGCCGAACGCCGGTCCACGCGAACGGCACGCGCACATCGGTGCTGTCGCCGGTCTCGAGATCGGCAGCGTGGAGAGCCGCATCGAGCAGGGCCGGATGGATGCCGAAACCTGCGGACTCGACGCCCGCAGGCAGAGCCACCTCGGCGAACCGCTCGTCGCCTCGCTTCCATGCGACACGCAAGCCCTGGAAGGTGGGTCCGTACTCGTAGCCCTCGTCGGCGAGGTCGTCGTAGACGCCGGTGATGTCGATGGGCTCGGCGCCCGCGGGTGGCCACGCGTCCCCCGTCACAGCAGAAGAGCCGGTCACTGCAGAAGAACTGCCGGCGGACAGGACGCCGACCGCATGCGCGCTCCAGCCTTCCTCGTCACCCACGCGCGAATGCACGGTCACGCCACACCGGCCGCCCGTGTCGGCGGCGCCCACCACCACCTGAACCGCAACCACCGAGTCCTCGCCGAGAACGAGGGGGGCACCGAGAGTGAGTTCGTCGACGGCGTCGACCCCTACCGAAGCACCGGCTGCGAGTGCAAGATCCACCAACGCGGTTCCAGGAACGAGCAGGCGCCCGCCGATGGCATGGTCGGCGAGCCACGGGTGTGTTCGAGTGGACAGCACTCCCGTCCACACCACCGAATCGGTTCCGACCGGTGCTGCGGCCGTGAGCAGAGGATGTCCGGTGGGTCGCTGGCCGAACGCGGTGGGATCGCTACTGCGCGACGGATCCATCCAGAAGCTCGTTCGCGCGAAGGGGTAGGTCGGCAAGTCCACCCGATGGGCGGCAACCGAGTCGAAATACATTCCCCGAGCGGCAATCCCACCTCGTGTGAACACCGTGGCCGCCGCGCCCACTACCTCGAAAACCTCGGAGCGGTCACGTCGCAGTGCGGCGACGAAACCGATGTCGGCAGCGTCGACCGCGCTCGCACCGAGGCCGGTCAGGATGCCGTCGGGACCGAGCTCGAGGAAAGTGCGGACGCCGGACCCGACGAGTTCGGTCACCGCGTCGTCGAATCGGACGGCCGCGCGAATGTGGCGCACCCAGTACTCGGGAGTCGCGATGTCCGCGCCGATCGAGGCTCCCGTCACCGTCGACACGATCGGGTACGTCGGGGCCGAGTAGTCGAGAATCCTTGCCATGCGTTCGAATTCGACCAGGATCGGTTCCATCGCAGGCGAGTGGAAGGCATGAGACACACGGAGCTGCTTCACCTCACGGCCCCGTGCGGACAACACGTCGGTGATCGCAGTGACTTCGTCGGCCCTGCCGGACAGCACTATCGACGCGGGGCCGTTGACGGCAGCGATATCGACACCCTCGGTCAGCAGTGGACGCACCTCGTCCTCGGGTGCTCGCACGGCTGCCATCGACCCGCCGTCGGGAAGCGCCTGCATCAACCGCGCGCGGGTGGTGACGAGAATTGCCGCGTCCGACGCCGCGAGAACTCCTGCCACGTGTGCGGCGGCGATCTCGCCGATGGAATGCCCGGCCAGGTAATCCGGCTGCACGCCCCAACTGTCGACGAGCCGGAACAAGGCCACCTCGACGGCGAAGATGGCGGGTTGCGCGTACTCGGTGCGGTCGAGCAACGACGCTCGCTCGGTGCCGGGGGCGGCGAACAACACGTCGTAGAGCGGGGTGGGCAGGAACAGATCGAGATGGCCGGCGATGGTGTCGAGTGCGTCGGCGAACACCGGAAAGGTCTGGTAGAGGTCACGGCCCATGGCCGCGCGCTGGCTACCCTGCCCGGTGAAGAGGACGGCAAGTGCTCCCCCTGCGACATCGTGGCCGAGGAGTGCTCCCGACGCAATGTCCGTCAACACCGAATGCAACTCGGCAGGCGACGATGCGACTCCGACACGATGCCCGAACGCTGCACGCGTCGTAGCAGCGGAAAACGCGATGTCGACAGCGTTGTCGTCGGTGGTCACGGCAGCCAGCTCGGCAGCGAGCGCCCGCAGGGCAGTCGGGTTGTGCGCGGACAGGTAGAGCGGAACAACCGGCGGCACAACAGCCTTCGGCGGCAGTGCGTCACCGTCGGGTGACTCGGTCGCTCCTGCAGGCTCCGCGCCCGCGTCTGCTTCCTCGAGAATCAGATGCGCATTGGTTCCGCTGAGCCCGAACGAGGACACTCCTGCGCGACGAGGTCGGTCTAAGGACTCCCACTCCTGCTGTTCGGATGCCAGTTCCACTGTGCCCGAGGACCAATCCACGTGCGGTGTGGGTGCATCGATACCGCGTGTGCGAGGAACGACACGGTGATTCAACGCCATGATCATCGAGATCATGCCGGTCACTCCTGCTGCACCCTGGGTGTGGCCGAGTACGGACTTGACCGATCCCAGCAACAGCGGCCGGTCGGCAGTGCGATCGCGTCCATAGGTGGCAAGGATCGCGTTGGCCTCGATCGGATCGCCGAGGGTGGTTCCTGTGCCGTGTGCTTCGACGACGTCGACCTCTGACGACGTCAGGCCCGAGTTCGCGAGTGCCTGACGAATCACTCGCCTCTGCGCCGGTCCGCTGGGCGCGGTCAGTCCGTTGCTTGCCCCGTCGGAATTGACGGCCGATCCTTTGATCACTGCGAGCACCGGGTGACCCGCACGCAGCGCGTCGGACCGCCGTTCCAGTACCAGAACGCCGACGCCCTCGGAGAATCCGGTGCCGTCGGCTGCAGCGGCGAACGGCTTGCACACTCCGTCCTGGGCGAGACCGCGCTGACGGCTGAAGGCAGTGAAGACTCCGGGCCCGCCCATGACGGCAGCACCGCCTGCGAGCGCGAGGGAGGATTCTCCACTGCGCAGCGACTGGCAGGCGAGGTGCACGGCGACGAGTGCCGCCGAGCACGCGGTGTCGACGGTGATCGCGGGACCCTCGGTACCGAATGCGTACGCGACACGGCCGGAAATCAAGCTGGGCGCATTACCTGTCATCAGGTAGGCGTCCATACCGTCGGGCGCGTCGTGCAGACGCGGGCCGTACTCCCCTGCCTCTGCGCCGAAGAACATCCCGGCCTGCGTACCGCGGATCGTCGTGGGATCGATACCCGCGCGTTCGAGTGATTCCCACGCGCAGTGGAGAACCAGGCGCTGCTGCGGATCCATCGCACGAGCTTCCCGCGGCGCGATACCGAAGAACTCGGCATCGAATGCCGTTGCGTCGTCCAAGAATCCACCGCGTCGGGTGTATGTGGTTCCTGCCGTCTCGGGGTCGTCGTCGAACAGGGACTGCAGATCCCAGCCGCGATCCGACGGGAATTCCGACAGTACGTCCACGTCCTCGGTGACGACGCGCCACAGGTCTTCCGGTGACGACACCCCACCCGGGTAACGGCAACCGATGCCGACCACGACGATGGGGTCGTCGTGGTCGCTGATCGCTGCGCTGGGCTCCGGCTCTGCCGATGACTCGATTCCACCGGAAGTCACGGCGTCCAGAATCGCCGAAACCAACTTCTCGGGCGTGGGATGGTCGTAGGCGACGGTCACGTCGAGCGTCAGCCCTGTAGCGGCGACGAGGCGGCGGTGCAGCTCCAGTGCCGCGAGCGAGTCTATTCCGAGTTCCCGCAACGGCATCGCTGGATCCCATGCGAGCTGCACGTCGGTCTCTGCGGACCGCGCCGCCGACAGAGCTGCTGCGGCGCACTCACGCACCACGTCCGAGACGATCCTGCGGCGATCCGATCCCGTGGATCCCGCCAACGATTCTTCGAGACTCATGCAGTATCCCCACGTCGGCATCGACAACTGTTAGGTTTCACCGTAGGAGTGGGGGTGAAGCACACCCACCCTTAACTGCCCCTACGGGTAATTGCCCCTACGAGGGCAGACCGTCGTAGTGGCGGCTGACGAATCCGAGTGAGGAGAGCAGCAACGCCGATGTGACGCGCCGAGGCGCACCCGCCTCGGTCACGTCGCCGAGCGGAAGGTTGCCGAGTGCCCCCCAGTGCAGCCTGCCAGAATCGTCGATGTAGCTGCGGGTCAGACCTCGATTGTCGGGGTGCAGGCAGTACGGGACGTCGAGGTATCCGCGCCGGAAGGCTTCGAGCAGTGCACGTCCCGGATCGTCGTTCAGTTCCAGCACTCGCGTCACCAATGCCCGCGCCTCGGTGTACGTCTGAGATTCGAGCGGTAGGTCGACGCCGTGAGCTGTGCGCGACGCCTCGGCCGCAGCGTGTTCGAGTGCCGAGACGTTCTCTTCGATGGTCGGAATTCGCAGGGACTCGGCCTCGGTCTTGACGATCAACCGTTCACATCCAGTGCTTTTCGCGAGTCGCGCTGCGGCGCCGAGCAGTGAATACGCGCCCGAAGGGGTCGACGGATACACACCCATGTAGGCATAGATCACCACATGCCAGGCGGCGCTTGGAATCAGTTCACCGCAGAGGCGTCGGAGTGCGGTGACGGCCTCGACGTCCTGGTCGAAGTCGGTCTGTTGGGCGTAGCTCGCCGAAATGTTCCGAATGCCGTGATAGTGGAAGAAGTACGCTTCGAGGGCGCTGATGGCCACCAGAAGGCTTGGTGGGCAGAGCTGCCCGAGCATACATCCGCCGAACGTTTCGAGGTGTGGGTCCATTCCGAGGTCTGCCGATTCGGCGAACCGAGCGCACGAGCGCGCCCAGTTGTCGATGGAGGTCTCGAGCGGAACACGGCCATACGGAAGGCAATACGAGACAGGGCCTCCTTCCGACGCGTCGATCCCCGCCTCGATCAGGGCGGTGAAGATGTCGAACGGTGTCGCCGATCCGTGCCGAACCTGAACAGGGAACTCAGGTGACCGAATGCCGTCGAGCACGGCGCGCGTCGTCGCGTCGTCGTGCGTGACGATGGGATATCCGTTGAGTCCCTCACCTCCCAGCACTGCCAGCCGGGCCGCATCCAGATCGCCTACTCGCGTGTAGCTGTCGAGTGTGACGGTACCGACGGTGCATCCGTCGGCGTTCTTGGTTGCGGCCAGCCCTCGTCGCATGACGCCTGGATCGCTCATGCCCATTCGAGGCTGAACGACCAGCAGACCGGATGCCGCGGCGCGAGCGACGAAAGCGCCGAATCCGGTGTCCGCGGTGGGAATCGTGGACGCGGGCGCCGCCATGACCGTCAGGCGGCGATCGACGCCAGCGAACCGAGAAGGCCACGGAACTCGGCCAAACCGTCTGCGCTGTCGTCGAACACCGCGGTGAATCCTGCGGACGTCAGCTCGGACGAGAGAGTCGAGTTGCTCGCCCCGGTGATGCCCAACTTGCCGCCGATGACGACGGGAAGCTCGCGCGCTCCGAAGTTCTCGCGCACCGTCTTGATCATGCGCATACCGTCGTGGTAGCCGTGCCCGTTGACGCTGCTCATGACGACCATGGACGGGGCATGCTCGGCGCAGGCCGACACGAGGACGTCTTCGGGAGTGCACGGTCCGAGATTGATCACGTCGAATCCTTCCTCCTCGACGAGCAGCTGCAGGAACACGAGGTTCCACGTGTGCGAGTCCGAGGTCACGCCGCTGACGACGATCGTCTCGCGAGAGTTCGCCGAATCCGAATCGCCGACATGCCTGATGCGATCGTCCACAGTTGTCATGCTGATGCCCCCACTTCTGTTGGTAATGCACTGTTCTCGATAGCTCTGACGTTCTCACGTGTGTGGCGCAACCTCGTTGCACCCAGTACTTCGCCGCCTCGGACGACGATCTCGACCGGTGCGGGCCTGCCGAGGAACATCAGAAGACTCGCCGTCGGCCCGTAGGCACCTGCGTTGGGAACGACGACGACATCGTCCGGTTCGAGCGCTGGTAGCGCGATGTCCCGACCGAGCATGTCCCCCGGCGTACACAGCGGACCGACCAGGCTGGCCTTCTGATCCGCAGGCCGACCGTCCTCGCGCGGACGTACCGCCACCGGGAGCAGCCTCCCCAAGCCCGACATTCCTCCGAACGTGTTGATGCCTGCATCGGCGACGACGAACCGCTTACCGCGGCTGTCCTTCAGATTGACCACGGTAGTCACGAGGTCGCCACTGTCGCCGACCAGGTAGCGACCGGATTCGACAGCAATCTTCGGAGCACCCTCACGCCATCCGCCGAAGTTCGCGTCGAGAGCACTTCTCAGAGCCGCGCCGAGGTTCGAGTACAGCGGGCGCTCACCGATGCTCGCGTACGGTGCCGCGAATCCGCCACCGATGTCGAGTAGTTCGAAGGCGATGCCCAGCTGGCTCTGCAGTGTCGCGGCACAGTCGATGGTGTGCAACAACTCCGCGACGAGGCTCTCCTCGTCCCGTGCGTTGCTGAGCGAATAGAAGTGCGCACCATCGATCTTCGTGGCGGGCACACTCAGGATCTCGTCGCTGATCTCGGGGATCGTCTCGCTGTCGAAACCGAATTGCGACGGCGTCCCCGTCATACGAATGCTCGTCGACGCGCTGCTGGTGGCACTGTTGATGCGCAGCAGGCAGTGAGCGATCACCCCCGCACTCGCTGCCGTGGCACCGATCCGTCGCAGATCTCCGAGCGATTCGACCGAGAACAGACGGACGCCCGCACTCAACGCTTCGGCGATCTCACCGGCGGTCTTACCCGGTCCGGTGTACAGAATGTCGGCGCCGGCGAATCCGCCTGCGAGTGCGGCCTCCAGCTCTCCGGTCGAGCTGATCTCGGCGCGGGTAGCTTTGCCCGGCACACTGCGGAGTTCACGGAGGATGTCCGGATGCGGGTTGGCCTTCACCGCGTAGAAGATTTCGAATTCCTCGGGCAACGCAGTCGCGAGGTCCGTACGTGCGGCGCGGACACGATCGAGGTCGTACACGAAAGCGGGCGTACCGAACCTCTCGGCAACGAGTGCGGGGTCGATCACGACGGTGTCCCTTCCAGAGTGTGTGTTGCCGAGGTTTTCGGTGGTCCATCGAGCAGCGCTACCAGTTCGCGTCGCTCGTACTTGCCGTGCAGGGTCAGCGGAAGTTGGTCGACGACGCGGCAGGCCGACGGCACCTTCGCCGGTTCGAGCCGCTTCGAGAGCTCGCGTAGGACCACGTGCGACCCTGCGGTGCCGGTGACGACCAGACCGAGGTCGCGTCCGTCCGCGGGCGGCACGGCGGCCGCGGAGGTCACACCGTCGACATCCATGGCGGCGGCCTCGATCTCGAGCACACTCATGCGCACGCCCTTGCGCTTGAACATGTCGTCGCGCCTACCCTCGTAGTACAGGAAACCGTCTGCGTCGAGGGAGCCGTAATCACCTGTGTGCAAACGGGCTTCGCCAGCGGGTCCGGTGCGGAACGTCCGCTCGGTCAGCTCGGGAGCACGCCAGTACCCGGGCATCACGTGTGGTCCGGTGACGACGATTTCGCCGACGACACCCACGGAGCACGGGGTACCGTCGTCGTTCAGGATCACCACGGCGGTGCCGGGCAGCGGCTTGCCGACCGAATCACCCTTCGAGGCTTCGTCCTCCGGCAGCAACACCGAGATTCGTTTGCACTCGGTCTGCCCGAACTGACGGATCACCGCCGCGCCGGGAAACGCGGTACGAAGTTCGTCGGCGGTGGTATCGGCAAGAGCAGCACCGGTATTGGTGAACATTCGAACTCTGTTGTCGCTCGCCGACACGGCATCCGCGCGCGCCGCAAGACGACACACCATCGCGGCGAACGACGGAACGATCGGCACGACCGTGGCACCTGTCTGCCGAATACGTTCCAGCAGAACAAGATCGGACTCGCCGTCGGCAAGCACGATCTCGGCGCCGACTAGCGCGGTCAGCAGGAGCTTGTACAGGCCGTAGTCCCACGAAATGGGGAAGCGGCAGAAGACGACGTCGTCGGAGCGATAACCCAGCTCACTCGCGATGGCCTGCGAAGCGAACACCATCTGGCGGTGGGGGCACACGACGCCCTTCGGAGCGGCAGTACTGCCCGACGTGTAGACCAGCACCGCGACGTCTTCCGGATCCACCGAAACTTCGTCGGGAAGCGGGGACGTCGAGATCATCTCAGGCCAGACCTCGTCGAGTTCGAGGACCGGTCCTGGTACGAGTTCGCCGAGGACCTGCACCGACGCTCCGGATCCGATGATCAACGACGGATCGGCACTGCTCAACACCGAGCGAAGGTGGAACTCCTTGGTGCCGGGGTTGACCGGAACGAAGATCGCTCCGATTCGGACGACGCCGTCGAAGATCGCGGCGGTGGCGCGAACGCTGGGAATCTGCACCAGAACTCGGTCGCCGTGTCCGATGCCGCTGCGCAGCAGCCAGCGCGCTACACGGCGACCGGCGTCGGCAAGTTCGCGGTACGTCCACTGACCTGCGGAGTCCGTCACTGCTGTCGCGTCCGGTGTCCGAGCGGCCGCGTCGTCCATGATGTGGTGGACGAGAGTCGGTTGCGACGGTGCGCCAGGTTTCATGGGATCTTCCTCGGAGTCGTGGTGTGTGAGCTCGCGGCCTCGGCAAGTGCACGACGGTCGATCTTGCGATTGCTGTTGAGGGGGAATTCGTCCAGATGCGTGAATCGGCGCGGCACCACGGCCGCGGGCAGTACCGCGCGCAGGTCGCGCGCCAGAGCAGCCGGTGGAACGTTCTCACCGGTGAAGAACACTGCCAGCTCGACCGTTCCGTCGACCGGCATGGTCACCGTCACTGCATCTTCGACGCCAGGGCATGTGCGTACGGCTGCATCGACTTCGGCGAGTTCGACGCGGACGCCTCGCACCTGTGCCTGCGAATCCAACCGTCCCAGGTAGTCGAACGTCCCGTCGGCGCCGCGTCGGACTCGATCCCCGGTGCGGTAGTACCGCAGCCCGTCGTGGTGGAAAAAACGTCCCGCGTCGTCGTCCGAATCGAGGTAGCCTGCCGTCAATTGTGGCCCGGCGATGAGCAATTCGCCTTCCTCGGGATGCACGTCGCCCTCCGGCGTCAACAGAAGTGCAGAATGCCCCTCGTGCAGGCGGCCGATCGGAACCGACCCGACGGTGTCGTCGGTCGACTGGACCTCGAGACGATGCGCCATGATGGTGATCGTCAGTTCGGTCGGGCCGTACAGGTTCTCGACGGTCGAGTTCGACGCCGCACGATGCCATTCGGCGGCGTCACGGGCACCGAGCGCTTCACCGGCGAACAGGCTCCACCGCAGCGACGGCATAGATCCCTCGGTCAGCCCGCCCATGCGCCGCACCAACGCGATCGCGCTCGGAGTCGAGAACCACACGGTAACTGCGTTTTTCGAGACGAAGGCCGGCATGTCTCGGTAGTCGTGCGGTCCGGCGACGGCGAGTGTCGCGCCCGCACCCCATGCACAGAAAAGGTCGAAGAACGCGCAGTCGAAACCCAGATCGAAGTTCTGCGTGAACACGTCGGTGGGGGCGAAGTCGTAACGGTCGTCCAACAGCCCGAAGTAGTGCGCCGTATTGTCGTGCGTGACGGGCACGCCCTTGGGTCTACCGGTCGATCCGGACGTGAACAGTATGTATGCGGTGTCACCGCCGGCTACCTCTTCGGGTTCGGCCAGAGCCACTGCATCGGAGCTCGGTTCGGACGACAGAGTCGGCTGCGGTGCGCCTGCGCGGCGCAGTTCGATGGGCAGGTCGCCTGATTCGTCGTTCACGACCAGAATCTCGACGCCTGCATCGGTGATCATCCGACGCAGGCGCGCGGCCGGAAAGCTTTGCTGCAGCGGGACGACGGTTGTGCCTGCGTACAGGCCCGCGAGGATCGCCCGGTAGGACGACACCGACCTGTCGACCAGAACGCCGATCACCGACGCGCCGGTCCCTGCGATGGATCCGGCAAGGGTGAGCGCCTCGGCATGCAGCTCGGCATAGGTTACGTCCTGGTGCGCCGTGTGAACGGCCACACGATCGGGCGAGGACGCCAATCCACGAAGGAAGCGTCCCGCCAAGCCGCGGCGGTCGGAGGTCGGCGCGTTGTCCCACATGACGGTTCCGTCCTAGCGCGCCAGGTCGGAGGTGAGCGAGGAGATCGTCTTCCACAGCACTGCGGGAGTTTCGAACGTCTCCATCGTCAGAGCGTCGACGTCGAATCGAACGTCGTACCCGGCCTCCAATTGGCCGAGAAGCTCGACCGTGCCCAGTGAGTCGAGACCGACGTCGCGCAACTGGAGGTCCTCCGTCAGCTGCTCCTCAGGCGACAGGAACGGTAGGTACGGACGGAGAATGCCCTCGAACATGCTGTCCCACATCATTTTTCCTCTCGTTGCTGCGGTTCTTTCGAACGGTGCTTCGTTGCACCGGGGTCAGGGCGCGCCGCGGGTTCGCGGCGATGATCTCGAAAGCGTCGCGCGTGCACCGGACGCGGCCGAACAGGCTGTCGGGGCCCGCGACACAGGCCGTGCGAATCCCCAGCTTCGTCATCGACTCGACGACAGTCGGCCACCGGAGTGGCTTCACGAAACCGTCCGAGAGCATCCGACGTGCGGCCGCGGCCGTCGTGATCACCGAGCCGTCCTGGTCGGCGACAACGGGAATTTTCGGGTCGGCGAACTCGAAACGGTCGAGCACCTCGGACTCCACCCGATCGCGCAGCGGTGCGAAGTCCGCGCAGTGCATCGGCGGACGCATCGTATACATCGACATGCCGCCTTCTTCGCGGATTCGCTGTGTAAGCCACGGCAGTCTCGACTCACGGATCGACAGCATCGCGAAACCCTCGTCGACGTAGCAGGAGACGTCGTTCCATTGACCGTCCGCATCGGATTCGGCTGTAATCCGCTCCAACGCGTCTGCAGGCACGCGTGCGAACGAGTGCGTGACGATGTCGGTGTGCTCGTGGGCGAAGTAGTCGTCCATGCATCGAGCGAGCAACACGGTGATCTCGATCGCGGCTGCCGGCGTGAGCACACCCGAGTATGCGAGCGCGGCTTTCTCACCGAAACTCGGTCCGACGCAGACGTCGGGACGCACGTCCAGATTCCGCACCGCCCAGTGGGCCGACGCCAGGCACGTCACCATGAACGCGACCTGCGCGGGTTCGGAGTAGTCACCTTCGGTGGTTCGATACGCGTCGACGAGCGAGTACCCCAGGATGTCGTCTGCGGTATCGACCAGTTCTCGACCGACCGGATCGGTGACGAGAAATCGACCGATGTCGCGAAACGGTGTCGGCCCCATACCGGGAAACACGAGTGCTGTGTTCACGAGACGCTCTTCAAGAACCCGAGCATGACCTCGTCGAATCGTTCCGGCTCCTCGAGATGCGGCAGGTGCGAGGAGTTCTCGAACACAGTCCATTCCGCGCCGGCGATGTGATCTGCGAACGGCTGCATCGTCACCGGCGTTGCCTCGTCGTGGCGTCCGTTCATCAGCAGTGTCGGGGTATCGATGGCCCTCAGGTGCGGCACCACCGACCAGTCACGCAACGTACCGATGACGTGAAATTCGTTGGGCCCGTTCATCGTGTAATACACGGTCGGGTCGTTGTAGATCTCCATGAAGCTGGACATGAAGTCGCGCGGCCACGGCTGGACGCGGCATACGTGCCGATCGTAGAACACTCTCATCGCAGCGAAGTACGCATCGGTGTCGGTGGTGCCTGCGTCCTCGTGCCGCACCAGAGTTTCCTGAACGTCACGTGGCAGCAGAGCCCGCAGCACCGCCATCTCACTGAGCCAGTCCTCGTAGGAGGCAGGCGCATTCGCAATGACGAGCCCGCGAAGTCCGTCGGGCTTGCGCGAGCTGTGCAACGCCGCCAGCGGGCCGCCCCACGACTGACCGAACAGGACGTAGCCGGAGTCGAGTGCGAGAGCGGACACAAGATTGTCCAGTTCGGCCTCGAACAACTCCACGGTCCAGAACTCCGCGCCGCGTTCGGGCAAGTGCGTCGAGCCACCGTTGCCGAGTTGGTCGTAGTGAACGACCGGCCAACCGTGCTTCGCAAGCTCGGTCAGGCGCAACAGGTAGTCGTGCGTGCTTCCCGGTCCACCGTGCACCACGACGAGCGCGGGTAGACCACACGAGAGATCTCCGGTCACCCGATACCAGGTTCGATGCTCGCCGAACGGTACGGTCCCGCGATCACTGGGCGTCGGATACACCCGTCACCTCCCCGTCGTATCGCCTTGGTGGCGTACTCGCCTCGTACTTGACGCCATTCAGCAAACCTGGGGCCGGGACCTACCGGGACCCCTACCGACCCCAGACCCCGATACGCGCAGTGCCTGCGGGAAGGCCCGGCGTGAGGGGGTTCTAGGGGTGTGGACAGGCCCCTCTACGTCACTACCGTCCATTCGTGACGGCGGTGCCGCCGACCAGCGAGAAACCACAGCACACAGACAAGTCCACGATGAGGAGAAACTGACATGACGAGGAGCAATCGACCATGACGCAGTCACCCGTCACCGAGGCAGCCACGTTCCCGCTGCCGCGCAGTTGCCCCTTCTCTTCACCGGACGCCTACGCGGAGTTACGAGAGAACGAACCGGTCTCCCGTTCGCAGCTCTCAGTCAACGGCAAAACGGCATGGTTGATCACTCGCCACGAGTTGGTCAAGAAGATTCTCGCCGACGACCGCGTCAGCGCCAATCTGAAGCTGCCGGGCTATCCGTTGCAGGTCCCTGTCCCCGACGAGATCCTGCAGGCCGTTCCATTGACGTTCCTGTCGATGGATGCGCCGGAGCACACAGTGCAACGCCGAATGTTGGCTCCCGAGTTCTCCGTTCGACGGATGCGCGCCTTGCGTCCACGCATTCAGGAGATCGTCGACCGCCGCATCGACGCCGTGATGTCGGCAGGATCGCCTGCAGATCTCGTCGCACACGTAGCAATGCCGGTACCCTCCCTCGTCATCTGCGAGATGCTCGGTGTCCCCTACGCAGACCACGCACGGTTCGAAGGCTGGTCGGCGCAGACGATGAGCCGCGACATCTCCGACGAAGAGCGCGGACTGGCGCACCACAACCTCGACATCTACGTCGATCGACTGGTGACGGACAAGGAAACCGAACCGGGAGACGATCTCATCAGCAGACTCGTCGAACGCAACCGGGAAGAGCCGGCCGTCGAGCACTCCGACATCGCGAGCATGTCTCGTCTGCTGCTCATTGCGGGCCACGAAACCACGGCGAATATGATCTCACTCGCTGTCCTGACCTTGCTCGATCGTCCCGACCTTCGCCAGGCACTCGTCGCCGATCCCGATCTCGTTCCCAAAGCTGTGGAAGAGCTGCTGCGGTACTGGTCGATCTCGGACTCGGGAACGGCACGAGTTGCCAAGGAGGACATCGAGATCGGCGGCGCGATGATCGCGGCCGGAGAAGGAATTCTCCCTCTCAACAATGCAGCCAACCACGATTCTGCGGTCTTCGAGAATCCGGAGACGATCGACTTCGCCCGTGAAGCACGCAGTCATCTCGCCTTCGGGTACGGCATCCATCAGTGCATCGGGCAGAACCTTGCGCGACTCGAGCTCGACGTCACGATCAGGACGATTCTCGATCGTCTCCCCGACCTCGCGCTCGCTGGCTCGGTCGACGACTTGAGCTTCAAACACGACGCGATGGTGTACGGCGTCGACGCATTGCCGGTGACCTGGTGACCCGGCCACAGCGGCGCATACACGCCGACCGCGAGCGCTGCGTCGGCTCTGGAGCATGCGCGTTCACCGAACCCGACGTGTTCGACCAGGACGAAGAGGACGGACGGGTCGTCGTCCTCGATCCCGCACCAGCCGACAACCTGCGCAGTTCGGTGATCGACGCGGTCCGCGGGTGTCCGGTATCCGCCTTGGAATACATCGACGCAGACAGCGACAGAGACGAAGTGAGGACGCCATGACCAGCACCGTCGACAACACTCCCGAAGAAGGAACCTCGACGTTCCCCCTTCCGCGGACATGCCCGTTCTCGCCGCCCGACGCCTATGCGGAACTTCGTGAATCGGAGCCGGTGTCGAAGACCGTGCTGGCGTCCACGGGCCGAGAAGCATGGTTGGTGACCCGGCACGAGGACGTCAAGAAGATTCTTGCCGACAGCCATGTGAGCGCCGACATCAAGCGTCCGGGATACCCATTGCAGGTTCCCGTGCCCGACGAGGTTCTCCAGACCGTTCGCCCCATGCTGCTGTCGATGGATCCACCGCATCACACGGCTCAACGACGCATGTTGATCCCCGAGTTCACCGCTCATCGGATGCGCGGAATGCGTCCGCACGTGCAGCAGATCGTCGATCGCACCCTGGACTCGATGATCGAAGCAGGTGGCCCGATCGACCTGGTCACCGCCCTTGCCCTCCCGGTCCCGTCGCTCGTCATCTGCGAGCTCCTCGGCGTCCCGTACTCGGACCACGCGGAATTCGAGATCTGGTCCGCGAAGATCATGAGCCGCGGAATCAGCCAGGAGGAGTACCTGGAGGCGATCGGCAACATCGACAGCTACCTCGATCGTCTGGTCACCATCAAGGAATCCGAGCCTGGCGACGACCTGTTGAGCCGCTTCATCGAAAAGAACCGTGCCACCGAGGTCGCCGACCACCTGGACATCGTCACGATGGCACGATTGATGTTGATCGGTGGGCACGAGACGACGTCGAACATGATCTCGCTCGGAGTGCTTGCATTCCTTCGCGATTCGGCCCTTCTCGAGTCCGTCCGCCGCGATCCGGATCTGATGCCCAAGGCCGTCGAAGAACTCCTTCGTTACTTCTCCATCTCCGATTCGGGAACGCCGCGGGTCGCCACCGCGGACATCACCGTCGGTGACGTGACTATCGCTGCAGGCGAGGGCATTCTACCGCTCAACAACGCGGCGAACCACGACGACGCTGCGTTCACCGAGCCCGACCGAATCGATTTCCACCGCACCGAGCGTGGACACCTCGCGTTCGGTTACGGCATCCATCAGTGCATCGGCCAGAACCTGGCCCGGCTCGAACTCGAAATCGTCTACACCACATTGTTCGAACGCATTCCGGAGTTGCGCCTCGCAGCCGACTTCGACAACCTGCAGTTCAAGAGCGACGCCATGGTCTACGGAATTCACGAGTTGCCCGTGACCTGGTGACGCCCGACTCGAGGAGAACTCGTGGCAACCGGTATCGACAGCCCCTTCACATCGCGCGACCGCCGAGAATCGGCCGAGATACCGGACGTTTCGTGGCGCCCGATCTCGGTCGTCGCCGGCATCGTCGCCGTCGTACTCCTTGCAACCAGCGGGCGGATCGGCTACTACGGCGACGAACTCTATTTCCTGGCGTCCGGTCGACACCACTTGTCATGGGGGTATGCGGACCAACCGTGGTTACTCCCGGTGCTTGCTCGATCGATGGATACACTGCTGCCGGGCTCGGTCGTCGGAATGCGACTTCCCGCAACGATTGTCACCGCGTCCGGCGTGGTCGTAGCGGCACTGCTAGCCCGTGAGCTCGGCGGCGCCCGCCGAGCGCAATTACTGACCGCGCTTGCATACGGGTTCGCATTTCAAATTCTCACCTCTGGGCATATCCTCGCGACGTCGACACTCGATCCGTTCTTCTGGACCGTCGTCTGCTTTCTCGTGGTGCGCTGGGTCAGGACCAGGTCCGATGCCCTGTTGCTGCTCGCAGGTGCGACCACAGCGATTGCGCTGCAAGGAAAATATCTCATCGCTTTTCTGTGGGCTGCGATTGCGCTAGCAGCGTTGATCGCCGGTCCGCGCAACTTGCTCGGGCGCCCCGCACTATGGGCGGGAGGCCTGCTCGCCGCAGTGGTCACCGCTCCGTCGCTCGTGTGGCAAGCGGAACACGACTGGCCGTTCTTCGACATGCAAACCGCGGTGTCGAGCGAAGTGGAAGCGATGTTCGGCGGACGCGAGATGTTCGTGCCGACGGCCCTGCTGTTCGCCGGGGTGATCGGCGCGGTTCTGTGCTGCCACGGCCTGTGGGTACTTCTGCGAGACAGCCGCTTTCGGCAGTATCGATTCCTCGGAATTGCCGTCGTCCTGTGCACCGTACTGTGTATCGCAACAGGCGGTCGCTTCTACTACGTCGCCGGGTTGTACGCGGTGCTGATGGCTGCGTCCGCCGTGCGCATCGAAGCCGTACGGCCTGCCCGGGCATGGGGCTGGATTCCGACGCTTCCCGTCGCGGCCGTATCGGCCGTCATTGCGGTCGTCGTCTTCCTGCCGGTCGCACCCGTGTCCACCGTGACCTCCACGCAATGGACCGCAAGCAGCAGCCTCGGGTGGCCGGAACTGGCGAACACCGCGCGCGATGCCGTCGAAGAAACGGAAGAGCCACCCGCTGCCGTCGTGACCGAAACATTCTGGCAGGCAGGCGCTCTCGAAGTCTTTACACACGATGCTCTTCCACCGGTATACAGCCCGGAGCGCGGGTACTACTACTTCGGCCCCCCCGCATCCGACGATCCTGTCCTCGTCGTCGGCTACGACCGTTCCGAACTCGATGCCTGGTTCTCCGACGTCCGCCTCGTCGGCCGGACGAACCTGGATGCCCCGCGCCCCAACGTCAATCAGGATGTACCGATCTGGTACGCCGAGCATCCGCGTGCGCCATGGACCGACCTGTGGCCCCGCCTTCACCGTCTCTAGAAAGGACCGGCAGATGACTACCTCCAGCATCGACACCGACCTGTGGCTGCGCCGCTTCGGGTCTGCACCGGAAACAGGGCCTCGGCTGATCTGCCTTCCGCATGCCGGTGGATCCGCGACGTACTACTTCCAGACCTCGCGCGCACTCGCATCGTCGATGGACGTTCTCGCAGTGCAGTATCCGGGGAGGCAGGATCGCCGGGCCGAACCGTTCATCGACGACATCGACAGACTGGCCGACGCCGTCACCGCCACCGTCGAGACGGTGGCCGATCGGCCGTTGATCCTGTTCGGGCACAGCATGGGTGCGACCATCGGCTACGAAGTCACCGCGCGTCTCGAAGAGAAAGGCATCGAACCACTCGCTCTGTTTGCTTCGGGCCGCCGCGCACCGTCGTGCATCCGATCGGAGAACGTACATCGCCGCGACGACGCAGGCATCATCGCCGAGCTCCGTCGACTCCAGGGCACAGGATCCGATCTGTTGGGCGACGACGAGATCATCCAGATGATTCTCCCGGCCGTGCGTGCCGATTACCGAGCTGTCGAGTCCTATCGGCCGGCCCAGCGTCCACCGCTGCGCACCCCGATCGTCGCGATGACCGGTGACGTCGATCCTCAGGTCAGTGCCGACGAGGCCGCCGCGTGGGAAAGACACACCACCGGCGGATTCACGCTGCACACGTACTCCGGCGGGCACTTCTACCTCGACCATCACGCGGGCGCCATCCTCGCCGAGATTCGTGCTGTCGCATCCTAGCGGGGGTGGAGGAAACTCCACCCCCGATTCGCCCTTTGGCTCCATGTGAAACCTCGATCGCGAGCAATAGCGTCGTAGACGAACCACACAGGCTGCATACAGCACTTCACATCGACTTCTCTCGAGGAGCACACAATGCACACCAGACGACCAGCCGATCACCCTCTTGCAGTACACGTGGACGCAGTGACGAAGACCTACGGCTCCGGTGAGAACGAGGTCGCCGCATTGCGCGGAGTCACCATCGGATTCGCGCAAGGCACCTTCACCGCCATCATGGGCCCGTCGGGATCCGGTAAGAGCACGTTGATGCACTGCGCCGCAGGCCTCGACACTCCTGACTCGGGCACGGTCACGGTCGGCGGCCACGACCTCGGTGGCCTCGACGAGGTCGGCCTTACCGAATTGCGTCGCGAAAGCATCGGATTCATCTTTCAGTCCTTCAACCTGCTGCCGTCGCTGACCGTTGCGCAGAACATCGAACTGCCGCTGCGTCTCGCCGGCCGCAAGATCGATCGGACACGAATCATGATGGTGATCAACGCGGTCGGCCTCGCAGCCCGTGTCAACCACTTGCCGAGCGAGCTGTCCGGTGGTCAGCAGCAGCGCGTCGCCATCGCTCGCGCTCTCGCCGCCGAACCGTCCGTCATCTTCGCCGACGAGCCCACCGGTGCACTCGATACCCGCACTGCCGGTGACGTTCTCACCTTGCTGCGCGAGTCGGTCACCTCGAACGGACAGACCATCGTCATGGTCACCCACGATCCCGTCGCCGCGTCCTACGCCGATCGTGTCGTGTTTCTCGCCGATGGTCAGTTCGTCGGCGAGCTTTACCGCCCGACGGCCTCCGCCATCGCCGAGCGAATGACTCACCTCGACGCCCGCGCGGCCAGTACGCCCGGAGTCTCCGCAGCAGGTGTCGGGGGGCAGCGCTGATGATTCGGCTCGCACTCAGCTCGCTGAAGTATCGACTGACGTCCTTCGTCGCAACGTTCCTCGCGCTCTTCCTCGGTGCAGCGATCGTGATGGCGTGCGGTGGACTGATGGAAACCGGCATACGTGCCGCGGTAGCTCCCGAACGTCTCGGCGGCGCCGCCGTCGTCGTGACCGGAAATCAGACGCACGACGGCGTCGCACTGACCGAACGGACTCGAATCGACAGCTCGATCGTCGATCAGGTCGCCCAGGTTCCAGGTGTGGCCACTGCGATCGCTGACCTGTCGTTGCCCGCAGCCGTGCTGTCCGACGGTTCACCTGTATCGGGCTCGAATGACAACGCTGGCCACAACTGGTCCTCCGCCCAGTTGACTCCATTCACCCTCTCCGATGGCGTCGAGCCGACGTCCGACTCCGATGTGGTGCTCTCACGGCAACTGGCCGACAGTGCAGGAGTGTCCACCGGAGACTCCGTCGACGTCGCAGTACGCGGCGCCACCGAGCAGTTCACCGTCGTTGGAATCGTCGACGCGGGAGACAGCTCTCCCGCCGTGTTCTTCTCAGACTCCGCGGCGACCGATCTCGCGGGCACCAACGGCCGGATCGACTCGGTCGGTGTGCTCACCGAACCCGGCGCCGACACAGCCGCGGTCGCTACCGAGATCGGTACGGCAGTTGGCAGTGCCGCAACGGTTCTGACGGGCGAGAACCGCGGACTCGCCGAGTTTCCCGGAGCACTCGCGAGCCAGCAGACGCTGACCATTCTCGCCGGAATCTTCGGCAGCTGGGCGTTGCTGATCGCGCTGTTCGGCGTCGCCTCGATGCTGAGTTTGTCGCTGGGTCAACGTCAACGTGAAATGGCGCTGCTCCGAGCGATCGGCAGCACCCCGCGCCAGGTACGCCGCATGATCCTCGGCGAGACGATACTGCTGTGCGTCGTCGCGACCGCGCTGGCCGTGATCCCCGGTTACTTCCTCGGCCGGTTCCTGTTCGGTCAGCTGGCATCGAGCGGGATCGTGTCCTCTGCCATGACATTCCACCAAGGTCTTGTCCCGGTGATCGTCGGCATCGTCACCGCGATGGCCGCGGCGATCGCGGCAACACTCGTCGCCGGGCGCCGCGCCGCGAACACCAAGCCGCTCGCCGCTCTCTCCGAAGCCACGGAGCCGACGCGCTGGCTCACTCGTCCGCGTCTGATCCTCGCCGTCATGTTCCTGGCCGCAGGAATCTCGATGTCCGTCGTGACGGTGGCCGTCATGGAGAACGGACCGATCCTCGCGAGCACCGCAGGCCCGGCCTCGGTTCTCGTCGGCATCGGACTCGCCCTGCTCACACCGGGATTCATGAAGGTCATCGTCGCAGTCGTCGGATGGCCTGTTCGGATGCTGACCGGCTCGGCCGGATTCCTCGCGGTCAACAACGCTCGTGCTCGCAGCATCCGGATGGCAGGAGCGGTCGCACCGATCGTGCTGCTCGTCGGAATCGCTGTCGGCACCCTGTACATGCAGAGCACCGAGAACGCCGTCAAGACCGAAACGTATGCCACCAACCTGCTGGCCGACTACGTCATCTCGACCGGCGACGAATCCGAGGGGTCGGTCACCGGCGGCTTCGCTCCCGGCGTCGTCGAGGAGATCTCGGCGCTCCCGGGAGTCGCAGGTGCCTCCGAGTTGGTGACGTCGGACGGCTTCGTCGACGGTCCTGGCGGCGGCTCGGACTTCGGGTTCCGAGGTGTCACGGCTGCGGGAGCCCAGGACACGATCCGCTTCGAATCCATCACGGGTTCGATCGACGATCTCACCGGTGACAGCGTCGCGATCTCGGAGAGCCAGGCGACGAGCTTCGGAGTGCAGGTCGGCGACACCCTCGGTCTACACCTCGGCGACGGCTCGCCGCTGACAGCGACGGTCGTCTCGATTCACGCCGACGACCTGAACGACCCTTCCATCCTGTTGCCCGCCGACGTGCTCGCAGCGCACACGACGTCGGGCCTGGCCCCGCAGATTCTCGTCCGCGCCGAGGAGGGCGTCGACGAATCGACACTGCGGAGCGAGCTCGACTCGGCCGCCGCGCTCGTACCGGGGGCGTCGGTATCGGACAGGGCGTCGCTGATAAGCGACAACACACGCGTCCAGCAGATCCTGGTCTCGGCCAACTACACGATCGTGGCGATGATCATCGGTTACGCGGCCATCACAGTGGTCAACACGCTCGTTGCTGCGACCAGGAAGCGCGGCAGGGAGTTCGGCCTGCAGCGTCTGACGGGTTCCACGCGTCGACAGGTGCTGGGCATGCTCGGTGTCGAGAGCGGCTTCATCGTCGGCACCGCCGTGGTGCTCGGAACGGTGGCGGCGGCCGCGACGATGGTCCCGTACAGCCTCGTCAAGAGCGGCTCGGCGATGCCCTCGGGTTCACCGATGATCTACATCGGCATCGTGGTGCTGGCGATCGCCCTCACGATCGGCTCGACGATGGTGCCCGCATGGCGCGGCATGGCACGACCAGCAGTCGACTCGGTGACTCGGCCCGATTGACCCCCCCGATTCGATCATGGCCGAAAAGAACGCAGTGCCCCGTCGCTTCTCGCGGCGGGGCACTACGTCCTCGCGCTCCCGTTCTGGCACGATGACTGGAATGGGCCACCGAATTCGGCGCGCCGGACACGCGACAATGGTAGGTGTCGCACTTGCGGTGCTCTCGCAAGGCGGTCTGTTCGCAGCACTGCTGACCGCAATGGTCCTGCTGCTGTGTGTCGTCGGAATCGGATTGTTTCTGCTGCCCGAGACCATCGCGCTCGTCCGGTGGGTGTGCTCGCTCGGCCGACAGCTGGCAACACATTCCGGCGTTCGGGTCGATGACCCGTATCGCCCGGCACCGGTGTCGGCGACCGGGCGTCCACTTGCCGGATTCGCTCGGTGGCGATGGATACTCAAGGACCCTGTCACGTGGCGCGACCTGGCCTGGCTGCTGCTCGGAGTCCCGGTCGGTCTGCTCATGATGTTGCCCGCCGCGCTGCTCTACTACGTCGGAGAGGGGATCGTTCTGGCCGCCGGTCTCTGGCGTCCGATTCACGACGCCGGCTACGGCCGCTGGTACGGTCCCATCCACATCGAGAGTTATCTCGACGCCGGTCTCGCCGCGATCGCCGCCGTCGGATTCTTCGTGATCTGGACGTACTTCGCCCCGACCATGATTCGCGCTCACGCATTGTTCACGCGCGCTCTACTCGGCCCGACGAAGTCCGAGGCGCTCGCCGCCCGTGCGCGACACCTCACGCGAACGAGGGACGACGTCATCGACTCCGGTGCCGCCGAGTTGCGCCGGATCGAACGCGATCTGCACGACGGGGCCCAGGCGCGACTCGTCGCGATGGGTATGACGCTCGGAGCCGTCGAGCGCACGCTGGAGAAGAACCCAGAGGCCGCACGCAAGCTGCTCGCCGACGCGCGGTCGTCGTCGGCTGCCGCCCTGACCGAACTACGTGATCTCGTGCGAGGTATTCATCCGCCCGTGTTGGCCGAGCGCGGCCTCGTCGACGCGGTGCGCGCGCTCGCTCTCGCGAGTCCACTTCCGATCGAAACCAGCTCCAATGTCATCGGACGGCCTCCTCCCCCGGTCGAGTCCGCCCTGTATTTCGCGGTGTCCGAAACGGTGGCGAACATCCTCAAGCATTCCGGCGCGAGTCACGCCGACATAGGCTTGACGTACGAGCACGGCAAGCTTCGTGCTCGTGTCGTCGACGACGGCCACGGCGGGGCCGCGTTCGACGCCGGTTCGGGTCTCGCAGGGATCCGCCGAAGGCTCGCGGCGTTCGACGGGAGCATGACCCTCGACAGTCCGTCGGGGGGACCTACGATCATCGACATGGAGGTGCCGTGCGCGTTGTCATCGCCGAAGACCTCTTCCTTCTGAGGCAGGGTCTCACCGCATTGCTCGAGTCCTTCGAGTGCACCGTCGTCGCTGCGGTCGACACCGGCGAGAACCTCGCCCAGGTGATTCTCGAGCATCGTCCGGACGTCGCGATACTCGACGTGCGACTGCCGCCGACGTTCACCACCGAGGGGCTGGAGGCCGCGCTGGCGATTCGCCGCGCCGTGCCTGCGTTCCCGGTGCTGGTGCTGTCCCAGCACGTCGAGCAACTGTATGCGCGTGAGCTGCTCGCCGACGGACACGGCGGAGTCGGATATCTCTTGAAGGACAGTGTCTTCGAACCGGATCAGTTCATCGACGCGGTGCGCCGCGTCGCGGGCGGTGGCACCGCGATGGACCCCGCGGTCATCGCTCAGTTGATGGCGCGTCGATCGCACGACGAGCCGATCGAAACACTCACCGCCCGCGAGAGAGAGGTACTCGCGCTGATGGCCGAGGGGTGCTCGAACACCGCGATCGCCGAACGACTCGTCGTCAGCGAGGGCGCGGTGACCAAGCACATCGGCAACATCTTCGGCAAGCTCACACTGTCGGCCGACAGCATCACGAACCGGCGGGTGCTGGCTGTACTCGCCTATCTGGGTGCCGGCTGACCTCCCGCGCATTCAGCCATTCGTCCACTGCCGCAGCGGTGGTGGCCGATTCGTCCTCGAGAATCGAGAAGTGAGTACCCGGCACCTCCACGAGCTCGTGTTCCGCGGTCCACGACGCTTGCCAGTCGATCGCGTCCGGAACGAACGGTGCCGACGCGCGCAGGAACAGAACGGGCGTGTCCATTTCCGTCGGTAGGCAGTCGAGAATCAGGTCGCTGTAGCGACCCATCGCCGCGAGCCGAAACGCTCCGAATCGTCCGAACGAGGATTCACGGTCGAGCATGCCGTCGAACATGGCCTGCCACAGCGACTCGTTGCCGTCACGTCCCGGCACGTACGTATCGACCAACACGACGGCATCTGCCGGAGTGCCCGCATCTTCCAGCACTGCCGCCGTCGCATGGGCGAACTGTCCGCCCGAGGAGTATCCGACGAGAACGACCGGGCGATCTCCGGCAACGGCGCGGACTTGGTGAGCGAAGACGTCCACGGCTGCGTCGGATGTCGCCGGAAGTGCCTCTCCATCAGCGAAACCCGGTATGGCGAGTGCGAGAACGTCTCGGCGACCACGGAATCGGGCCGCGAACCGCGCGTATTGCTGGGCACCACCGAGAGCCATCGGTGACGCGATGCACAGCAGGACCGGACTGGTGTCGCCGGTGACATCGGCAGACGCGAGCCGGACCGGGTCGGAGATCGGCCCGCTGTCGGCTGCGCCCGAGAAGCTCGGCAGGATGTTCGCCACCGATCCGAGAAGAGCCATGCCACCCGCCATGTCGCCCGACGCAGTCGCTCGCCGCAACAGAGCACCGATCGACTCCTGATCGTCGCGAACCGGAGTGCCACCTCCCGAGACCATGTCGCCGAGGTACGCAGCGAGCTGTTCCACCGTCGGATGATCGAACACGATCCCGGCCGAGAGTTCCAGACCTGTCGCCGACGCAAGGGCGCTTCGTAGCTCCATCGCAGACACCGAGTCCATACCTACCTCTAGGAACGGTGCCGCAGGATCGATAGCATCGACATCCGAATGCCCCAGGACTGCAGCGGTTCTCCTACGGACGAGATCCAGTAGTGCCTCGGAATCCATCTCGCTGGTTGAGAGCGGGGCGACCGATTCGCTGTACTGCGGCGCCGTGTCCACCGTGCCACCGGCACCCGCTTCGGAGTCGATCCAGAAGCGGCGCCGAGTGAAGGCGTAGGTCGGGAGCGTCACCGTTCGTGTGCCCGGAAAGAGCAGCATCCAGTTCGGTGAGAATCCATCCACGTGAGCTGCCGCGATACCCGCTGCGAATGCGTCGACCTCGGGGGTTCTCAAACTACCGAGTGCAACGAATCGCGCCGACGCGGGTGCGCTCGCAGGCCCGGCTCCCGAGAGCACAGCAGCCGGACCGACTTCGAGAAAACGCCCGATTCCCTGCGTGGACAATGCCTCCACGGTGGCCGAGAACAGGACAGGTTCACGGACGTGTCGTACCCAGAACTCGGGGTCGGTGACGACGTCGTTCGGTACCGACTCCCCGGTGACTGCGGAGACGAGCGGGATGATCGGTTCCTCGAAGTGCACAGATTCGACCACGGAACGGAACTCACCGAGCATCGGATCCATGAGCATCGAATGGAAGGCATGCGAGACTCGAAGTTCCTTGCTGCCGTCGAACTTCTCGGTGAGACTGTGCACATCCGCGGTGTGTCCCGAGACGACTACGGCGTCGGGGCCGTTGATCGCGGCGATCCCGACTCGATCCGTGAGATGCGGGGTGACGACGTCGGCCGACGCCTTCAGCGCTGCCATCGTTCCGCCGTCGGGGAGCGCATCCATGAGCGCGCCGCGGGCAGCCACGAGCGCTGCTGCATCGGCGAGCGAGAACACACCCGCGACGTGTGCTGCCGCGATTTCACCGATGGAGTGGCCCGCGACTGCATCCGGACGCATTCCGATCGACTCCAGCAATCCGAAGAGCGCAACCTCGTACGCGAACAATCCTGCTTGCGCGAACACGGTGCGCTGCACGGCGTCCGCGTCGTCACCGTGCAGAACCGACCGGGCCGACGGGAAGTCCTTCCCGAGACTGGCCCACGCAGCGTCGACGAGTTGCAGTGCAGCGTAAAATGTATCGGCGAACACCGGATACGTATTCGCCAGATCGCGGCCCATGCCGAGGCGCTGAGCTCCCTGACCGGTGAACAGAAACGCGGTGCCGCTGTCACGTCTCGATGTGCCGACGGCTGTGACCGGAGCGCCCTCCGCTACCGATCGAAGTCCCTCGATCAACTGGTCACGATCCGAGCCGAGCACCACTGCCCGATGCGTGAACGACGTGCGATGCGCACCGAGAGTTCGCGCTATATCCGTGATGGGTTCCGTAAGGACACTCGGCGCCGACGCCAACCGGGCAGCTTGCTCGGTCAATGCGTGCTGAGTCTTCGCGGAAATTGCCCACAGCACAGGAGCTGTCGACTGCTGCGTCGATCCGGGTGCCGGTGCGGACTCGACCGGATCCCCCTCCTCGATCACCACATGCGCATTGGTCCCACTGATACCGAACGACGACACCGCACCACGACGCACACCATCCACACCACCAACCCACTCCCGCGCCACCGACGCCACCTCCACCCCACCGGACCACTCCACCCGAGACGAGGGCGCACCCACATGCAACGACGCAGGCACCACCCCGAACCGCATCCCCAACACCACCTTCATCACACCCGCCACACCCGCAGCAGCCTGCGTATGACCCAGATTCGACTTCACCGAACCCAACACCAACGGCCCACCCACACGCCCACGACCATACGTCGCCAACACCGCCTGCGCCTCGATCGGATCACCCAACCGAGTCCCCGTCCCATGCGCCTCCACCACCTGCACACCCGACACACCCACACCCGCATCCACCAACGCCGCCCGAATCACCCGCTGCTGCGACGGACCGTTCGGCGCCGTCAAACCATTCGACGCACCATCGGAATTGACCGCCGAACCCCGCACCACACCCCACACCCGACGACCCGCAGCACGCGCATCCGACAGACGTTCCAGTAGAAGAACTCCCATTCCCTCCGCAAATCCGGCACCGTCCGCATCGTCCGAGAACGACTTGGACCGACCGTCAGGGGCGAGACCGCGCTGACGCGTGAATTCGACGAACGTTCCAGGAGAAGCCATCACGGTCACGCCGCCAGCCAAGGCCATCGAGCACTCACCACGACGCACCGCCTGCGCCGCCAGATGCAACGACACCAACGACGACGAACACGCCGTATCCACCGTCATCGTCGGCCCCTCCAAACCGAACGCATACGCCACCCGGCCCGACACCACACTGCCGTTTCCGAAACTGCGGAAATAATCGTGGTACATGACGCCGGCGAACACACCGGTATCACTGCCGCGCAACGACTCCGGAGCGATACCTGCGTCCTCGAATGCCTCCCATGCGCCCTCGAGCATCAGGCGTTGCTGCGGATCCATGGCCTGAGCTTCGCGGGGCGCTATGCCGAAGAACTCGGGATCGAAATCGGCCGCATCGTAGAGGAATCCGCCGTGCCGTGAGGACGACGAGTCCGGGCGCTCTCCGGCAGGGTCGTAGAGTTCCTCCACGTCCCAGCCACGATCGTCGGGGAACTCGCCGATGGCGTCGCGTTCGGTGATCAGAAGATCCCACAGATCGGCCGGGGACGAGACTCCGCCCGGGTATCGGCAGGCCATGCCGGTGATGACGACCGGATCGTCGTCGTCGACCGTGCCGCGGGTCGACGTGTCGGACTGCTGTGCGGTGGTGGCTTCGTCCCCGCCGAGCAGCAGACTCAGGAAGCCCGCCATCGCCGCCGACGTCGGATAGTCGAACACCGCGGTAGCGGGCAGTCGCTCCCCTACATCGGCGCTCAACGTGTTGCGCAGTTCGACGGCACCGAGGGAGTCGAAACCCAACTCGGAGAATGCCCGATCCGGTTCCACGGAACTCGCCGACGAGTACCCGAGGACCTCGGCGACCCGGCTGCGAACCAGTTCGAGCACCCGGTTTCGACGCGTCGCCGGATCGGCCGCTCGCAGCGCGTCGACGGGCGCTGCGAACTCGCTTGCTGCCGTCCGACGTGTCGTGGACCCGACGAGTCCGCGCAGTACGGGCGGCAGTGACGCGCCGCGCTCACGCAGACGCGGGATGTCCAGACGGACCGGAACGAGAAGGGCTGAATCGGAATTCAGGGCTGAATCGAAGAGCGCTGTCCCTTGCGATGCGGTCAAGTCTTGGAAACCAGTGCGCGCGATACGGTCTCGATCGGCGTCGGCGAGGTTCTCGGTCATGCCACCGACACCGATGGCCTCCCACGGGCCCCAGGCCAGCGACAGGCCAGGAAGGCCCGCCTGTCTCCTGCTGACGGCAAGCGCGTCGAGGCACGCGTTGGCGGCTGCGTAGTTGCCCTGCCCACGTCCACCGAGAACGCCGGCAAGCGACGAGAACAGCACAAATGCATCGAGCCTCAGGTCACGCGTCGCGTCGTGCAGCGCGAGGGCCCCGTCGACTTTGGGTCCGAAGACCGTTGCAATCCGATCGGGGGTGAGCGAGGCGATGGTACCGTCGTCGATCACGCCGGCGGCATGGATCACCGCGGTCAGCGGACGTTCGGGATCGATGGACTCGACGAGTGCCCGCACAGCGGCGCCGTCGGCGACATCGCACAGCGGGAGGTCGACGGTCGCGCCCACTTCGGTCAGTTCCGTGGCCAGTTCGCGAGCGTTGCCGCTGCGGCTCGGCAGCACCAGATGCCGCACTCCGTGCGCCGTCACCACATGCCGTGCAATCACTGCACCGAGCGCCCCTGTCGCGCCGGTCACGAGGACCGTCCCGCTTGTGTTCAGAGGTGAACCCGTCGGCACCACGTCTGCCCGCGCGAGCCTCGGACTCCAGCGAACACCGTCGCGCACAGCGAGCTGTGGTTCACCGCCCGGGTCTATTGCTCCGATGCCGCGCGCGTCCGTGTCTGTATCGACCAGAACCGCACATCCAGGATCTTCCGATTGTGCGGCCCGCACCAGTCCCCACACCGCAGCGCCCGCGAGATCGGGTGCCGGTTCACCCGACACCGACACTGCACCGCGCGTGACGAACACGACCGGCTCGTCGGAATCTTGCAGTACGGCAAGCGCTTCCGATGTCGCCTGTAGGATCGACCGACTGTCGGCACCCGAGGAGACCTCGTGCACTCGCGTCGGCGACTGCACTGCCGGCCCGCTGTCGGTCTCGGACCACGACATCGCGTAGAGCCAACGACGGGCGGTCTCGGACTGGTCGGGGGCCGAATCCGTAGTAGCGAGGGGACGGACACTCAGCGACTCGATCAGGGCTACCGGAGCTCCCACGGCATCAGCCAGTTCGACCCGCCACGACGTGGCACCGACGCGCGTCGAGGTCACGCGCACCGACGTGGCACCTGTGGCGAAGACATGGACGCCGGACAGGGCGAAAGGAACGGAGGCGGATCCTGCGTCTTCGGACGCGAACGCCAGCGAATGGAACGCCGCGTCGAGCAGTGCAGGGTGAATGACGACGCCACCGTCGATCGCTCCGTCGGAGACAACGTCGGCGTGGACGGATTCCGACGTGCGCCAGACGGAGCGGACACCCTGGAAAGTCGGTCCGTACCGGAGCCCACCCGAGGCGAGTCCGTCGTACAGATCGCCGACCTCGACGGCATCAGCTCCCGACGGTGGCCACTCGGACGGCGCCACAGGAGCCGCGGGGTCGGACGCCGTCACCGAGCCGGAGGCGTGGCGGACCCAGATCGTGGACTGAGCAGGCTCGTCTGTCGACGCCGAATGCACGACGAATGCCCTGCGCCCCTGCGCGGCGTCCGATTCCATCGTGATCTGAATACGCCGACCTGTCGAATCCGGCACGAGCAGTGGAGCTTCGAGTACCAGTTCCTCGATCGACGCGCATCCGATCAGGTCGCCCGCACGCAGCACCCAGTCGACCATCGCGGTCGCGGGTGCTGTGACCACACCGGACACGGTGTGATCGGCGATCCACGGCGCCGACCTCGTGGACAGAACGCCGCCGAACAGCAATGCTCCCGACTCGGCGACCGTCGATACCGTCGACATCACCGGATGCCCTGTCGCGTCGAGACCTGTCGACCGAATGTCAAGTTCACTGTTATCGGCTGTGGCCCAGTACTTGTCATGAACGAAGGCAGTGGTCGGTAGATCAACGCGCGCACCGGAACCGCCGAGCAGCGCCGTCCAGTCCGGAGAGTGCCCACCGCTGTGCAGAGCGCCGACGGCCGACGCAAGTGACGCCGTCTCGGACCGCCCAGCCCGTGCCGTGCCTGTCACCAGAACCGACTCGTGCGCCAGGTCGTCGTCGAGGCTCTCGCGCGCCATCGTCGTGAGTACCGAATCGGGCCCGAGTTCTACGAATCGGGACACACCGCGAGAGCGTAACGACGTGATGCAGTCCGCGAAACGTACCGGTTCACGCACGTGCCGAACCCAATACGCCGGATCGCAGATTTCCTCTGCCGCCACGCCTCCCGACAGTCCGGAGAACAACGGAATCGTGGGTTTCGTGAAGCGGACGTCGGTGAGGGCAAGGCGGAAACTTTCGAGCATGGGATCCATCGCCGACGAGTGGAAGGCATGGGAGACGGTCAGTCGGCGCGTCGTGTCGAAGTGTGCTGCAACAGCCTCGACGTCAGCGTCGACACCCGAAATCACCACCGATGCAGGGCCGTTGACCGCTGCGATGTCGACTGCACCGACCAGCTCGGCCCTGACATCGGATTCCGACGCACGGATCGACACCATGGCTCCGCCTTCGGGCAGTGCCTGCATCAACCGTGAACGCGCCGAGACGAGCGTGCACGCGTCGGCGAGGGTGAGCACTCCGGCGACGTGCGCTGCTGCGATCTCACCGACGGAATGGCCCGCGACGAATGCCGGACTCAGCCCCAAGGATTCGAGCAGTCGATAGAGAGCGACCTCGTAGACGAACAATGCAGGCTGGGTTGTCTCGGTGCGAGCAAGTTGTTCGGGCTCGGACCCGAACATGAACTGCTTCAGACGATCTCCCGCGGGAAGGTGCGACAGTACCTCGTCGAACGCGTCGGCGAAGGCGGGGTAGTCCGCGTACAGTTCGCCGCCCATCCCCGGCCGCTGAGATCCCTGGCCGGTGAACAGAAATGCTGTCTTGCCCTTCAGCACCCGCGCAGTCGGGCCGCTCTCCCCGATCGTGCGGAGGGATGCCAGCACTTCCTCTCGATCGCGGCCGATCGCGACAGCTCGATGCCGCAACGCGGCGCGCGACCTGACCAACGCCAAGCCGATGTCCGCATTCGACAGCCCGTCGGTGCCGGTGAATGCGTCGGCAAGGCTGTTCGCTTGCGCACGAACACCATCGGTGGTCGCACCCGATACGGGCCACACGATCATGGGCGGAACGACAGTCGGCTCCTCGGGGGCGACAGCGGGCGCACGATACTCCTCGACGACGAGGTGTGCATTGGTCCCGCTGATGCCGAACGACGACACTGCCCCTCGACGGGGATCTCCGGTCTCGGGCCACGACTTGGGCGCCGTCAGCAGTTCGACGGCTCCAGCGGACCAGTCGATCTTCGTGGACGGGGTTCCGACGTTGATGGTGTGCGGCAGGATGCCGTGCCGCATTCCCATCAATAGCTTGATGATCCCTGCGATTCCCGCCGCGGCCTGTGTATGACCGAGATTCGACTTGACCGACCCGAGTGCCAACGTATCCGTCCGGTCGGCGCCGTACGTCGCCAACAGCGCCTGAGCCTCGATCGGATCACCCAGAACCGTACCCGTGCCGTGCGCTTCGACTATCTGGACATCGGAGGCCCTCAGACCGGCCGAGTCGAGTGCCGCTCTGATGACCCGCTGCTGTGAGGGCCCGTTGGGAGCGGTCAGGCCATTCGACGCACCGTCGGAGTTCACTGCACTGCTACGCACGAGACCGTGGATACGGCGACCGTGCCGAACGGCGTCGCTCAGACGCTCGAGAACGAGTACACCGACGCCCTCGGACCACACTGTGCCCGACGCATCGTCGGAGAACGACCGGCAGACCGCGTCTTCGGCGAGACCGCCCTGTCGACTGAATTCGACGAAGGTGTCCGGGGTCGCCATGACGGTGACACCGCCCGCCAGCGCGAGCGTGCTTTCACCGCGCCGAAGCGACTGGGCCGCAAGGTGTACGCCGACGAGCGAGGACGAGCACGCAGTGTCGACGGTCATCGTCGGGCCCTCCAGCCCGAGGGTGTACGAAATACGTCCCGACACCACGCTTCCGCTACCGAAGCTGCCGACGTAGTCGTGGTACATGAGTCCCGCGAACACGCCGGTGCGGCTGCCGTGCAACGAGGTCGGGTCGATGCCCGCGTCTTCGATTGCTTCCCAGGAGTTCTCGAGCAAGATCCGTTGTTGCGGATCCATGATCTCGGCCTCGCGCGGACTGATCCCGAAGAACTCTGCATCGAATTCAGCTGCATTCGAGAGAAATCCACCCCTGGACACATAGGTCGTGTCGGGGCGTGAACGTGTGGGGTCGTAGACCGACTCCAGATCCCATCCACGGTCGTCGGGGAAATCCGCGATCGCGTCAGCGCCCGTGGACACCAACTTCCACAACCCGTCGGGTGAGGTGACTCCACCGGGATACCGGCACGCCATCCCGACGATCGCGATCGGTTCCGTCGCGGCCTCGGTGAGCGTTCGGTTCAACTCCCGCAGCCGTTCGGTCTCCTTCATCGATGTCCGGAGGGCGCGAATCACACGATCGTCGGGCGTGCTGGCGGTAGTCACTTCTCTCGTGATCCTCTCGGGTGCAAGCTGGTCATTCCGCGGATGGATCGCTCTCGTCGCTCGACCCGAGCGCCCGGCTGATCAGGGCGTCGGTGTCGAGCGCATCGATGTCGTCGTCCGTGACGGAACCGATGTCGACGGCACGTTCCCGGATGACGGTCTCTCGCACCGACACCTGTGGAACGAGTTCGGTCAGCAGGTGGGCTGCCAGCACCGCCGGACTCGGATGGTCGAACACCACAGTCGCTGGCAACCGCAGTCCGGTGGCCTCGACGAGCCTGTTTCGAAATTCGACGGCTGCCAGCGAATCGAATCCGAGATCACCGAACGCCGAATCCATGTCGATGTCGGTCACCCCGAGCACGGCGCTGGTGTGATCGTGTACGAGGGCGTCGACGAGGTCGGACTGCTCGGACACAGACAGCTCGGCTAGAGATGCTCGGAGTTCCGCTCCGCGATCCGTCGGCGAAGCCGCCCGCGTCGTCCGACGTAGCAGCCCTCGCAGGACAGGCGCGACCGACGCGGGTGACGCGTCAAATCGTGCGGTGAGACCGGCGACGTCGAATCGCGCGGGCACGACGACGGCGTCTCCCCTGTCGACGGCCGCGTCGAACAGTGCGAGCGCGTCCTCGTCGGACATTCCGACGATTCCGGATTCCGCCAACCTCCTCGCCCCGGAGTCGTCGAGTCGATCCGCCATGCCTCCGCCACCGCTCCACCGGCCCCACACGAGCGAGGTCGCAGCCATTCCCAGCGTCTGACGGTGCTGCGCCAACCCGTCGAGGAACGTGTTCGCCGCCGCGTAGTTCGACTGACCCGGGCTACCGAGTATGCCCGCGGTGGACGAGAACAACACGAACTTCTCGACGGCGTGATCGATGGTGACGGCGTGCAGCACGAGTGCGGCATCGATCTTCGGCCGAGCGACCGCATCGGTCCGGTCCTCGGTCATGGTCTCCAGCAGCCCGTCGTCGAGAACGCCCGCCGCATGTACGACGCCGCGAATCGGATGAGCGTCGAAGACAGCTCGCACAGTGGCCTCGTCCGCGATGTCGCCGGCCACCACCGTCACACGACCGCCCGCGTCCTCGATGGCGGACACCAGCTCGGGTGCGCCGTCTGCGCCGAGTCCTCGGCGGCTCATGAGAACGACATGTCCCACCGCGTGCGTACGTACGAGATGCTTCGCCACCGTTCCCCCAACCGCTCCCGTACCACCGGTCACCAGCACGGTGTCGGGCCACTGCTGCGGATCTCCGTCGAACGCGGGTGCTGCCGTCAGGCGCGGGGCGTAGATGCCGTCCGTGCCTATGACGATGTCGGATTCTCCGGTGGCCAACGCCGCGGGCAGAGCGCGCAGCGCCGACGGTGCATCGACGCCCGGCAGGGCATCGACGAGCACGATCGTTCCCGCATTCTCCGACGCGGCCGATCGCACAAGGCCTTTCACCGCGGAGTCGGCGACTCCTGCCGTCCATACCACGAGAGTCGTAGCTGCGAGGGCCGGTTCGGACGACCACCGTCGGATGTGTTCGGCAACGTCGTGCAGGCGTCGGCGCGCGGACGACCCCGCGTGGGCATCGAGTCCACCGTCACCCCAAGCCCCGACGACCACGACATCCGTGGCAACCGACGCGGCGTCGGCGATATCGGTAGCCGTACGCACTGTCGCTGCCTCGTCCGCGAGCGCAGCCGCTGCAACCGGATCCGAGGACACGACTGTCCAGTGCGTCGCGGTCGGACTACCGCTCGTGGACAACGGAATCCGCTCGATCACCGACAGCCCATCGGCGACTCCGA
Organism: Rhodococcus sp. 14-2470-1a; assembly: GCF_002259425.1. Classification (NCBI taxonomy): domain Bacteria; kingdom Bacillati; phylum Actinomycetota; class Actinomycetes; order Mycobacteriales; family Nocardiaceae; genus Rhodococcus; species Rhodococcus sp. 14-2470-1a. The sequence continues at coordinate 152,048 of NZ_NPFZ01000005.1, forward strand.
GTGCCGAGAATCGGCGCACGGACACCTCTCGCAATGTCAGCGACTCGATATCGACCACCCGGAGTCCGCGATCGTCCACCGCCGTGACCCGCACGGTGTCCGAACCCGTCGCAGCGAGACGCACACGCACGACGTTGGAGCGACTCGGCGTGATTCGGATGCCGGACCAGGAGAAGGGCATCACTACCGAGTCTCCTGCGCCCTGGCGTGCGGTGACCGGTTGCAGGACCGCGTCGAAAAATGCGGGATGGAGTACGTGACCGCTCCCGGTGGCGCCGCCGGACATGAGTGCATCGGCCGAGACCTCGGCGTACACGTCGTCACCGCGAACCCAGACGGCAGTGAGACCACGGAAGGTCCGACCGTAGTCGACGCCTGCTGTCGATGCGGCCGCGTACAGCGCGTCGACATCGACGGCTGTGACATCGTGTGCGTCGCTGGACGGCCACTGATCCGAGTCGGGATCGAGCGCCACGGTGTCGTCGGCGAGTGTGTCGTCGGCGAGTGTGGCGACGGCGTGCAGCGTCCATTCCCCGCCTGCACGCTCGGCCGAGTAAATACTCAGCTCGCGCACTCCTTCTCGATCGGCGCCTGACACCGAAGCCTGCAGTGTCCTGGAGCCGGTATCGGACAGTACGAGCGGGGTCGTCACGGTGAGTTCGCGAACCGTCGAGGATCCGACGGAACTTGCTGTCACTACCGCGATCTCCGCGAACACCGTGCCCGGCACGACCACAGTCGTTCCCATACGGTGGTCGGCCAACCACGGATGAGTAGCCACGGAGATCTCGCTGGAATACAGCGTGGTACCGGTGCCCGCTATCTCCACGGCACCACCGAGTATCGGATGAGCGCTCCGATCGTGTTCCACCACATCGCTGTTGATCCAGTAACGGCGGTGCGAGTAGACGTAGGTCGGGAGGTCGGCAGCGGGAGCACCACTGCCCAACAGCGAAGACCAGTCGACAATACCGCCGCTGACATGAATGCGTGCGAGTGCAACGGACAGCGCTTCTGGCTCGGGTCTACCCGAACGCAGCGTCGGGAATACCTCCGGTGGAGCGTCCGCGTCCGCTACACACGACGAGGCGAGGGACGACAGCGTCGATCCGGGTCCGATCTCCACCATGCGTGCAACAGCCCTGTTGCACAACGTGTTCACTGCGTCCTCGAACCGGACGGTACCAGAGACGTGTCGGACCCAGTATTCGGGATCGGCCATCCCGTCCGTGACGGGTTCGCCGGTGACCGTCGACACGATCGGTATCGTCGGTGATCCGAACTCCAGATCCTCTACCACTGTTCGGAACTCGTCGATCATGGGCAGCATCGACGGTGAGTGGAACGCATGCGATACACGCAGCCGTGTCGTCCGCTCGAACCGGGCCGCGATCGCCTCGACTGCACTCTCGGTGCCGGAAACAACGACTGCCGCAGGTCCATTGACGGCCGCCAATCCCACATCGGAGGTGAGATACGGGCGAACCTCGTCGACCGGTGCACCGATCGCAACCATCGCCCCACCGTCGGGCAAAGCCTGCATGAGGCGTCCGCGCGCGCAGACCAGGCGGACAGCCGACGGCAGGTCCAGCACTCCGGCTACATGAGCAACCGCGATCTCGCCGATCGAGTGTCCGACCAGTGCGTCGGGCTGTACTCCGAGCGAGGTCAGGAACCGATACGTCGCGATCTGCACGGCGAACAACGCAGGCTGGGTGTACTCGGTACGGCCCACCAACTCCGGTGACGCGATCGCCTCACGCAGCGGCGTGTCCAACAGAGGGTCCGCATACGAGCAGACCTCGGCGAGCGCACGCTCGAATGCCGAGTGTGCCGCAGCCGCTTCCGAACCCATGCCCGGCCTCTGTGCACCCTGCCCGGTGAAAAGAAACGCCGTACGCCCGCTTCGGGCTGTACCGGTCATCGCGTTCGCCGACGCATCTCCTGCCACCAAGGCCGTCAGCGCAGTCCGCAGTTCCGACACGTCGCTGCCGACGAGTGCCGCACGGTGTCCCAGCTGGGCGCGCCCCGTCGCAAGAGTGCGAGCTGTTCCGACCGCATCGACGTCTTGATTCGCGGCGAGACCGGCCGCGAGCGCCGCAGCCTGAGTACGGAGCGACTGCGCGGACGTGCCCGACAGCAGCCACGGAATCGACGCGTACGCCTGCGGGACGACACGCTCGGTCGCCGGGGCGGCCTCGAGCACGACGTGCGCGTTGGTTCCGCTGAGCCCGAACGACGACACCGCGGCGCGGAGAGGGCGATCGCGCTCCGGCCACTGCCTGCCGTCGGCGAGCAGTGCGACTCCGCTGTCCTCCCAATCGATATGGCGACTCGGAGTGCCGTCGACGTGCAAGGTGGCCGGCATCTCACGGTGGCGCAGCGCCTGCACCATCTTGATGACACCTGCGACGCCTGCCGCGGCCTGGGAGTGACCGATGTTCGACTTGATCGAACCGAGCCACAGTGGATCCTCTGTGGCCCGCCCGCGACCGTAGGTGTCGATCAGGGCCTGCGCCTCGATCGGATCTCCGAGTGTCGTTCCTGTTCCGTGTGCCTCGACCACGTCGACATCGGCAGTGGTGAGTCCTGCGGAATCGAGAGCCCGCCGGATGACGCGTTGCTGCGCGGGCCCGTTCGGCGCCGTCGGGCCGTTGGATGCGCCGTCTTGATTGACCGCGCTTCCCCGCAGCACGGCCAGGATGTTCCGACCGTTACGCCTAGCGTCGGACAGCCGCTCGAGCACCAGCACGCCGACACCCTCCGAGAACCCGGTGCCGTTGGCGGAGTCGGCGAACGAGCGGCACCGTCCATCCGGTGACAGCCCGCGTTGACGGCTGAACTCGACGAAGATGCCCGGCGTCGCCATGACCGTCACTCCGCCTGCAAGCGCGACTCCGCATTCGCCTGCCCGAAGGGCCTGTGCCGCGAGATGCAGCGCGACGAGTGACGACGAACATGCAGTGTCGACGGTCATGGTCGGGCCTTCGAGGCCCAATTCGTACGCAACTCTTCCCGATACGACCGATCCCGTACCGTAGGCACCTGCGTAGTCGTGGTACATCAACCCCACGTACGTGCCGGTGTCGGTGCCCGCCAACGACGTCGGGTCGATCGCAGCGTGTTCCAGTGCCGTTCTGGAGGTCTCGAGCAACTGGCGCACCTGCGGGTCGAGAGAGTTCGCTTCGAGCGGATCGATGCCGAACAGGTCGGCGTCGAAATCGCCTGCCCCGTCCAGAAAAGATCCCTGACGCGAATAGCTGGTGCCCGGCCGGTCGAGCGTGGGGTCGTAGAGCCGATCGAGATCCCATCCGCGGTCATCGGGGAATCCTCCGACGACATCGCGTCCCGACGCCACGAGGTCCCACAGATCGTCCGGCGACTCGACGCCGCCGGGGTAGCGGCAGGCCATACCGATGATCGCGACGGGCTCGTCCGACGAGACGGCAGGCGCGCGCTTCTGCGGAGTCGAAGTGACCGTGTCACCTAGATCACCGATCAGTTTGCGCGCCAGCACCACTGGAGTCGGATGGTCGAAAACCAGTGTCGCGGGCAGGCGAAGTCCGGTGACCGCCGACAACGCGTTGCGGAGCTCCACGGCAGCGAGCGAGTCGAACCCCAGTTCCTTGAACGGGCGATCAGCGGGCACACCGTCGACGCTGCGATGCCCGAGGATCGTGGCGATGCGCCCGCGGACGAGGTCGGTCACCATCCGTTCCCGTTGTGCCGGATCAGCGGCGGACAACTCGCTGCGCCAGGCGTTCTCGTCGACCACCTGCGCGGCTGCACTGGTACGTCGAACGGTGACGAGGCTACGGAAGGCCGGGTCAGGGCGCTCGCCACGAGACCGCATTCCTGCCAGGTCGAAATCGGCTGCCACGACGGCGGCAAGGTTCGGCGATCGAAGACCGCGGTCGAACAGCGCAAAGGCATCGTCGGTGGCGAGTGGGGTGATGCCACCACGCGTCAGCCGCGAACGGTCGGTGCCGTCCATCGAGCCCGTCATCCCGCTGCCCTGCGCCCACAGGCCCCAGGCCAACGACTGCGCGGGCAGTCCTACACCTCGACGCAGTTCTGCAAGCGCGTCGAGGTAGGCGTTGGCAGCGGAATAGTTGGCCTGGCCGGGAGCTCCGAGAACACCGGCGGTAGAAGAAAACATCACGAACACGTCCAGATCACGCTCGCGAGTCAGTTCGTGCAGATTCCACGCGCCGTGGACCTTGGGAGCCAACACCACGCCGAGGCGCTCGGGAGTCAAGGCACCGAACGTTCCGTCTGCGAGCACACCGGCTGTGTGGATCACGCCGCGGAGCGGCCGCTCGGCGGGGAGCGCGTCGAACACGGCCGACAGCGCCTTGGCGTCGGTGACATCGCAGCGGACCTGCGATATCTCTGCGCCGGCAGAGGTCAATTCGTCGATCAGATCGTCGCTGATTACACTGCGGGACAACAGAGTCAGGTGACGTATGCCGTTCCCGTGCACCAGGTGCCGCGCAAGTTCACCGGCCAATACGCCGGAGGCACCGGTGATCAGTACCGTTCCGTCGGTGCGCAGGCCGTCGTCCGACACAGCGGTATCCGCCCGCACCAGTCGTGGGGTGAACACCTCGGATCCACGCACCACGACGTGGGGTTCTCCTGCCGCGCGGGCGCGTGTGACTGCATCCTCCACATCGATATCCCCGGTGGCAGTCACGAGCACGATTCGGTCCGGTTCCTCCGCAGCGGCAGCACGAACGAGACCGGCCGCGGCAGCTCCGGCTGGATCACCCGGCACCACAACGGCGACGGTCTCGGCGTCGGAGTCCAACGCCTCTCGAAGCTCGGACACGAGCAAGACAAGTGCCGCTTCGACTTCGGTTGCAGTGGAGCCGGAAAGCGCTTCGACGACGGTCGACTCGGCGGCCTCGAGGTCGGTAGCGTTGTCTTCCAACGCAACCTCGACGACCTGGTAGAGGTCACCTGCGTTCTTTCGATGGACCGGCAAAGCGTCGGCAGAGACGGCTCGCACGACGAGTTCGCCGATGCTCGCCACCGGCGCACCCGAGAAGTCCGCGATGTCCACCGACACCGAGAAGTCCCCGACGGGATGCACGCGCACCCGAACATCGTGAGCACCGACAGCATGGATGCGCACGTCCGACCATGAGAAGGGCAGCAGCGCATCGTCGCCCGCGATCGAGGTCAGACCGATCGCATGCAGCGCCGCATCCGCGACCGCCGGATGCAGGTCCACACCGTCGACGTCGACCGGCGAATTCACCGTTGCGTACAGGTCGTCGCCGACGCGCCAGGCTGCGGTCACCGCGCGAAAGGCAGGTCCGTAGTGCAAGTTCGCCTCGGCGTACCCGGCGTAGAGGTCTGCGACGTCGACGGCTTCGGCCCCCGGGGGTGGCCACGAGTCGAGTCGGTTGCCCACGAATACATCACCAGCACCCGTACCGACCGTTCCGGTGGCGTGCGTCTGCCAGCTCCGGTCGCCGAGATCGGTGTCGTCCGACGTCGAGTACACGCCGACGTGTCGGCGGCCGGTGTCGTCGGGAGCGCCGAAGATAACCTGGATCCCGAGGGCAGCGCCGTCGGGAATCACCAGGGGCGCACCAAGAGTGAGGTCCTCGACGACTCCGCAGCCCAGTCGTTCCGCAGCCGCTGCCACGAGTTCGAGGTGACCGGTGCCGGGGAAGATCACGACGTCGCCGAGAGCGTGGTCGGCGAGCCACGGGTGAGTGGCCGTCGACAGCCTGCCCGTGAACACGGCTCCGCCGCCGTCGGCTTGCACGACGGCACCACCGAGAAGCCGATGTCCGGTGGCGTCGACTCCGGCCGAACGCACGTCGCCGACGCTCCAGCCGGCCTCGGGCCAGTACATCTGGCGTTGGAACGGGTAGGTAGGAAGGGCGACTGGTGCGAGACCGCTGCCCATCACCGTCTTCCAATCGACCGCGGCACCATGCACGTGGGCTTCGGCAAGCGAGGCGACGAATCTTTCGGGCCCGCCGTCGTCGCGGCGCAGGCTCGGCACAGTGGCCACGACCGGGCCGTCGGCCGAGTCCGCGGTCTCGGCGATGCCGAGCGTCAAGACCGGATGAGGGCTCGACTCGACGAACAGACCGAAGCCGTCGGCGATGACACGTTCGACGGTCTCCGCGAACCGCACGGTGCCACGCAGATTGGTGAACCAGTACTTCGCGTCCAGTACGGCCGTATCGATCGGTTCACCCGTCACCGTCGAATAGAACGGAATCTCCGACGACCGAGGCGAGAGCCCCGACAACACCTCGTCGAGAGTGGCGCGCAGCGAGTCGACGTGAGCGGAATGCGACGCGTAGTCGACGGGAAGTCGCTTGATCCGTACGTCGTCGGCGACGAGTTCTTCGGTGAGGGCATCGAGTGCCGCGACGTCACCGGACACGACGACCGAGCGCGCGCCGTTGATCGCGGCAACCGACAGCTCGGGGTGCGCGGTGAGCCGTCGTCGTACGGTCTCGGCCGACTCGCCGATCGACATCATGCCGCCGCGCCCCGCGAGGTCCCTGGCGATCGCGCGACTACGCAGTGTGACGACGCGAGCGCCGTCGTCGAGCGACAACGCCCCGGCTACGACGGCCGCGGCGATCTCACCCTGCGAATGTCCGATCACCGCGGCGGGGCTCACACCGCATGCCTGCCACGTGTGCGCCAGCGACACCATGACCGCCCATAGCAGCGGCTGCACGACGTCGACGCGGTCCTGCGGACCCGACAGCTCCTCGAGCAGATCCCACTCGACGTACGACGAGCAGGCCTGCGCGCATTCGGCCATCCGGGCGGCGAACACTGGCGACGAGCTCATCAATTCCGTTGCCATCGATCGCCATTGCGATCCTTGTCCCGGGAAGACGAACACCGGTTCTATCCGGTCACCCGCGATACCCAGAACCGAGACTTCGGTGTCCGACGTGTCCTTCAGTCCACGAGCGGAATCCGCAGGCGTGCGACCGACCATGGCCGCCCGGTGCCGCAGATGCGTCCGCGTCAGGGCGAGGGCGCCCGCAACAGCGTCGTGCTCGATCCCCGGCTCTTCCAACAATGCTGCGATGCTGCGCGCCTGATCATCCCGAGCAGCGGCGGTGCGGCCGGACACCAGAAGCGGCAGTCGTACCGAGCCGAGGGGTCCCGGGGTCCGCTCGTCCGGTGCCTCCGGCGCAGGAGCCTGCTCGAGGATCACGTGTGCATTGGTCCCACTCGCACCGAACGAGGACACGCCTGCGCGTCGAACCCGTTGTACTGCAGGCCAGTGCGTCGTCTCGGTCACCAGTTCCACTGCACCCGCGGTCCAGTCGATCGTCGACGACGGCTCCGACACGTGCAGCGTTGCAGGCACGATGCCCTTGCCCAGTGCGGTGACCATCTTGATGACACCCGCGGCGCCTGCCGCTGCCTGGGTGTGTCCGATGTTCGATTTGATCGAGCCGAGCAGCAACGGACCCGAAGGCCCACGCGTGCGGCCGTACGTGGACATCAGCGCCTGCGCCTCGATGGGATCACCGAGCGTGGTGCCGGTACCGTGCGCTTCCAGCACGTCGACGTCGGCACCCGACAGCCCGGCCGCGGTGAGCGCGCTGCGAATGACACGCTGCTGAGACGGACCGTTCGGTGCCGTCAAACCGTTGGACGCACCGTCCGAGTTGATCGCCGAACCTGCAAGTACCGCGAGAACCGGGTGACCGTTGCGCTGGGCGTCCGACAGACGTTCGAGGACGATCATCCCGACGCCTTCTCCCCACCCGGTGCCGTCGGCATCGTCGGAAAAGGCCTTGCATCGACCGTCGATCGCTAGACCGCGCTGGCGGCTGAACGCGATGAACGAGTCGGGGGTCGTCATGACGGTGGCTCCGCCGGCAAGCGCAAGGGAGCACTCTCGATTGCGCAGAGCCGTTGCTGCCAAGTGCATTCCGACGAGCGCGGACGAGCATGCGGTGTCGACGGTGACGGCCGGCCCTTCCAGACCGAGAACGTAGGAGATACGCCCGGAGATGACGGCGGCGAGAGTGCCGGTACCGAGCGCCGAATCCCGTTCCGCTGGAATCCGATCCAGCAACCCTCGGTAGTCCTGACCGTTCGTCCCGACGTAGACACCCACCTGACCGCCACGAAGCGAGCCCGGTGCGATGCCGCCGCGTTCCAAAGCCTCCCACGAGACCTCGAGCAGCAGGCGCTGCTGCGGATCCATCAGTTCGGCCTCGCGTGGACTGATACCGAAGTGCGCCGGATCGAAGTCCCCCACTGCGTCGATGAAGCATCCGCGACGCACGTAGGAAGTACCCGCGGACTCGGGATCCGGGTCGTATACGGCGTCCAGATCCCACCCACGATCGGTCGGGAAGTCTCCGATGACATCCTCTCCGCGCATGACTTTGTCCCACAGCGCTTCCGGGCTGTCGATACCACCCGCGAATCGGCATCCGGTGGCGACGACGGCGATCGGCTCGGCTCCCTCAGTCTCGACTGCACGCAACCGTTCACGGGTGCGTTGCAGCTCCGCGGTCACCTTTTTGAGATACCGAAGGATCTTCTGGTCCTCGGCCTCGCGCTCCGGAGATCTGCTGCCTGATGCTGCGCTGTCGGTCATGACGGTCGGCTCCTTCAGCTCGCGCCGAGCTCGTTGTCGATGAATGCGAGCACGTCGTCCGCGGACGCGTCGTCCAATGTCGTTGTCGAGGCTGTCGTTCCGGCCAGTGCCGCAGTCGCGCCGCTGAGGATCGACTGCAGGCGGGCCGTCACACGAGCCTGTTCCAGGTCTTCTGCGCCCAGTGAGCCGATCATCGCCTCCAGTCGGTCCAGCTCGGCGAGCACGACGTCGGCTCCCGATGCCGGTTCCCCGAGCTCGCCGGCGAGGTGATCGGCCAGCGCCGCTGGACTTGCGTAGTCGAACACGAGCGTTGCGGGAAGCTGAACTCCGCACGCGGAGCTGATGCGGTTGCGTAGATCCACCGATGTGAGCGAATCGAACCCGAGGTCCTTGAACGCAAGCCCTGGCTCCACGTCACCCGGTCCGCCGTAGCCGAGCACAGCGGCGACCTCGCTACGAACCAAGTCCAGCAGGGCACGGTCGCGTTCCGGGCCGGACATCCGTGACAGCTCGCCTGCGATGCTCGGCACCTCGGCGGCCGCTGCACCACCCGGTGCCGCGACATCGGCCAATCCGGCCACCAGCGGGCTCGGTCGCAACGCGGAGAACGCGGGAACGAAGGTGTTCCACGCGACGTCGACGACCGTCAGCAGAGTCTCGCCGGTCTCGATCGCCCTCTTCAGAGCCGTCAGCGCATGCGCCGGCACGATCGGGTCGATACCGAGAGCGCGTCCGGTATCGCGCACCACGTGCGAATCGGCCATGCCGTCTCCGCCCCACGGACCGAACGACACCGACGTGGCAGGCAGCCCCGCACCTCGTCGATGCTCGGCGAGCGAGTCGAGCGCAGCATTCGCGGCAGCGTAGTTCGCCTGACCTGCACCGCCGACTACAGCCGAGAAGGACGAGAACAATACGAACGCCGTCAGATTCAGATCGGCGGTCAGCTCGTGCAAGTGCTGTGCAGCGGTCGCTTTGGGCGCGATGACCTTCTCGAACCGGTCCGGGGTCAAGGCGTCGAACACGCCGTCGTCGAGCACGCCCGCGAGATGGAAGACCGCCGTCAGTGGGTGCGGGTCGCCGATGTCGTTCACGACGTCGGCCAGGGCAGCACGATCCGTCACGTCACATTCGACGGCCGAGACGTCCGTGCCGTCGAGTTCGGCGATCAAGGCCGAGGTGCCGGGTGCCGACGCGCCGCGCCTGCTGGCCAACACGATCCTCGGTGCACCCTGCGCAGCAAGCCACCGTGCGAGGTTCTCACCGAGGGCGCCCGAAGCTCCCGTCACGAGTACCGTTCCGGTTGGGGTCCACGCGGGACCTGTTCGTGCACCTGCACGTTCGAGCCTTCTGCCGAACGCACCGGACTCACGCACCGCGACCTGATCTTCGTCCCCGCCCGCAGTCACCAGTTCCGCAGCCCGGTCGAACACCCGCGGCGATGCATCGGACGGCAGGTCGATCAGCCCGGCCCAGCGGTCCGGCAACTCGACGCCGATCACACGGCCCAGTCCCCACAGCGCCCCTGCGACGTACCCTTCGACGCGGGCCGAGATTTCGTGCGCCACGGCGTCGTGCGTCACGATCCGCACCCGAGCTGCGGCACCGATGTCCTCGAGCGACTGCACGAGAGCAGATACGACCGGTACCGTTGCCGACGGCCCCGAGTCGACGACGATCTCGTCGATCGATGCAACGGCGGACAGTTCGGCAGCGAATTCGGCTCTGGTACTACCGTTCACGAGATGGGTTACGACGTCGGCGCCCCGACGCCTCAGCGCGGCAGCAAGTTCACCGTCGGCCACCGAACCACCGAGGGCGAGGATCGCCACACGCCACGCACCGGATTCGTTGTGCTCCGTGGCGATCTGGCTCCACCCGATGCGGTAGCAGAGGTCATCGGAGGCAGCAGCACTGCTGCGCCTGTCGTGCCATCGAGACAGCGCGGGCACCAGCGTCGCCAACGATTCTTGGTCGTCGATGCCGAGCGTCGCTGCCATCGCCGATACGTCCTGCTCCCGGACGAGTTCCCAGAACGTTTCCGACTCGTCACGCGGGGCCGGTACGAGCATCGACGTCACGTTCTCCCAATACCGAGTGCGCTGGAAGGGATAGGTGGGTAGGCCGACTCGTCGCCCGCCTGCCAGCACCGCAGGCCAGTCGATCCGATGACCGGCGCTGTGCAGAGCAGCAATCGTTGCGACGAGCGCCTGGTCCTCGTCCTGGTCTCGACGCTGAGTGGCGACCATCTGCGGTGCCGTGTCGGCGGCCATACCCGTCAGGATCGCGTCGGGGCCGACCTCGATCAGTGTGTCCGCGCCCTCGCGCACCACCGAGTCGATGCCGTCCGCGAATCGGACGGCTTCTCGTACGTGCCGGACCCAGTACTCGGGGTCCGACAGTCCCTCGGCGACGTCGCCTGTGACATCCGAGATCACCGGGATCCTAGGCTCGTAGTAGTGCAACGACGCTGCTGTCGAACGAAACTCGTCGAGCATCGGATCCATCAGATGCGAGTGGAACGCATGCGACACACGAAGACGATTCGTCTTGTCGAACTGTGCGGCGAGCGCGGTTGCCTTGTCCTCGTCGCCGGACACCACCACCGAACGGGGGCCGTTGACTGCGGCGATGTCCAACCCCGGTACCAGCAACGGGTGGACCTCGGCTTCGGACGCAGCGATGGCGATCATCGCACCACCCGAGGGCAATCCGTCCATCAGGCGACCACGTGCCGCGACGAGAGTGACAGCATCGGTCAGTGAGAACACACCGGCCACGTGCGCGGCCGCGATCTCTCCGATCGAGTGCCCAGCGACGATATCGGGTCGGATACCCCAGTGTGCCAACTGTTCCGCCAACGCGACCTCGAATGCGAACAGCGCAGGCTGGGTGAATCGGGTGCGGGCCAACGTGTCCGGGTTCTCGGCGAACATGACGTCCTGCAGCGGCTCGGGCAGATGCGGATCGAACTCCGCGCAGATGCGATCGAGCGCTGCGGCGAACACCGGGAAACCCTGTCGCAGCACCTTGCCCATACCCGCACGCTGTGAGCCCTGCCCCGAGAACAGAAATGCGGTGCGCGTGGAATCGGTGACCGCCGACGCCTCGCGTTGCCCTGTCACGATCTCGTCCAGGTCGTCGAGCAATGTCGGCACATCCCGTCCCACGACGGCAGCTCGATAGGGGAACGCAGCACGCGTTGTCGCGAGGGAGAATCCGACGTCGAGCGCGTCGACGTTGTCGCCACGAGAGATACTGTCCTGCAACTGCTCACGTAGGCGTCGGGCCGCGATACGCACCACCTCCGGTGACCGACCCGACAGAACCCACGGCACAACGGGGACGGCTCCGACGACCTCCGACGTGTCCGCGACCGGCACCGGCGGTGCTTCTTCGACGATGATGTGCGAATTCGTACCGGAGATCCCGAACGACGACACGCCCGCCCGGCGAGGCCGTCCCTCCGACGGCCACGGCTGCGGCTCGGCAAGCAGCTCGACGTTGCCCCTGGTCCAGTCGACAGCAGGAGACGGGTTGTGCGCGTGCAGGCTTCGCGGCATGGTCTCGTGACGCATCGCCATCACCATCTTGATGATGGCCGCGACACCCGCTGCTGCCTGCGGGTGACCCATGTTGGACTTGATGGAGCCGAGCCACATCGGACGATCGGCAGGCCGGTCCTGCCCGTAAGCGGTCAACACGGCCTGTGCTTCGATAGGGTCACCGAGCGTGGTTCCGGTGCCATGGGCTTCGACGATGTCGACCTGATTCGGAGCGAGTTGACCGTCGGCGAGCGCCTGCCGAATGACACGGACCTGAGCCGGGCCGCTCGGTGCCGTCATACCGTTCGACGCACCGTCCTGATTGACCGCGCTTCCCCGCACGAGCCCGAGAACCTCGTGGCCGTTCCGGCGAGCATCGGAGAGTTTCTCCACCAACAGAACTCCCGCACCCTCGGCCCACGCTGCGCCAGACGCATCTGCCGAGAACGACTTACAGCGTCCGTCGCTGGACAGAGCACGGCGTTCGCTGAACTCGACGAACATCTCCGGGCTCGCCATCACCGCGACGCCGCCCACGAGTGCGAGCGAGCAATCGCCTCTACGAAGCGCCTGGACTGCGGAATGCAGCGCCACGAGGGACGACGAGCACGCCGTATCCATCGTCACGGCAGGACCTTCCAAGCCGAGCGTGTACGCGATGCGCCCCGAGACGATGCTGCCCGAGATGGTGCCGCCGACATAGTCGTGATGCATGAGACCCATGAAGACCCCCGTCGGCGATCCCTTCATGGCAGTCGGGTCCAGACCTGCACGTTCGAATGCTTCCCAGCAGACCTCGAGCAGGAGACGCTGCTGCGGGTCGGTTCCCGGCGCGTCCTTGGGGCTGATGCCGAAGAATGCTGCGTCGAAATCCGCTGCGTCGTGCAGGAACCCGCCGTGACGGACGTAGCTCTTGCCTGTGCGACCTGGCTCGGGGTGATACAGCGATTCGACGTCCCACCCACGATCGACAGGAAATTCGGACACGACGTCGATGCCTTCGTCGACGATGCGCCACAGGTCTTCCGGTGTCCGGATCCCTCCCGGATACCGGCACGCCATCGACACGATGGCGATCGGCTCGTGCTCTCGGTCCTGTAGTTCGCGGACCTGCAAGCGTGTTCGTTCCAGTTCGTTCGTCGCGCGCTCGAGATACTCACGCAACTTCGAGTCGCGGTTGGTGACCTCGGTGGTCGGGGTCGAATCGGCCATCACTGCACTCCCAGTTCGTTGTCGAGCCTGGCGAAAAGTTCGTCGTCGGTTGCACTTCTGAGGTCTGCGGTCGGCGCGTCGTCTCGCCCGTCGAGACCTGCATCGTCGCCGTCGCGCCACGTTCGCAGCAGCGCCTCCAGCCGGATCATGACCCTGGTACGCGCCTCGCCCGTCACCTTCGCGTCGGCGAGCACGATGCCGAGACGGTCCACTTCGCTCACCAGAGCAGCTGTCGGATCGGCGGGTAGCGGAACGAGCTCGGAGACGATGAATCCCGTGATCTCGACCGGTGTGGGCCAGTCGAACACCAACGTCGCAGGCAGGGTGAGCCCCGTGGTGGCGGAAAGCACATTGCGAAGCTCCACTGCGGCAAGTGAATCGAGACCGACGTCCTGCAACGCCCGGTCGGGCTCGATCGACTCGACGTCATCGTGTCCCAGCACCCCGGCAACTGCACCCGATACCACGTCGAGCACCACACGGGTCCGGTCGGCACTGCCGAGGGGCGCGAGACGTTCCTGCCACCCCGCCGCCTTGGACACCGTCGGCGCAACCTGCACCGACCCGCGTACGAGCGATCGCAGTAGCGGCGGAATGCCGTCGGCACGCGCTCGCACCGCAGCCGAATCGACCTTGGCCGCCACGACTACCGCGTCGTCGCCTGCAACGGCAGCATCGAATGCAGCGAGACCGTCCTCGGTGGTAAACGCAGGCAATCCGATGCGCCGCATCCGCTCCAGGTCCGCTTCCTCGAGGGACTCGGCCAGCCCTCCGGCGCCCGACCACAGACCCCACACGATCGACACCGCGGGCATTCCTGCGGCGTGGCGGTGCTCAGCCAATGCATCGAGGAAAGTGTTGGCAGCGGCGTAGTTCGCCTGCCCGCCGCCGACCAGTATGCCCGCGATCGAGGAGAACAGCACGAACGAAGCAGGCGGATTGTCCTTGGTCAGCTCGTGAAGATTCCAGGCGGCGTCGACCTTGGGGCGCAACACGGTCTCGAACTGCTCGGTGGTGAGTGACCCCAGCGTCGCGTTGTCGACGACACCCGCGCAATGGATCACCGATCCGACCCGGTGGCGGGCGAGCAGGGCGGCCAGCTGTTCGCGGTCGGCGCAGTCACATGCTTCGACGACGACGTCACCGCCGAGTGCGACGAGCTCCGCAGCAAGCTCCGTCGCGCCGGGTGCCGCCGGCCCCCGGCGACCCACGAGGAGAAGATTGCGCACGCCGTGCGTCGCGACGAGGTGCCGTGCGATCATCGCGCCGAGGCCGCCGGTTCCACCGGTCACGAGGACTCGGTCGTCGGGGTCTCCGAACGTCACCGAGGATTCACCGACCTGCGCCGGCACCAAGCGTGGCACGGTGACCGCGCCCTGGCGTACACGCACTTCGGTCTCGTCGGATCCGCCGGTCGTCAGAGTAGCGAGGGCGGATTCGACGCCGCCGCCGTCACTGTCCACCAGCAGGATTCGACCTGGGTTCTCGGACTCCGCTGCGCGGACGAGACCGGCAACAGGCGACAAGGCCGGAACGTCTCCGCGGGTGACGACGACAAGTCGCGACGACGCGAACCTCTGAGCCGCCAGGAACTCTCGAAGGCGAGCGACGACGTCGTCGACGGTGTCTCGGACCGCGGCCGGTACCTCACCCGCCGGGCCGGGCACCGCGGTGACCAGGACGGCGGGCACCGGATCGGGAAAGTCGTTCAAGCTCTCTCGAATTGCCAGAGCAGCACCTGCGACGGCTCCCCATGCTGCAGCGGGCGCAGGCGGCGCGTCGTCGTGGCCCGTAGGGATCCACTCGCGACGCAGAACCGGAGCCGATCGAACCGACAGTCGTTCGGCCGTCACCGCTCGCGCCACCAATGCTTCGACGCTCGCGACCGGTGCGCCCGACGAGTCCATCACCTGAACCGAAACCGATTCGGCACCGGTTTTTTTCACCGCGATCCTGAGCGACGATGCACCCGCCGCGTTCAGCTCGACGCCGGACCAACTGAACGGAAGCAACGCTGGGCCGTTGCCCAGATCGAGCAAGTTGACGTGCAGGGCGGCGTCGAGCAGCGCGGGATGAATCGCATACTCGGATGCAGCCAGCTGGACGGAGTTCGGCAGCACGGCCTCGCCGTACAGATCGGTTCCCGACCTCCACGCCGCCCTCAGCCCTTGGAACGCCTGCCCGTAGCCGTACCCACTGTCCGCAAGGTCGTCGTAGACGCTACCGATCTCGATAGGCAGCGATCCTGCCGGCGGCCACTCGGTCACCGACGGGGCGTCGGGCATCGCCGAATCTCGTAGGGTTCCCACCGCGTGGGTCGTCCATGCCCCTGACTCGTCGTCAGCGTTGCGCGAGGAGATCTCCAGTCGCGTGGTGCCCTCCTCGGTGGGACTCGTGATCATCCGCAGCTCCAGCGCTCCCGGTTCGGGAACGACCAGCGGCGCTTGCAACGTCAACTCCTGGACGGCCGGGAACCCGACGCGGGCACCAGCCTGCAGCGCCAGTTCGACGAACGCCGTGCCAGGCAGAAGTACGACACCGTGCACGACGTGATCCGCGAGCCACGGCTGGTCGGCCACCGACAGACGAGAGGAGAACACCGTTCCGTCGGGTTCGGGGAGTTCTATGACGGCACCGAGCAACGGATGAAAGCCTGGACGTTGTCCGACTGCCGTCGGATCGCTCGCCGACGCCGTCGCGTCGAGCCAGAAACGACGACGGTCGAATGCGTACGTGGGCAGAGCAACACGTCGGACCGTCCGGTCCGCGAAGAATCGATCCCAGTTCACCGACACGCCATCGCCGTGCAGTTCGGCCAGGGCATGTACGAAAACGGATTCCTCGTCCTGACCGCGGCGCATCGTCGAGACGGCGCCCAAGTCCTGTTCCTGGACGAGAGCCGTCAGCACCGCGTCGGGTCCCACTTCGAGGAATGTGGTCACGCCCGAATCCGCAAGTGCGACGAGGGCGGGATGGAATCGCACCGTTTCACGTACGTGACGAATCCAGTAGTCGGGAGTACAGATCACCGACTTGTCGACCGCGGTTCCGGTGATCGTCGAGACGATCGGAATCTTCGGCTCGGAGAACGTCAGAGTTCGGACGACAGAACCGAAGTCGGCGAGCGCCGGTTCCATCGACGGTGAGTGGAATGCGTGCGAGACTCGCAGTTCGCGAGTCTTGGCGAATTGCGACGCCACCGCCTCCACCTCTGCTCGGACCCCGGAGACGACCACGGACTCCGGGCCGTTCACTGCGGCAATACCGACTCGTTCGGTCAGTGTCGCCGCCACGTCTGCTTCGCTCGCTCGGATCGCGATCATCGCACCGCCTGCAGGCAGTGCGCCCATCGCCGCAGCTCGTGCACGCACGAGCGTCGCCGCGTCGGCGAGCGTGAGCATTCCCGAGACGTGCGCGACCGCGATTTCGCCGATGGAATGGCCGACGAGGACGTCGGGCCGCACTCCGAAGAATTCGAGCAATCGATAGAGTGCAACCTCGACCGCGAAGATGGCAACCTGCGCATTTTCGGTGCGCGCCAAAGCATCCGCGTTGCCTGCGACGATGTCTCTCAGCGTTCCGTCGTCCTCGATCGCGGAATACACCTCGTCGAGTGCATCTGCGAAGACTTCGAATTCCGCGGCCAGCGCAGCGCCCATCGCCACCCGTTGGGAGCCCTGCCCTGAGAACATCATCGCGAGACGCCCTGGCTTCGCGACGCGCTTCGGTGCGCCGGACAGCCCCGACACCAACTCTTCCGTCGTCCGACCGACCGCTACCGCGTGGTGTGGAAACTTCGTGCGTGTGGTCAGGAGCGAGTACGCGATGTCCTGATGCTCGACGTCGGTGCGGGCGCGATCGGCGATGCGCGCGATCTGCGCGTCGAGCGCAGTCGAGGTGCGTGCCGAGACTACCCACGGCACCAGCCGCGACGGCTGTACCGTCGTGGAATCCGAGGACGACGGTTGGCTTGCCGGCTGATCCGACGGGGGTGCCTCCTCGACGATCACGTGGGAATTAGTACCGCTCAGACCGAACGAGGACACTGCAGCCCGACGAGGACGGGCGGCCCGCGGCCATGGCCTGGCATTCGATGCCGGTTCGATGCCCGCCGTCGACCAGTCGATGGCGGAGGTAGGCGTGTCCGCGTGCAGGGTCCTCGGGATTCGTCCGTGCTGAAGCGCGAGGATGACCTTCTGGAGTCCGGCTACGCCCGCAGCGGCCTGCGTGTGTCCGAGGTTCGACTTGATCGATCCGATCGGGATCGGCGTTGTTCGCCCCTTGCCGTACACATTCGCCAACGCTTGTGCCTCGATGGGGTCACCGAGCGCGGTTCCGGTGCCGTGCGCCTCGATCAGATCGACGTCACCGGGTTCGAGACCCGCAGCGTCGAGTGCCTGACGTATTACACGCTGCTGCGACGGCCCGTTCGGGGCTGTCATGGTGCTGGTCGCGCCGTCCGAGTTCACCGCCGATCCACGAATCACGGCGGCTATCGGATGACCCGCGCGCACTGCGTCGGACAGTCGCTCGACGAGCAACAACCCGACGCCCTCGGCCCACCCGGTTCCGTCTGCGCCCACACCGAAGGCTTTGCAGCGACCGTCGGACGCCAGCCCACGCTGCCGACTGAAATCGACGAACGTCTCGGGCGTGGACATGATGGTCGCGCCGCCTGCGAGAGCAAGATCACATTCACCAGCGCGTAACGCTTGCACGGCCCAGTGCAATGCTACCAACGACGACGAGCACGCGGTGTCGAGTGTGATGGCTGGGCCCTCCAGGCCGAAGTTGTAGGCGATTCGACCGGATGCAATGCTCGGAGCGCTGCCGTTCGACAGATACCCTTCGAGATCCGCAGGCACCTTAGCCGGCCGAGTTCCGTAGTCGTTGTACATGATTCCAGTGAAGACGCCTGTCCTCGAACCGCGCAGGGTGGATGGGAGGATACCTGCACTCTCGAACGATTCCCATGCAGTTTCGAGCAGGATCCGCTGCTGCGGGTCTGTCGCGAGCGCTTCACGTGGGCTTACACCGAAGAAGTCTGGATCGAATTCTGCTGCGTCGTAGAGGAATCCACCGGAAGTCGCGTTGGTCGTTCCGGCTCGGTCGGGATCGGCGTCGAACAGGGCGGACACGTCCCACCCACGATCGGTCGGAAAGTCACCGATCGCGTCGACACCTGAATCGAGCAGATCCCAAAGCTGTTCCGGTGTGGTCGTGCCCCCGGGGTATCGACACGACATACCTACGATGGCAACCGGTTCCGACGCGGCAGATTCGGCAGCATCCAGGCGAGACCGTGCATCTCGGAGGTCCATCGTGGCGCGCTTCAAGTAATCGAGCAGCCGTTCCTCGTTGTTCACCCTCGCCACCGTCCCGTCGGCTTCACGTGTGCTTGTCGCCCCAGCAGGGCCACGTTCGAAATCTATGGAGGGGTGCGTCCGTCAACCACCCCTAGAACCCCCAACGCGGTCAGCAGGGGTCCACCCTTGCAATTGACAGTGCAACCGCGGCGCAATAACGTTTCCACTCGTGCTCTGGCGAAATTCTCGGTTCGGATCACGCCGTCGTACATTGGATTCGCATATGCGTCATCGTCGATGTACCGGCGCTCGAGTTTCGACTGTTCATGTCTCGCAGATGAACACATAGTTACGAAACAAAATTCGAACCTGGTTGTACAAGGATAGTTTTCACTGCAACTACCCAGCCAACGAGTACAGAACAAGTGAATACCGAAGATCGCTCGATCGATTACAGCGGTGAAAGACAACGGCGTCGATTCAACGCACGAAAATGGTCCGAAAGCCGAATTTCGAAGGGGAGAACGTGCGCCTTGTCGAGCGTCGAAGCCAGTGGACGATGCTCATCGATGCATTCGAGTCAGCAGCATCGGGAGTCGGCCGACTTGTCCTGATCAGTGGCGGACCAGGTTCGGGAAAAAGTGAGCTCATGCACGAATTCTGTGCAGAGGCACAGCGGCGTGGCGCACACACGATGATCGCCACAGGGTCGCACACGGACCACGACAGGCCACTGGCGTTGATTCGTCAGCTCATTCCAGGCTTGTCGTCGGATGCCGGTGACGTCGACGTGAGAGACGAGGCCCTCACCACGATCTCGACTCTCGCGCTGGACCAAACAGTTGTGATCGCTATCGATGATGCATACCTGATGGACGGTTCTTCGATCGACGTGTTCCTGCATATTCTGCGAGGTACACGAAACAGTCCGGTGTTGATCCTCGGTGCGCACCTCGAACAGACCAAGCTGTTCGCACCGGAACAGCTGGCGGAGATCCTTCGCCAACCGTATCGACGAATTCATCTTCCGCTACTGACCCAGGACGGTGTCCGCACAGTCGTTCGAGACCGCCTCGGCGTCGAATCGTCCGACGTCGACACGCGATTCCACTCTGCAACCGGCGGCAATCCGATGCTCGTCCATGCATTGATCGACGACACCCGCAGCACCGACCAGGTCACCGAACCGACGCCTGCGGGTTCGTACCGCGATTCCGTACTGGCCTGCCTGTACCGCGGTGAACGTGCGCGCCTGCGAATTGCCCGCGAGATCGCGGTTCTCGGGGCCTCGGTGACCCCCGACCGCGTCGCCGATCTCACCGGCGAGCACCCGACCTCAGTCGATTCGGTCGTCGAGTTGCTCAGCGCAGCCGGACTGCTCGACGGCTACCAGTTTCGTTACGGCGCTACAGCAGCCGTCCTGATGAGCGACATCGATTCCGACGAACTGTCTCGGATGCACCTCGACATCGCTCGTCTGCTGTATCACGAAGGCGAGGACACCGAGCACATCGCAGTGCACCTGCACGCTGCCGATTCCGCCGTCGAAGCGTGGTCCCAAACCGTACTCGAGCGGACCGCCGAACATGCGATAGCCCGCGACGACGTCGAGACCGCCGCGCAGTACCTTCGGCTCGCCCTACGGGACTGCAGAGACCTCGAAACTCGACAGACACTCACGGTCCAGCTCGCTCGGGTCGAATGGCGAATGAACCCAGCCGCTGCAGGCCGACGGCTGGCATTGCTCGAAAGGTCCGCGCTCGACGGATCACTCGGCGGGCGAGATTCAGCAACCGTCGTGAGAAACATGTTGTGGCGCGGCGATGTCGACACTTCGGCGGAAGCAACAACGGCTCTGGACGCCGGGGTGGCCCCGGAGAACGCCAACTCTGCAGCAGAACTCGAGTTCGTCCGACAATGGTTCTACGGGGTCTCGCGCGCGACCCGCACGAAGGACATCAAAAGCATCGTCGCGCTCGAGCTGGCCGGACGCGACATCGGCGGATTGTGGCCCCGAGCCGCGATGCTTGTCAGCGGGGTTGCGGACGACGACGCCATCACCAGCGCTGCACATGCGCTGAAAACTTGCCGGTTCGACGAGATGTCCCTCGAGGTCGCGGCGACGACGTTGTTCGTCATCGCTGTGTCCGATCGGGCTTCCACCGCTGTCGACTTGTGCGATCACCTGCTCGGGGAAGCGACACGACGCGGCGGAACCACCTGGGAAGCTCTTCTGATGGCGGTACGCGGTGAAATCGCGATGCTGCAGGGCGACATCGCGACCGCCGCAGACCTCAGTACAAGAGCTCTCGAACAGCTCGGGTCCGAGGGGTGGGGCGTCGTCATCGGGTTGCCGCTGTCCACCGCGATCCTTTCCCGCACCATCACCGGCGACCATGTGGGTGCCGCGACATTACTGACCAGCGTCGTACCGGACTCGATGTATCGCACAATGTTCGGTGCACGGTTCCTGCGTGCGCGCGGCCACCACTTCCTCGCCACAGAACGAGCCGGCGCAGCAATCAACGATTTCGAGACGTGCGGGCAGCTACTCCGAAGTATGAATCCGGCGATGCAGAAGCTTATTCCGTGGCGGATCGACCTCGCTCACGCCAACCTGTGGCTCGGAAAGAGCAAAGCTGCGGGGCTTCTGGCGGAGAAACAGCTTTCGATGCAACCGGGGTTGGGATCGCGTTCGCGAGCAGTTGCTCTCCGCACGCTCGCTGCATCCGGGTCTGGCGAACTTCGACAACGAGCCACCATGCTCCGCGAATCGATCGACCTGTTCCAGGACGCAGGCGACAGACTCGGTCTGGCACGTTCACTCACCGACCTCGCGGCAATCTACTACGAACTCGGCGAGTTCGACCGCGCACGTGCGGTCGCCCGACACGGTGCCGAAGAAGCCCGGGCTTGCAACGTCGAGGTGGCACTTGGCGTGCACCTGGACGTAGTCCCCGCGAGCATTCCGGAATCCTCGGACCGTGCCGCGTCGCCGTTGAGCGATGCCGAAGCACGCGTTGCGAGTCTTGCATCGCTCGGCTACACGAACCGCGAAATCAGCAAGCGTATTCACGTCACCATCAGTACCGTCGAACAACACCTGACAAGGGTCTACCGGAAACTCGGGGTGCGGAGGCGCTCGGAACTCGCGGCCCACCTCAGCCCCACAACTCCCATCGTGATCGACAGCCTGTCTACCCCCGGCGCGCTGTCGACAGTCGAACCCCTGTGACGCCATCGCAGCCCAAGAACGTCAGGGCCGGTCGTCCGGCGTGTCCGTGTCCTCGGGCCGATCGTTTTCCCTTGGTTCGTCGAGTTCGACGATCTCCGCCTCGGCCGTAGCTTCCGGTTCCACCGGATCGACCTGGCCCGCGTCCGGTGGTTCGACGATCTCGGCATCGAGGACGTCCTCGGAGTCGTCGGCAACTGGTGCCGTGACCTTCGGGTCTTCGTCGCGCACAGCGACCACCTCCGCGTCCACTGCATGTTCTGGATGCGCGACGGGCGCGGCGATGGCGGCGATGGGTTCATGCTCGCGCCGGGGTTCCGTGTCGAGGTCGTCGGCGATCGGGGTCTGCTTGGACCCTCCGCGCCATGCGGTCACGGCGGCTGCGAGGGATCCGACGACGGCGAGCCAGGCGAAAACGAGCAGGCCGAGAGACCACACCGTCACCTGAACGGTTCCGAACGTGCCCAGGTTTCCACCTGCCGCGAAACCGAGCACCAATGTGCATACGCCGATCACGGCGCTCGCCACCCACACCGCGGACAGTGCGTAGTGCACATCCACCGTGCGCCTCGCGCAGTCACGTCCGAGCAGCAGGCCGGCGCCGATCGGAATCACGAGCATCAGCATCCACAGCGTCTGCGACGGCCCCTCGGGCAGGACGGCCAGGACCGGCAGCGGGGGAAGCGGACCTCCCGTGGCCTGGAACATGCTGACCGAAACGTCGCCCACGTGCGCCGACGATCCGACCGACACCGCGATCGCGCCGAGCAGCACGTTGGGCAGGTACAGGATCGACAGCACCGTCAAGCCGAGTACACCGACGAAGCCGTTCCCGGATTCCAGCAACATCTCCATCGTCGACCAGGACGCCAGCATCGCGGCCAGCACGATCGCACCACCGCCCGCGACGAGGACAGCCGCCGCTCGGATGGTCGGAGCCACGATTCCGCGCAGCCATTCCGGCAGACGATCCGACTCGGTGTCCCACACCCCGCACACCAGTCCGATGCCCGCGGACACCGCGTGGACGGCCGCCACCCACGCGAAAGCCAGCAGAGCATTGGGGGTGTCGAGCCCGATCACCGACGACGCATCCGCGGCCACCGCCAACGCGATCGCGGTCACGAGAACCGGACCGAACACCGCCGCGCCCACGATCAGACCGTGTTCCCGACGAGTCTCCGCCCGGCCGACTGCACGGGCGACGCCCCGCGCCACGACGAGAACGAGAACAAGCGTCGGGACGAGCGGGAAGACGCCCAGGGAGGTGCCCTCGATACTGAACGGGACCTGATGGATCGCGAACCACAGCCCGGCGATTGCCCCGAACGTCCCGGTGAGCTCACTGTTGACCGACACCAGCGTCACGAGAACGACCGTCGCGATGATCGCGACGAGCACACCCGGAATCCGGAACCCGACGGTCAGCATGGTGGTGGATTCGGAGGGAGACAACAGAGGTCGACGCTCCGGCGGACGAGACGTCCGTCGGGCGCGTTTCCTCTCCTGATTCAATACGGCGCTCATCGGTGTCGAGCGTTCCACCTAGCTGCCGACGGGTGGTTCAGGCGCGCCGACACAGCCTTATTTGTTGTCGTCCTCCGGCGCGGCCGACTGGCCGAACGCCTGCGTGGGCGCGCTGTACGGCGGGGTGTCCGACGTGTCCTCGGGCTCGTCGCCCTGACGCGATGTTCCCGCAGGCTGTTGTCCGGCCGACTGTGCTCCAGCCGATGTCGCTCCTGCAGGCTCCGCTCTCGGCGCTGCGTGCTGCGGCGCGCCGTAGCCACCCGAACCGACCGGAGGCTGGCTGTACGGCTGCTGATTGAACGGCGAATTCTGACCGGCCGGACCGGTCAATCCGCTGGCTCCCGCATCCGGCTTGGACGTTCCGACGGGGTAACCGAGGCTGCCGGTGGTGTGCTGGTTCGGCTGGTTCTGCTGGTTCTGCGAGGGCCCGGTGTAGGCAGGCGGGGCGTACCCCTGCTGAGGAGCATTTCCCTGATCGCTCCACTGCCCACGTTCCTGCGGGGCGCCGTAACCCTGCGCACCTGAGTTCTGGGCTGTCTGGCCGTAGGCGCCGTAGTTCTGGTTCTGCGCCGACTGGCCGTATCCGGGTGCCTGCTGGCCGTATCCCTGGAACGGGTTCTGCTGACCGTAACCCGCGGGCTTGGGCTGTGGAGCCTTGAGGATGCCCGCACCGAAAAGCGTGGCAGCGACGGCCACGACGGTCTGGACGAAACCGAGAACGAGTACGACGAAGGTGCCGATCCCCAACTGAACCGGCGCGCCCACCGCAGAGTCGTCGCCGACGTTGAAGCTCTGGAACACCAGTACGAGCCACCCGGACAACGCAAGAGCGGCAGCGATACCGACCGTGTTGGGTTGCTTCGGCAGCAGTCCGACCGCCGCGACGAGGCCCGCGGCGAGCAGAAGCGCGATGGACGTCGGGTCGCCGGCCTGTACGAAGAAGAAGTTGACGCCTTCGCTGAAGAACTCGTACTGACCGGCGAGACCGACCAGGAAGTTCACGACGCCGAGTGCCACGGCAACGAGCGTCAGAATTCGCGGCAGCGAGGACGATCGGTCCGACGCCAGCGGCGGGTTGTACTGACCCGTCGGTGCAGACTGCTGCGACGGCGGCTGACCGTACGACGGTGGCTGCGTTCCGTAGGACGGCTGAGTGCCGTACGACTGGCTGGGCGTCGGGTAACCGCCGTAACCACCCGGAGTCGACTCGACAGAGCGAGCACCCTCCGGTGATTGACTGCCATAACCGCCGGGACCTGGCCCCTGCGGACGCTGGCCTTCTGCTGGATACGTCATGGCACTCTCCTCGATAGAAAAAATGAGTACGGGTCCGTAGACCAAGCTAGTCTACGGACCCGACTCGACTGCCCCGCTTGCCGCGAGGCTCCCTTCTCACCCTGCGTCGACGAGCGCCTGGGACGACTCCAGTTCACGCACGAGCGGTAGGACCTTCGCCCCGAAGTACTCGATCTCTTCCTGGAAGTGCAGGAAGCCGCCGAGGATCAGGTCGACCCCTCGCTTGCGGTATTCGACGATGCGATGTGCCACCTGTTCGGGAGTTCCGATCAGCTGGCTCTCGAAACCGTCGTTGTACTGCACGAGATCCTCGAACGTCGAGTCCGCCCACATGCCCTTGCCGTCCTTCGTCGACGAACCGGCCTGCTGCACAGCACCCTTGAAACCTTCGACAGCGGGCTTGTTGGCCTTCTCGATGATCTCGCGGAGAGTGTCCTTGGCTTCCTTCTCCGTGTCGCGCGCGATGATGAACCCGTTGAGACCGAACTTGACCTCACGATCGTTCGCCTGAGCGACGCGACGAATGTTGTCGAGTTGCTCGGTGACTCCGTCGTAATCCTTGCCGTTGCTGAAGTACCAATCCGAGTATCGACCGGCGTTCTCCTGCGCAGCCGACGAGTTACCGCCCTGGAACAGTTCCGGGTTGGGTCGTTCCGGAGTGTTCAACGGCTTCGGTTTCAACGTGAAATCGTGGATTCGGTAGAAATCACCACGGAAGTCGACGTCGTCCTCGGTCCAGATCTTGCGGAGAACCTGAAGGAATTCGGCACTGCGACGGTATCTTTCGTCGTGTTCGAGCCACGGCTCACCCAGGTGCGTGAACTCGTCCTTGAACCAGCCGCTGACGACGTTGACCGCAAAACGGCCGTTCGACAGATGGTCCGCCGTAGCGCCGAGCTTCGCCAGAACCGCCGGCTGCCACAAGCCGGGGTGAACGGCCGCAATGACTTTCAGTCGTTCGGTGGCAAGCAGCAGCGCGAGGGAGAAGCTCGTCGACTCGTGTTGGAACTCGGCGCCGTAACTGGCCTCGTAGCGAACCTGACTGAGCGCGTATTCGAAGCCGTTGTTCTCCGCGGTCTGCGCCAGCTTCTTGTTGTACTCGTAGTCCCAGCTGGTGCGCTGTTCGATGTCGCTGGTCACCAATCCGCCACTGACATTGGGCACCCAGTAGGCGAATTTGATGGCGTCGGAAATTCTTTCGGTACTCATCGTTCTCCTTCGGTGATGCTCACGAGTACCAGGTCGGCTGCGGCAACTCGCCGGTCAGAACCCATCGACCGACCTCGCGGCGCTTGTATGCGACCGGATCGTGCAGCGTGTGGGTGCGAACGTTGCGCCAGAAGCGATCGAAACCGTATTTGCTCGCCGTCGCTCGGGCACCGAGAGCCTCGAACACCGTCGAGGTGATCTCGAGCGACACCTCGGTGGCACGCGCCTTCACCGCAGCGACGCGAACCTCGTGATCACCGCGCTCTTCCGCCGTCACGTCCCACGCGTTGTCGTGGATCTTCTGCGCTTCCAACGCAACTGCGTCGGCCAGCGCTTCCACGGCCCACAGCTTGGACGTCAGGTCACCGTAGATGTCGATGATGTACGGCTCGTCGATCGCCTTGTCGACGGTGCTGTGCAGCCACGCACGCGTCTTGTCCTTGGTGTACGACGCCGCTTCCTCCAAGGCGCCGCGAGCGATGCCGAGGTAGAAGTTGACGAACACCAGCTGAATCGTCGGCACGTTCAACGTGTTGTAGACCCGTGGCTGGAACTGCTTGTCCACGAATCCCGCCGCACTCGCCCAGTCGACCCGCACCTTGTCGATGGTGACGCTGCCACTCTCGGTCTGGCGTTGGCCGATGTTGTCCCAGTCGTCGTGAAACGTCAAACCCTCGATGTTCGACGGCACAATAGCGAAAACGTGTGCATCGCTGCCGGTCAAAGCGCCTTCGAGCACGGTCACGTCGGAGACGCGACTGCCCGTCGAGAAGGACTTCGCGCCCTCGAAGACGATGGTGTCGCCCTCGTCGGTGACGGCGACGTCGTTGTCACGCGGGTTGACGGCGCCACCGAAGAACCACTTGTTCTTCGTCGCATCGGCCTCGACTGCCTCGATCTGCTCCTTCGTGCCGACCAGCCGCGCAGCCCAGAACCACAGCAGGTGGTAGCCGAGAAGCTGGCCGATCGACCCGTCGGCCGCCGCGACACGACGAATCACCTGATACGCCGTCGGCCAATCCTGACCGCCGCCCCCGTGCTCGACCGGCCCCAGCAACGTGACGAGCCCAGCATCCTTCAGAAGCTGCACCTCGTCGCGCGGAGCCTGATGGCCCTTGTCACGAGCAACGGCATCGACGGCAAGCAGCTGCGCCACCTCCCCCGCCCGAGCAATCCAGCCCTCGGCGGACGTCGGCGCATCAGGCCAGTCCTTGGTCAGTGCACTGCGATTTTCCGTGGTTGTCATGTGGGCAAGTGAAACTGTTACGCGGAGTAATGAACACATTTCGCATCACGATGATTCTGAGAACTTCACATCCGAAACAGAACGAAAAAGCCCGCCGGCACTGGCTCCCGGCGGGCTTCGTTCGAGCTGGAACTTACTTCACGGAGAGCGATTCCAGGATTTCGCGTGCGAGAGCAGCGGTTTCGGACGGCGTCTTGCCGACCTTGACGCCTGCGGCCTCGAGTGCGTCCTTCTTCGCCTGTGCCGTGCCCGAGGAGCCGGAGACGATGGCGCCTGCGTGGCCCATGGTCTTGCCTTCGGGAGCGGTGAAGCCGGCGACGTAGCCGACGACCGGCTTGGTGACGTTGGCCTTGATGTAATCGGCTGCGCGCTCTTCGGCGTCGCCGCCGATTTCACCGATCATGACGATGAGCTTGGTCTCGGGGTCCGCTTCGAATGCCTCGATGGCGTCGATGTGCGTGGTGCCGATGACCGGGTCTCCGCCGATGCCGATGGCCGTCGAGAAGCCGAAGTCGCGGAGCTCGAACATCATCTGGTAGGTCAGTGTGCCGGACTTCGAGACCAGGCCGATCGGGCCGGTGCCGGAGATGTTGGCAGGCGTGATGCCGACGAGAGCTTCACCGGGGGTGATGATTCCGGGGCAGTTCGGGCCGATGATGCGGGTCTTCTTGCCCTTCTCCACGTTGTAGGCCCACGCGTATGCGGAGTCCTGCACGGGGATGCCTTCGGTGATGACGACGAGCAGCGGGATCTCCGCGTCGATCGCTTCGACGATGGCGTCCTTGGAGAATGCGGGCGGAACGAACGCGATGGACACGTCGGCGCCGGTCTTCTCGATTGCCTCGGCAACCGAACCGAAGACGGGGAGCTCGATGTCGTTGCCCTGGGCGTCGACGTGCTTGACCGTGGTGCCGGCCTTGCGTGCGTTGACACCGCCGACGACGTTGGTGCCTGCCTTGAGCATCAGGGCGGTGTGCTTGGTGCCTTCGCCGCCGGTGATGCCCTGGACGATGACCTTGTTGTCCTTGTTCAGAAAGATAGACATGGTTTCCTCTACTTCGCTGCCAGCTCGGCGGCCTTGTCGGCGCCTTCATCCATGGTTCCGGCGAGCGTCACCAGCGGGTGCGCGGCGTCGGCGAGAATCTTGCGTCCCTCTTCGACCTTGTTGCCGTCGAGACGAACCACGAGCGGCTTGTTGGCGTCGTCGCCCAGCTTCTTCAGTGCGCCGACGATGCCGTTGGCCACTGCGTCGCAGGCGGTGATTCCGCCGAAGACGTTGACGAACACGCTCTTGACCTGCTCGTCGCCGAGGATGACGTCGAGGCCTGCGGCCATGACCTCTGCCGAGGCGCCGCCACCGATGTCGAGGAAGTTGGCGGGCTTGACGCCACCGTGTGCCTCGCCTGCGTATGCGACGACGTCGAGGGTCGACATGACGAGTCCGGCACCGTTACCGATGATGCCGACCTGTCCGTCGAGCTTGACGTAGTTGAGGTCGTTCTCCTTGGCCTTGGCCTCGAGAGGATCGGCAGCGTCCTTGTCCTCGAAGTCGGCGTGGCCGGCCTGACGGAAGTCTGCGTTGGCGTCGAGCGTCACCTTGCCGTCGAGGGCGAGGATCTGGTCGTCCGGGGTGCGAACCAGCGGGTTGACCTCGACCAGGAGAGCGTCTTCCTTGATGAAGACCTCCCACAGCTTCTGGATGGTCACCGCAGCGGCGTCGAGCACCTCGGCGGGCAGCTTGCCCTTCTCGGCGATGTCACGAGCAAAAGCAAGGTCGACGCCCTTGACGGCATCGACCGGGATACGTGCGAGTGCGTCGGGGTTCTCCTCCGCCGTCACCTCGATTTCGACTCCACCTTCGACCGAACACATCGCGAGGTAGGTGCGGTTGGTGCGGTCGAGCAGGAAGGAGATGTAGTACTCCTCGGCGATGTCGGAGGCTTCTGCAACGAGAAGCTTCTTGACGACGTGGCCCTTGATGTCGAGGCCGAGAATCGACTCCGCGTTCTCGGTAGCTGCTGCAACGTCCTTGGAGTACTTGACTCCGCCGGCCTTGCCTCGGCCGCCGACCTTGACCTGCGCCTTGACCATTACTGGCTTGCCGATTTCTTCGGCAATTTCTGTTGCTCCTGCGACCGTGTCCGTGACACGACCGGCGGAGGTGGGTACGCCATGCTTGGCGAACAATTCCTTCGCCTGGTATTCGAAGAGATCCATCAGCTCACCGTCTCGTCTACGTTGACTGCCCGCTCCAGGGGTGTGAGCGGGTCCGATCACCGACTTTATCCACGTGCTCCGACGCCGTTACGCCCGGCCAGATGGTATGTGGTCTATCTCACCGACGAGGTAGGTGTGTCCTACACCTCACTTGCGAGCGCTGTTGGCTGAAAGTAGTGCTGCCACAGCAAGTATGACCGCGCCGAGGACTCCTACCAGCAGGCCGGCCCCCACCGAGGCGTCCACCGATCGCCCGATCGTCAGCGGCCAACCGAGCAGATGCACGATTGTCGCGATCACGCAGCCCACGAGCAGTGCGGCCCCGCGGGCCGGGCGCGACCTGGACGCCACGAGGGCGGCAAGAAGAATCGTCGACGCCGACGCGGCCTGCCCCCACGCGTCCCATCCCCACCCTTCGGCACCCCAGGGAACGCCGAGGAGCGACGGCGCGGAGACATCGGTTCCGGTGAAGAGCGGGAGTGCGAAGGAGAGGGCTGTGACGACGCCGCCGACGAGGGCCACCGCGCCGACGGTTCTGTTGGAGCGCACGTCGGAGGTGTCGACGTCGTCGCGCTCGGCGCTGCCCGCCAACAGCACGGCACCGGCGCACGCCATGGCGAGAACGGCTCCGACGGCCGCGGCGGCGCCGCCCACACCGAGTCCGACGCCGTCGATGTCCGTGGCGAGAACCACCGCCTGCAGCACTCCTGCCGACGCGGAGACTGCGGCAACGGCCAGCACGCCGACAGCTGGCCTGACGACCGCCGCGAACAGCGAGAAGAACAGTGGGATGGACACGACGACCAGGACGAACCCAGCGACGAGGGCAACGCGAGTGGCAAGTACGTCGGGTTCCGACAACCCGGCGGGTACGTCCAGGACCGGCAGGAACGCGCTTGCGCCGACGAGAACCCCCGCCAGGACACCCGTGGTCCCTGCCAGGGCGTGCCACCGCATGAAGTGCGCCGAGCCGTCCAGCTCGCCCCTCGTGACGGGACCGCCTGTCGAGGCCCGATCCCGTATCGCCGACGCCGGCAGCGCCACGAGTGCGACCACGATCAGCGCGACACCGGCCACGGCGCCGATCCAGCTCCCCGCGGAGACCCCGATGTTCGGGCCCGAGCTCTCGCCGGCGATCACGCGAGCACCGAACACTCCGGCGATGCCGAGGCCTGCACCGAGCATGCTGCCTGCAGCAACCGTCGGCGAGATCGACGCGAGTGCCGCCGACACGACGATCACCACCGCGCACGCGAGAACACCCGACCCGACAGCGGTCGTCCACGGAGATTCGACGACCGCGCGGATCAGCACGATGGAGTCGGTCGAGACGTAGGGAACCGCGAACATGGCGGCCGCGGCAGCGATCGCGGCGAGCACAGCCACCACGGACAGTGCACCCCCGATGCGGACCGCCGACGCACGACCCGTGAAATCGGTCCGCGACGAGATGCCGTAGCCGTCGTCGTACGACGCCCTGCTGATCGCGACGAGGCCGAACACTCCCGCGAGAGCGGCGAGGGCGTGCGCAGCGAGAACGACATACGCGCCGAGACCAGGCGTGAGGGCCTCCGCAGTGGTCGGTCGCAGCAGCTCGAGTCTGTTCGCGTCGATCGGCGACGCCAGCAGTCCCGCGTCGAGAACCGCGAGGCCTGCCGAGATCGCGCCGAACCCGGCCGTGAGCGCGCCCGTCGACGCGGGCCGTGCGAGCACTGTGAGGATCGCGAAGACGGCTACGACGAACACCGGGGCAACGGCCAGCACTTCCGCCGCGAACACGCCGGCGCCAGGCCCGTCCGAGGTCGACGAGGCGGCCTCCATCGCCATCGAGGCCAGCCCGAGCAGGGCCGCGATCGAGACAAGCCCGGTTGCAGCGAGAGCCGCACCGCGGGCCGACGGTCCGGCCTGCGAGCGTGCGGAGATCACTTGCGGTGACGCGTGCGGAGAAGTAGCCACGCCTGACGACGCTATCGGTCGGTGGACGATGGACGGCAGAGCACGCGCCGTAGGATTTCGGTGGATGCGTTTCGGTAACGGCGTCGTGGGTATTGCAGCGCTGTCCGGGATCACAGGCGATCTCGGCAAAACCCCTGCTCGGCTTGTGAGCCATCTCACATATGCCCGCCGAGAAGCCGATTAACTTGCGCGCCCTGCAATCGTTTCGTTACCGTCTGCCGAGTCTTAAGTCACGAGCAGATCACGGAACGGAGGTCGCAGGGTCTTGTCGCAACACCGCGCGTCCTTCACCACCAGTCGGTTCGTCAAACCGGCCGCGGCTGTTGAAACCGCACCCACGGTGTACTCGACCCAGACCAGCTGGGAAGCCGACAGTTACCAATCGTCGGACCTCCAGGCCGCGTCGGACCTCCAGGCCGCGTCGGATCTCCAGGCCAACGGCTACGACTACTTCGCCAGCAATTACGGCTCTGCCGAGAGCTACCACGACAGCGAGCTGCACAGCACTCCCGATGTCGAGGTTCCGGCAGGGCCTTCCGTCGTTTCCGTGCCTTCCGCAGACGTCATCGCAGCGGACGAGATCGCCGTGTCTCGTCGACGCGGTGCTCACCGCATCCCGACGCCTCCCACCGCACTGAAGGGGCGTGCAGCGGTTCTCGCCGTCGCCGCCGGTGCCGTGGTTGCAGCAGGGCAGGCGGTCATCGATCATGGTCCCGCGACACCGAGCACTTCCGAGGAAGTAGCACTCGCTGCCGGTGCAGCACCCGCAGCCCCCGGCATCGCAGCGACTGCCGTCCCGCAGGCCGCCGGTTTCGCCGCTGACACCACAACGGACGTTGCCCCCTCGTCGGCCCCGCAAATCCTCAACGTGGCCAACCCGGTGGATCTGAGCCAGTTCAACGACCTGCTCGCCAAGGGCCAGCGGTTCAGCGAAGAGCGCGCCGCACGCGAGGCTGCTGCTCGACGGCCACTGTTCGTACTCCCCGCGCTCGGGACGTACACCTCCAACTTCGGTCAGCGCTGGGGCGTTCTGCACGCAGGCGTCGACATTGCGAACGCCATCGGAACTCCGATCCTCGCGGTCGCCGACGGCAAGGTCATCGATGCAGGCCCCGCGTCCGGCTTCGGCATGTGGGTTCGCCTGCAGCACGTAGACGGCACCATCACCGTCTACGGACACATCGACAGTGCCACGGTCAGCGTCGGCCAGGAAGTCATGGCAGGCGACCAGATCGCTCGCATGGGCAACCGCGGCTTCTCCACCGGCCCTCACCTCCACTTCGAGGTGCACCTCCCCGGCGAGAACAAGATCGATCCTCTCCCCTGGCTCGCGTCCCGAGGCATCGGCCTCGGACCCGAGATGGACTGAGAACTTCAGCTCCCTCTTCCCGGGCTACCGGTCCGGTGAAACGTACAGCCGCACACCGATTTCTCGGTGCGCGGCTGTTCCACTACTCAGAGCTTGGTCATCGGAACGCCGCCGATGAGCATCATCTTCACTCGCCCCGACGTACCGAAATCCACGAGAACCATGGCCGACGTGCCCGAGCCCGTGGATTCCAGAACCGTTCCGAGACCGTACTTGTCGTGATTCACCCGGTCTCCCACCGCGAGCACGAGAGTGTTGTTGCGTGCGCGTGCGGCACCGAAACTCGGCGACGACTGCTGCCCGCGTCGGTCTCCGAATCCCCCTCCGCCGCCGAAGCCACCACCACCGAAACCGCCGCCCCCGAATCCACCCGGCCGGGCGCGGCCGCCGCCGATCGACCGTCCGCCGACGCCGGGGTCTTCCCGCTTCCAGTCGATGAGGGACTGCGGAATCTCCTGGAGGAATCGTGATTCCGGGTTGTTGATCGGCTGCCCCCAGGCGGACCGCATGATGGCGCGAGTGACGTACAGACGGTGACGCGCACGCGTGATGCCCACGTAGGCAAGGCGTCGTTCCTCGGACAACTCCGCTGGGTCGCCGAGCGCACGCATGTGCGGGAATTGGCCGTCCTCCCAGCCGGTCACGAAGACCACCGGGAATTCGAGGCCCTTGGCCGTGTGCAGCGTCATCAGGGTGACGACGCCGGTGCCGGAATCTGGAATCTGATCGGTGTCCGCGACAAGTGACACCCGCTCGAGAAACGCAGCGAGGGAGCCCGGCTCGGGAGTGCCTTCCTCGACGTCCACCTCGTCGTCGGAGTCTGCTTCGGTTTCGGCATCGGCATCGAGAGCGGCGAGGTTACGCGCCTCGGACGTGAATTCCCGTGCCACGCTGACGAGCTCGTTGAGGTTGTCCAGACGAGCACCGTCCTGAGGATCACTGCTCGCCTCCAGTTCGGCGCGGTATCCCGTGCGGTCCAAAACAGCCTCGACCACGTCACCGATATCGGCGATGTCGTTGCCGTCGTCGTCGGTGGTGCCCAGCACATCCCGGAGTTCGTCCAGCAGTTCCAGGAACTGCGCGATGAGCTTCTGCGAGCGCGAGTTGAGCAACGCAACCTTGCCGTCGGCGGCGTCGTGCAGAGCTTTGGAGAAACTGATGTCCCGCTGCTCGGCGTGAACGGCCACGCATGCCTCGGCGCGGTCGCCGATTCCCCGGCGCGGAGTGTTGAGAATGCGTCGCATGCTGACCGTGTCGTCCTCGTTGGACAGCACCCGCAGGTACGCGACCATGTCGCGGACTTCCTTGCGCTCGTAGAAGCGGACACCGCCCACCACCTTGTACGGCAGGCCGAGCCTGATGAAGATCTCCTCCAGCGCACGTGACGAGTTGTTGGTGCGGTAGAAGACCGCCACCTCGTCGTAGCGGACGTCGTGGTTGTCGACCAGACGGTCGATCTCCGACGCCACGAACGACGCCTCGTCGTGCTCGTTGTCCGCGACGTACCCGACGATGAGCTCACCCTCGCCGGAGTCCGTCCACAGCTTCTTGTCCCGCCTGCCGGTGTTGCGCGAGATGACGGAGTTGGCGGCCGACAGAATGTTCTGGGTCGACCGGTAGTTCTGCTCGAGCAGGATGGTGGTGGCGTCGGGGTAGTCGCGCTCGAATTCCTCGATGTTGCGGATGGTCGCGCCGCGGAACGCGTAGATCGACTGATCCGCGTCACCGACGACGCAGAGCTCACCGGGAGCGACCGCGCCCTCGAGGGCACCGTCGGAGTCCTCACGACCCACCAGTTCCCGTACGAGCATGTACTGCGCGTGGTTGGTGTCCTGGTACTCGTCGACCAGGACGTGCCGGAACCGTCGACGGTAGTACTCCGCGACCTGAGGAAAGGCCTGCAGCAGACCGACGGTTTCACCGATGAGGTCGTCGAAGTCCATGGCGTTGGCCGCCCGGAGTCTCTGCTGATAGATGCCGTAGACCTGGGCGACGAGCTTCGGGAGCTCCACCATCTGCTTCTCCGCGTCCGCGGCTGCGTCCTCGGGCCCGATGAGCTCGTTCTTGAGATTGGAGATCGCCGTCGAGAGCAATCTCGCCGAGAACTTCTTGGTGTCGATCTGCAGATCCTTCGAGATCATCGTCAGCAGGCGACGCGAGTCGTCGGCGTCGTAGATCGAGAAGTTGGAGTTGAGGCCGGGCAGCAACGACGCCTGATTGCGCAGGATCCGCACACAGCTCGAGTGGAACGTCGAAACCCACATGCTGTTGGCACGCGGACCGACGAGTCCCGCGACGCGCTCACGCATCTCGGCGGCGGCCTTGTTGGTGAACGTGATGGCCAGAACCTGGCCGGGCCCCACGCCGCGCTCGGCAAGCAGATACGCAATACGGCGAGTGAGCACCGCAGTTTTCCCCGACCCGGCGCCTGCAACGATCAACAGCGGAGACCCCGAATGCACGACGGCCTGACGCTGCTGCGGGTTGAGACCCTCCAACAGCGTTTCGGACCTGGATTTTCCGGGGGCTGGTACCGCAGTGAGGTTCGTGTTCATCGCCTGCCCAGGTTACCGGCGGGCTCCGACAGTCCTTTACCCGAACCTGACAGGCGCCGCCAGCCCCGTTCTGCCGACCGAGAGCAATGCAGACATTCAGCCCGTCGACCGACTTTTCAGGACTGCACAGAGGTGGCACACTGGATCGGTGATCGAAATAGCCGTTCGTCGCCACCCCCTCTGTGCAGCCGATTCTTCGGCTCTCGCCGGCGGAGCCTGTCCATAGGAAGGTGCGCCCGGAAGTCCAGACACGAGGCTTCCCCGGGGCATTCGATGTGACTCATACCACATCAGCCCGTCTCTGGAGCGGAGCGTCCACGAATCACCCAAGGACGTAACGGTGACGAGCAGGGCAACGATCCAAACTTGTGACACGAGGAGAAATAATGGCATCCACGACCAAGATCGAGACCGAGAGCGCAGTGCCGACGTCCGAGGCTGAGATCGATTCCTTGCGTCAGGAGATCGACCGCCTCGATTCCGAAATTCTTGCGGCAATTCAGCGTCGCAGCGAAGTTTCCCAGCTCATCGGCCGTACTCGCATGGCCTCGGGCGGTCCGCGCATGGTGCACAGCCGCGAAATGAAGGTGCTGGACCGCTTCAGCAGCCTCGGCCAGGAAGGCCACACCCTCGCCATGCTGCTGCTCCGTCTCGGCCGCGGGCGTCTCGGCCGCTGACCTTTCGCGAGCTGACTTTTCGGGAGCGAATGTACCGTTCGGTCACTTGGAGTGACCGAACGGTACATTCGGTTCCACCGGGGCTCCGGCCCGACTGTCTAGGTCAGGGCGATGTACTTGGTTTCCAGGTACTCCTCGATGCCTTCGCTTCCGCCTTCGCGGCCGAAGCCTGAATCCTTCACTCCACCGAACGGTGCGGCCGCGTCCGAGATGACTCCGCGGTTGACGCCCACCATTCCGCTGTCGATGGCGTCGGCGACTCGTAGTGCGCGGTCGAGGCCGCGGGTGTAGATGTACGACGCCAATCCGAATTCGGTGTCGTTGGCCGCGTCGATTCCTTCTTCCTCGGTGTCGAACCCGACGATGGGGGCGACCGGACCGAAGACTTCTTCCTTCAGGATCCTGGCGTTCGCCGGGACGTCGGTCAGCACCGTTGCCGGGTAGAAGTAGCCGTCGCCTCCTGGTGCTTTGCCGCCGAGGGCAACTGTCGCACCTGCTTCGACTGCGTCGTCGACGAGTTCCTGCACCTTGCTCAGCTGGTCTGCGTTGATCAGGGGTCCGAGCTTGGTGTCCGGGTCGAGGCCCGCACCGAGCGTCATTTCCTTCATCTTGGCGACGAATTTGGTGGTGAATTCCTCGCGCACGCTGTTGGCCACGTGGAGCCGGTTGGCGGCGGTGCATGCCTCGCCGCCGTTGCGCATCTTGGCCAGCATGGCGCCGTCGACGGCCGCGTCGATGTCGGCGTCGTCGAAGACGACGAACGGTGCGTTACCACCCAGCTCCATCGACGTGCGCAGCAGTCCGCCTGCGGACTGTTCGACGAGCTTTCGGCCCACTTCGGTCGATCCGGTGAAGGTGAGTTTGCGCAGTCTCGGGTCTTCGAGGATGGGAGCGCTGACCGCACTGGATTTCGACGAGGTGATGACCGAGAGAACCCCGTCGGGCAGTCCCACCTCGGCGAGGAGCTGAGCGAGGAACAGCATCGTCAACGGCGTCTCGCCTGCGGGCTTGACGATGATGGTGCACCCGGCTGCGAGCGCCGGCCCGATCTTGCGCGTGCCCATGGCCAGCGGAAAATTCCACGGCGTGATGGCCAGGACCGGCCCGACGGGCACCTTGGTGACCAGGATGCGGCCGTTGCCTGCCGGTGCGGGTGTGAATCGGCCTTCGATGCGCACCGCTTCCTCGGCGAACCACCGGAAGAACTCGGCACCGTACTTGACCTCGGCCTTGGACTCGGCGAGCGCCTTGCCCATTTCCTTGGTCATGATCGCCGCGACGTCGTCCGCTCGTTCGGTGATCTTCTCGAAGGCTGCGCGTAGGAGCTCGGCGCGTTCACGCGCGGGGGTCTTCGCCCAGGACTTCTGCGCCGATGCAGCGGCGTCGATTGCCTTCTTCGCGTCGGCCGGACTTGCGTCGGCGACCTTCGCGAAGGGTGTGCCGGTGGCGGGATCGACGACGTCGAACGTTGCGCCGTTCTCCGCGTCGACCGGCCGACCGCCGATCCACAGTTTCGGTGAAATGGATTTGATGAGTGCGTTGATCTCCATGCTCCGAGTGTGCCCGTGCCGGGGCCGCGACAAACGAGGAAGGCGCGCACAGCGAGGCGCTCGGCACTAAAGTAGGTCGATATGAGCGTCGACATCACGGGCACGGAAGCCTGGAAGAACCTGAAGGCACACCACGACGCACTCGGAGCCACGACGCTCCGCGAGCTGTTCGCTGCGGACGACGATCGAGGACGAACGTTCACTCTCGCCGCGGGTGATCTTCACATCGATTACAGCAAGCACATCGTGAATTCCGAGACCGTCTCGCTTCTGGTCGAACTCGCGCGAGCGGCCGACGTCGAAGGCCGTCGCGACGCGATGTTCTCGGGTGCCCACATCAACACCTCCGAGGACCGCGCGGTACTGCACACCGCCCTTCGCCTGCCCGCGGACGCGACCCTCGAGGTCGACGGCCAGAACGTCGTCGCCGATGTGCACGAAGTCCTCACGCGTATGGGTGATTTCACCGATCGAGTCCGGTCGGGCGAGTGGGTCGGCGCAACCGGATCCAAGATCTCCACCGTCGTCAACATCGGCATCGGCGGCAGCGATCTCGGCCCCGTCATGGTGTACGACGCGCTGCGCCACTACGCCGACGCCGGCATCTCCGCCAAGTTCGTCTCCAACGTCGACCCTGCCGATCTGGTTGCTGCTCTCGACGGGCTCGATCCGGCCACGACCCTGTTCATCGTGGCGTCCAAGACGTTCTCCACTCTGGAGACGCTGACCAATGCCACGGCGGCCAGGCGGTGGCTCGTCGACGCACTGGGCGACGACGCCGTGTCCAAGCACTTCGTCGCGGTCTCGACCAACGCGGAGCGGGTGTCGGAGTTCGGCATCGACACGGCCAACATGTTCGGGTTCTGGGACTGGGTCGGCGGCCGGTACTCGGTGGACTCCGCGATCGGCCTGTCGGTCATGGCCGTCACCGGCAAGGAGGCGTTCGGCGAATTCCTCGACGGCTTCCACCAGATCGACGAGCACTTCCGCACGACGCCTCTCGAGCGCAACGCGCCTGCACTGCTCGGCCTGATCGGGCTCTGGTACAGCAACTTCTTCGGCTCGGAGACCCGAGCTGTGTTGCCGTACTCCAACGACCTGTCTCGTTTCCCGGCCTACCTCCAGCAGCTGACGATGGAATCCAACGGCAAGTCCGTCAAGGCCGACGGCACCCCCGTCACCACGTCGACCGGTGAGATCTTCTGGGGTGAGCCGGGCACCAACGGGCAGCACGCGTTCTACCAGCTGCTGCACCAGGGCACACGGTTGATTCCCGCTGACTTCATCGGATTCGCCGAGCCCACCGACGACCTCCCCACGCGTGACGGCACCGGGTCCATGCACGACCTGCTGATGAGCAACTTCTTCGCGCAGACCAAGGTTCTGGCATTCGGCAAGACCGCCGACGAAATCGCCGCCGAAGGTACGGCCGCCGACGTCGTTCCGCACAAGGTCATGCCCGGCAACCGTCCGTCCACCTCGATCCTCGCCCCGAAGCTGACGCCGTCGGTGGTCGGGCAGCTGATCGCGCTGTACGAGCATCAGGTGTTCGTCGAAGGCGTCGTGTGGGGTGTCGACTCGTTCGATCAGTGGGGTGTGGAGCTGGGCAAGACCCAGGCGCTGGAACTGACGCCCGTCCTGACCGACGCCGATGCCCCTGCACCGCAGAGCGATTCGTCGACCGACGCACTCGTGCGCTGGTACCGCGATCAGCGGGGTCGCACCAAGTAGCACTGTTTCCGAATCCACCCACCTGTTGTGCGTTGCGAGGGCCCCGGAGCTCACAACAGGTGGGTGAATTTGCCGACCTGACTGAACCGAGCCTGCCTCCGTCGCGTCCAAGTAGGTATGGACTTCGAGGGCCTGCTCTTTCGCTCCGACGCGCTGGCATCGGGCGTCACCGACGGTCAACTGCGGCACGCGCGGTTGCGCGGTGAACTGATCGCGGTCCGGCCGGGCGCGTTCGTGTCGGCAGCGTTCTTCGTCACCTTGAATTCCGAGCAGCAGCATCTACTGCTCGCGCGCGCGATTGCTCACGAAGCCCCGGTGGTTCTGAGCCACCAGTCGGCGGCAATTGCGTGGGGAATGGATGTCTGGGCGCTGCCCCTCGCGCACGTCCACTCGACGACCGGACGCACCATCACTGCGAGGAAGGGCCGGCGCCGAATCGTGCACGGTTCGACACTGTCGGACTCGGAAAGCACAGTCTTTCAAGGACTTTCGCTCACCACCCCAGCCCGGACGGTGGTGGACATTGCGCGATCCACGACGTTCGAACAGTCGGTGTGCGTGGGCGACTCGGCGTTGCGTCGAGGCCTCGTCACCAGGACCGAACTGGACGAGGCTCTCTACAGCGCACGGCACCGCACCGGTATCCAGAACGCCGTCCGGGCCGTAGCCGCGATGACCGATCGCAGCGACAGCGTCGGCGAATCCCGCACCCGGTTGATTCTCGTCGACGCCGGGTTCACTCCCCTTCTCAATCAATCGGTGTACGACGCCGGCGGCACGTTCCTGGGCCGAACGGACTTCTTGTTCACCGGCCCGTGGGGATGCTTCGAGTTCGACGGGGCCGACAAGTACGGCGTGAACGCGGCCGACACGCGGGCAAGCGTGCTTGCCGAGAAGGACCGTGAGAACCGCATCCGCGACGCTGGATGGCCGTTCGCGCGGGCGAGCTGGCGTGATCTTGCGCAACCGGACGCGCTGACCGAACGGGTCCGACGGATGCTTGCTCGTGGAGCGCGAATGCCGGAACCCGAGGGGACATTTCGAGCCGAACCGCTTCCCCCGTACCGACCCTGAAATTCACCCACCTGTTGTGCGTTGAGTGGGTCTGAAAACTCACAACAGGTGGGTGGATTTGCCCGGAGTGAACCGAACGGACCTCCGGTGCGTCCAATTCAGTATGGACTTCGATCAGCAGAGGATGTTCTCACGCACCGAGGCGCTTGCACGGGGGTACACCGACGACGATCTGCGACGCGGCCGTGCCAGCGGGGAGATCGTCACCATCCGGCGCGGTTATTTCGTGCGCGCGGACGTCTATCGACGGCTCGACGCGCATCGCCGCCATGCTGTGCTCGCCGAGGCGATCTATGCGGAGTCGAGCACCGACGCGGTGTTCAGTCATGTGTCGGCGGCGGTTCTGCATCGCATGGAAACGTGGGACATTCCGCTGGACAAGGTCACGTTCACCATTGCGCGGTCCTACGCGGGCAAGAAGGGGCGCCAGCGAGTGCTGCACGGGTCGCCGCTTCCGCCCACGGATCTGACCGAGCGAGACGGGTTTCCGGTCACCGCGCCGACTCGAACGATCGTGGACCTGGCTCGGTCGCTTCCACTGCATCCGGCTGTCTGTATCGGCGACTACGCGATGCGCGCCGGGCTCACCACCCATCAGGAACTTCAGGGTGCGCTCACCGACGCCCGGAACCGAACCGGGATCGCCAAGGCACGCCAGGCGGTGCAGTCGATGTCGAGCCGCAGTCAGAGCACCGGTGAAACGCGCAGCAGGATGTTGTTGGACACGCTGCCGCTACCACCTCCGTTGCTGAGGCAGTCCGTGTACGACGAGGTGGGCGGGTACGTCGGAAGTGCTCCGTTCCTGTACCCGGATCAAGGAGTCGTCGGACGCTACGAGGGTGAAGGGGTGTACGGCGCAGATCCGGTGCTGACGGACATCGATGGTCGACGCGAGCGACATCGAATGGAACAGCTCGGATGGACGGTGGTGCAGTGGGACTGGGAGGACCTGTCCACGCCGCGAGAATTCACCGACCGGATCGCCCGAGCGTTCGTGCAGGCCGCATCGAATCGAATACCCTTGGGCCACTACAGCTCCACCTCGAAGTAACCCTCAGATTCGGGCCACTATCGCCGCGGTGTCCAGTCCCGTAGGCAGGGTCCCGAATGCTCCTCCCCAGTCTTCTCCCAGCCGGCTCGCGCAGAATGCGTCGGCCACCGCGGGATCACCGTGCCGCACCAGCAGCGAACCCTGGAACACCAGTGCCATGAGTTCGACCACTCGGCGTGCCCTGTACTCCATGTCGGTGCTGTCCGCGAGCTCCTTGCCCACGCGCGCGATGGCGTCGTCCAGACGAGAATCCGCCCCCGCTGCCGACGTGACCTCGGTGAAGTACGCCTCCACCACGTCGGGTTGCTTGGCCAGTGCGCGAAGGGAATCCAGTGCTGCGACGTTGCCCGACCCTTCCCAGATCGACATCAGCGGGGATTCACGGAACAGTCTCGGCATACCGGATTCCTCGACGTACCCGTTGCCGCCCAGACATTCCAACGCCTCGGCCGCGTGGGACGGTGCACGCTTGCACACCCAGTACTTGGTGATGGCCAACGTGATTCGGCGCAATTCGGTCTCCTGCGTGTCTCCACGCGCGGACCGGTCGGTCGCTCCGGCCAGGCGGATCATTGCCGCTGTC
This sequence comes from Rhodococcus sp. 14-2470-1a, assembly GCF_002259425.1. NCBI lineage: Bacteria > Bacillati > Actinomycetota > Actinomycetes > Mycobacteriales > Nocardiaceae > Rhodococcus > Rhodococcus sp. 14-2470-1a. The sequence goes on from NZ_NPFZ01000005.1 coordinate 193,995, forward strand.
GCGGCCTCCGATTCCACGATCAGGTCCGACAACACATTCCGCATCAACGGTTGCTCGATCAGGGCGGCACCGAAGGCGGAGCGGTGGCGAGCATGATGCACCGCTCGAACGGCGGCATTGCGCATTCCTGCAGCGGAACCGATGACGCAGTCGAGGCGGGTCATGTTGACCATCTCGATGATCGTCTTCACACCCCGGCCTTCATCGCCGACGAGCCACCCTGTGGCACCCAGGTATTCGAGCTCACCGGACGCATTGGACTTGTTGCCCAGCTTGTCCTTGAGCCGTTGCACCTGGATGCGGTTGAGGGAGCCGTCGGGCAGTACGCGCGGCAGCAGGAAACAGGACAGCCCGCCTGGTGCCTGCGCCAAGGTCAGGAACATGTCCGACATCGGCGCGGACGTGAACCATTTGTGTCCGACCATCGTGTACGTGCCGTCCGCGGACGGCGTCGCGGTGGTCGTTCCCGACCGGACGTCCGAGCCGCCTTGCTTCTCGGTCATCGACATCCCCGCGGTCAGACCGCGCTTGTCGGTGGGAATGCGGAGCCCGAAATCGTAGTGGGTCGATGCCAACAGCGGTTCGTACGTCTTAGCCAGGTCCGGGTTGTGCCGCAACGCGGGTACGGCCGCGTAGGTCATCGAGATGGGGCACATGTGGCCGGCGTCGGCCTGGCCCCACGCGTAGAACTTCGCCGCCCGGGCGACGTGCGCCCCGGGCCGGGCGTCCTGCCACGGCGTCGCGTGCAGTCCGTTCTCGATCGCGACGTTCATCAGATCGTGCCAGTGCGGATGGAACTCGACCTCGTCGACTCGATTGCCGTACCTGTCGTGCGTGCGCAGGACAGGCGGGTTCTCGTTCGCGAGGCGTCCCCACTCCTGGGCCTCGACGCTTCCCGCACGAGCTCCGAGCTGCCGAACCTCGTCCTCGGCCCACCCGCCCCCCTCGCGGCGCAGACCCTCGAGCAGCGACGCGTCGTCGGACGTGTCGTACGGAAGCAGATCGGGGACCTGGTTGAAGACTGTGTGGGTAGCTGGGAAGGTCATGACACTCCTAACGATCGCAGGGCGAAAGCAACGAGATCCGGAATCACGTCGGCGGTGTCGGTGCGGTCCGGACTCAACGGGCCGACGAGCACTTCCCCCACCGCTCCGACGAGGGCCGCGGCAGCGATCTCGACGTTCTGCTCGGGGATGTCCCCCGCCGCGATGCCGTCGGCCACGGCATCGCCGATCGCCGCGGCGAAGCTGCGGCGGAACACCAGACGCTCGGCGTCGACGGCTGGGTCGACGGGCTCGGCCAGCAGCGCGTAGGCCATGGTGCGGTTCTTCATCGCGCGCCCGGCGAAGGTCTCGACGATCGCCGTGACCCGTTCCACGACGCTCCCTGACCCCGTTCGGCTCATTCCGCGGGCTCCACTCGCGCCTGAATTGCTCATTCCGCGGGCTCCACTCGCGCCTGAATTGCTCATTCCGCGGGCTCCACTCGCGCCTGAATTGCTCATTCCGCGGGCTCCACTCGCGCCGGCTGCGTCGACGACGGCCTGAACTTCCCGTCCACAGACGGTGCGGAAGATCGCGACGACGAGGTCGGACTTGCTGTCGAAGTGCGTGTAGACGCTTCCCGCCGACACTCCCGCAGCTGCGGCCACGGACGCGATGGACAGCCCTCGGTAGCCCTGTGAGGACAGCACCTCGACGGCGGCGTCGAACAGTTTCTCTCGTCCGGCGTCGATTCGTGCTTGTACGGCGGAGGTCCGTCGGTAGGGCATGCCAAGAAGTGAAGCACTGATTCATTGCTTCAGGCAAGCCCTCTCGAGTACGGTCGAGTCATGCCAGTGAGGATCGAACGCTCGGGGCCCGTCACCACCGTCGTCCTGTCGAGGCCGGAGGCGAGAAACGCCGTCGACGGTCCCACTGCGGAGCAGTTGGTCAGCGCATTCGAGGAGTTCGACGCCGACGACACGGCCGCAGTTGCGGTCCTGTGGGGCGAGGGCGGAACTTTTTGTTCCGGTGCAGACCTCAAAGCGCTCGGCACCGAACGCTCCAACCACGCCACCGAACACGGCGACGGACCGATGGGCCCGACGCGTATGCGCCTGTCCAAGCCCGTCATCGCCGCTGTCTCCGGGTACGCGGTTGCCGGCGGTCTCGAACTCGCTCTGTGGTGCGACCTCCGAATCATCGAGGACGACAGCACTTTCGGAGTCTTCTGCCGGCGGTGGGGCGTTCCGCTGATCGACGGCGGTACCGTGCGTCTTCCTCGGTTGATCGGCACGTCGCGCGCCATGGATCTGATCCTCACCGGTCGCGCCGTCGACGCCGAGGAAGCCCTCGCCATCGGTCTCGCCAACCGTGTCGTTCCTGTCGGGCGTGCCCGCTCCGAGGCCGAAGCACTCGCAGCGGAACTGGCCTTGCTGCCACAGACCTGCATGCGGGAGGATCGGTTGTCCCTGCTCGAGCAGGACGGACTCGACGAGGAGGCGGCCATCGTGAACGAATTCCGGCACGGCGCCATCTCGATGGCCGCAGATGCACTCAGCGGTGCACAGCACTTCGCGTCGGGCGCGGGAAGACACGGGCGTTGACTCCGGGCCGACTGTCCGTCGTCGACGAGATCTTCCTCAGAACACACAGGGGTTACGGCTTACCCATTGCACTGCAGGGTATTTGGCGTAGCGACGACGCGGTCGACCGAGTCGACTTCGCTGCCGTCCACGCCAACCTGAGTCTCGGACGTCTGGGCCGACGAATAGTCAGCCCCAGAGTTCCCGGCGCACGTCGACGCTGGGTCGAGGCGGCGCACTCCTATCCGCTGGCCTTCGAACCCTCGCCGATCAAGACCTCCGAGATCCTCGACTGGGCCGACCGACAGGCCGACGTGGACCTCGACCCGGAGTTCGGACCCGGTTGGCGGATGGCGGTGGCGACCACGGACGCCGGCGGCACCGTCATGTCATTGGCGTGTTCACATACCCTGGCCGACGCTGCCGGACTGGTGGCAGCAGCCGGAGTGGCGTTCGAAGGCACTGCACCCGAGCCTGCCCCGCGCCGAACGTCGGATGTGATGGACGCGGTGTCTCTGGTGAGACGGGTGGCGCCGGCATCCGTGCGTGCCGCGGCACGATTGGCGTTCGAGAAGGCGTCCCGACGCGAGCTGACCCACTACCGTCGAGTGTCGCGAGCCGTGACGACACACGAGATCGTCTGCAGCAGCGCAACCTTCGACGTCGAGGCGGTCCTGACAAACTCGGAGTTCATTTCCGTCGTCACGGAGATCGCCGCCGAACTGGGTGAGCCGCAACCGATCCGCATCAACGTTCCCTTTCGGACCACCGGAGGCGGCACGAACCGCATCGGAATGGCAACCCTGAACCTGTCGGTGACCGATACCGTCGACGGGATCAAGCAGGCCACCAAGAGCGCGTTCTCCCGTCCCGCCAGTGCTCCCGGTGGGTTTCCTGCCGAGGTGGTGCAACTGCTGTCCGATCGTCGTGCCGCTGCACTGACGGCGGCGCCCGGAACTGCTCGGGTGCTGTGCTCGAACATCGGCGACATCCCGGCGGCAGTGGCATCGATCGGCGGGCACCGCGCATCGAGCGTCGCGACGCGCGCTGTTCACCCACGAGCCGGACGTGCACGCACCACGACTGCGGTCTCGGCCTACGTGTCCTTCCTCGACAACCGTTCGACGCTGTCACTCGTCGGTACCGAGCCTCGATACGCGACTGTTCTCGGTGAGGTCGCGGCCCAGGTGTTGGCCCGGCGAGGTCTGAACGCCACGCCGTGGTGAACCACCGAGAATTTGGTGGTAGCAGGGGGTCGTCACGGCTCGTACCGGTCTACCGTGGTCGCTATGAGCGAGCACGACATCTACACGACGATCCAGCAGCTGGTGGCCACCGAGCACAAACTTCGGTCCGACACCCAGGCAGGCGACATCGATCCGGCAGACGAAAAGGCCGAGCTGACGAAGATCGAGCACGCACTCGACCAGTGCTGGGATCTGCTTCGGCAGCGCCGAGCGCGTCTGGACGCGGGGCTCGACCCGGACGACGCACAGGCAGGCAGCGTCGAGCAGGTGGAGCACTACCTCCAGTAGACCGCGTCAGACGAGCCTGTCGGTGATCCGATTGGGCAGGAACCGCAGCGCGACATCGATGCCCCGCCACCTCAGGCCAGGCAGCGCTGCGCGCCTCGGTTCCTTCTCGATTGCGCTGATCATCGCCGTCACGCCCTGGTCGAGGCTCGCCGTCAGCACGCTCTTGTCGCCGGCCTTCGCGGACATGTCCGTCTCGATGAAGCCCGGCAACAGCGTCGTGACGACGATGTCGGTGCCGGAGAGTTCGGTGGCCAAGGCGTCACCCAGCGCCGCAACGCCCGCCTTGCTCGCGGAGTAGACCGCCTTGGGGCCGGGAAGTCCGCGGTCGGCACTGACCGAGGACACGAGCACCAGGTGCCCGAACTTCTGCTTGCGGAAAATCTCCAGCGCTGCCTCGATCTGTGACAGCGCGCCGACGAAATTGGTTCGGGCGGTGGCGAGATTGGCGTCGGCGCGGCCGGTACCGATCTTTGCGCCCTTGCCGAGCCCCGCGTTGACGACAACCCGATCCAGTCCACCGAGTTCGTCGTGCAACTCGCCGAACACCCGGCCCACGGCATCGTGGTCGGTCACGTCCAGCGCTCTGACGGCGACGGTGACGCCGGGGTTGGCCACGATCAGCTCGTCGCGAAGCGCCTCCAGCCGGTCCAGGCGTCGGGCACACAGGGCCAGATCCTTACCCTGCGCGGCGAATCGCTTGGCCATCTCCTCACCGAGCCCCGAGCTTGCACCGGTGATCAGAATCTTGTTCCGCATCGTCCCCATGCCCGAAGACCCTATGCCACTCTTGAAAGATGACCGTGAACACTACTGACGAATTCGACGTCATCGTCGTCGGCGGGGGCCCCGTCGGCGAGAACGCCGCGAGCTACGCCATCGCAGGCAGCGACCGCACCGCGGTGGTCGTCGAGCACGAACTCGTCGGCGGCGAGTGTTCCTACTGGGCGTGCATGCCCAGCAAGGCGTTGCTGCGGCCCAGCGAAGTGCTCACCACCGCACGCAACATGCCGGGGGTGAAGGAACTCGTCGGCGACCGCGGCCTCGATGTCGACGCCGTGCTGGCGCGTCGGGAATCCTTCACCCATTCCCTCGACGATTCCTCGCAGGTGTCGTGGGCCGAGTCCGCCGGGATCTCCGTGGTCCGCGGCCACGGCCGCATCACCGGAGACCGAACGGTCGACGTCGGCGGGCGCACCTTGACGGCCCGGCACGCCGTCGTCCTCGCGACCGGGACCACCGCGTCGGTTCCGGGCACCCCTGGCCTGCGTGACGCACTCCCCTGGACTTCCCGCGACGCCACCAACATTCACGAGATCCCCCACCGAGTCGCCGTCATCGGAGGCGGTGTGGTGGCGTCGGAAGCGGCGACGTGGCTGTTGTCGTTCGGCGCCGAGGTGACGATGATCGTGCGCGGCTCGGCCCTGCTGGCGAGCGCCGAACCCTTCGCGAGCGACCTCGTCGCCGACGCGCTTCGATCCCGCGGCGCGACGATTCTGTTCGACGCCGACCTCACAGCCGTGTCGCGGCCGGACGCGTCGGACACGGGAATCGGCAGAATCCATGGTGGCGCAGCAGAATTGACGGTGAACGGCGAGAAGATCGTCGTCGACGAGATCCTGGTCGCCGCAGGCCGCACGCCGGCGAGCGCCGACCTCGGTCTGTCGTCCATCGGGGTCGACGATCGAGGTTACGTCGACACCGACGACCACCTCCAGGTACCCGGTGTCCCCTGGCTCTATGCGGCAGGCGACATCAACGGTCGCGCGCCGCTGACCCACATGGGCAAATACCAAGCGCGCGTGGTCGGCGACGTCATCGCCGCCCGCGCCGACGGAAAGCCGTTGAACGGCAAGCGCTTCACCGCCTCGGCCGATCACGGACAGGTGCCGCAGGTGGTGTTCACCCCGCTGCAGGTCGCGTCCGTCGGTCTCACCGAGAAGCGGGCGCGTTCGGCGGACATCGACGTCGAAATCCTCGGGGTCGACATCGAGGTCGCGGGATCGTCGCTTCAGCAGGACGACTACTCCGGGCACGCTCAGTTGGTCGTCGACAGAGCGAAGGACATCGTGGTCGGCGCCACCTTCGTCGGACCCGGCGTCGACGAACTGGTCCACGCCGCCACCGTCGCCGTCGTCGGCAAGGTGACGCTCGACGACTTGTGGCACGCCGTACCGTCGTACCCCACGGTCAGCGAAGTCTGGCTGCGCCTCCTCGAATCACGGCGCGGTTAGGGTTCATCGCCCGTCGCGGAGTGGCTGAGCCCGTTTGACCTGCCGTGCCGCGTCGACGGCACGCAGTTCGACGGGCGATCCGACGACCACGGTTCCCACGCGGAGAATCCCGTCGGCGAGCGGCTCGGCGCGGAGCCCTCCGCGGCCGATCAGAGCCTTGCGCGCACCCTCGGCCGCCATGGTGTCCATCCACACGCAGGGATGCGCCGGCCTGCCGCCTCGAAATCTCACCGGACCGTCACCGGAATCGAGCTCGAATTCCTCACCGCGCAACGGATCGAGTTCCAGACCGCGTACGACGATGTTTCGCCTGGCCACCGCGGTGTCGGGCATCGAGATTCCGAGTGCGTCGCCGACGGCGTACCACGCCTCGGCGGCCAGGAACGTCACCGCGGCTTCGGTGTGCGCTTTGACGCCGAAGAAGCGGTCACCGCGAATTCCCTTGTGCGCAACGATGTCCACCTGTTCGGGGAACTGCGTCGGCACCTCCTTCGCAGGTCCGTCCTTGGCGCGGCCGAAATACGCGTGGGCGGGCGAGACGAGCAGTTGCACCACATCGGCGCGGTACTGGAACTCCATGACCCCGATTGTCCATACTCCCCGATACTTACCCGTCGGTAAGATCTCCGCGTAGACTGCGTGTCATGCTCGCGAACACCAGAGTCACCACCGTGGACGGCGTCCTGCAGGGAAAGACCGTGGGTGACCTCGTCACGTGGCGGGGAATCCCCTATGCAGCTCCTCCGGTGGGCCCGCTCCGCCTGCGCGCACCACAGCCGGTAGCGCCGTGGACCGGAGTGCGGGACGCCACCGAATGGGGCAACGCCTCGGTCCAGCACAAGCGCGGAACCATGCTGTCGGTGAACAAGTACCAACCGTCGAGCGAGGACTGCCTCACCCTCAACGTTCTGGCTCCCGGACGCCGGAGCGTGGGGTCTCTGCCGGTCATGGTCTTCATCCACGGCGGCGCCTACACGCTGGGAACGTCGGCCACCCCGCTCTACGGCGGGGGCTCGTTGGTGCGTCGGGCGCTGAAGGACGGGGACGGAATCGTCTACGTGTCCATCAACTACCGCCTGGGCACGCTCGGTTACCTCGACTTCTCCCAGTTCTCGACACCGACCAGGCAATTCGACTCCAATCTCGGCTTGCGAGATCAGGTGGCCGCGCTCGAATGGGTGCAGCGCAACATCAGCGCGTTCGGTGGCGATCCGGACAACGTCACCGTCTTCGGCGAATCCGCCGGCGGCAACGCGGTGACGACTCTGTTGGCAACACCGTCGGCGAAGGGTTTGTTCGCGCGGGCCATCGCAGAAAGTTCGGCTCCCGGACTCGTCGCCACCCAGGACCGAGCGACGGACTGGGCACGTCAGTTCGTCGAACTCCTCGGCGACGGAGGCAACGTAGCGAGCACCCTGGACAGCGCCGACGTGAAGACTCTCGGCAGCACGGGCTCGAAGCTGGCTCTGTCGGTCGTCAAGAGCACTCCCGGCCTCCATCCGTTCGGCCCGGTAGTCGACGGTGACTTTCTGCCGAAGAACCCGGTCGACGCCTGCGCCGACGGCACTGCCCACGCGGTTCCGCTGATCATCGGCACCAACGGACGTGAGGGCACGCTGTTCCCCAAGGTGCTCGACGCCCTCCCGACCAATCCGTCACGCATCGACACACTCTTCGCACTGACCGACCCTGCCGCGAAAGACGTTGTCCTCGAGGCGTACCCCGACTATCCGCAGGAATCGGCAGCGATCGACGTCGGAGGCGATTTCACGTTCTGGAAACCGTCCATCGAGGTCGCGGAAACACACTCGCGCAGGGCTCCGACCTACAGCTATCGATTCGATTTCGCGCCGCGGGTGATGAAGTGGCTCGGACTCGACGCCACACATGGATTCGAACTGTTCGCAGTGTTCGGAATCAACGAGACGTCGTTCGGCAAGTTGATGACCGTTCCCGGTGGACGACGCGCCTTCCAGGAGGTCACCGAACACGTCCAGTCGCAGTGGTTGGAGTTCGCGCGCACGGGCTCGCCGCTCCCGAGTTGGCCGAAGTACGACGAAAGTACCCGCGAGACACTCATTTTCGACACCAGAACCCGGGTCCAACGTGACCCGCGCAGCGATCGGCGACGGGCCTGGGAGGGCTACCGCGGTTACGCGAGCCAGAAGACCGAAGCGTCCGCTACTTGAGCAAGCGGGACATCCGGCGATCCGCCAGGATCTTGCCGGATGTCTGGCACGTCGCGCAGTACTGGAAGGAACGTTCGGCGTAGGAGACCTCGCGGACGGTGTCCCCGCAGACCGGACACGGCAGACCCGCCCGGGCATGCACCCGCATTCCCGACCTCTTCTCGCCCTTGAGCCGGGCCGCATCCTGACCGGTCGACCTGGCGACGGCGTCCAGCAGCACCTCGCGCATCGCGGCGTACAGCACTCCGACCGACTCGGGATCGAGCTTGCCCGACGATGCGAACGGTGAAAGCTTGGCCACGTGGAGGATCTCGTCGGAGTAGGCGTTGCCGATCCCGGCCAACATCGACTGGTCGACGAGAACCGTCTTCAGTCGAGCCGTCGTTCCCTTCATGATGTCGGCGAATTCCGTTTCCGTGACGGCCAAGGCGTCGGGACCGAGGCGAGCAATGCCCGGCACCTCCTGCGGATCACGCACCACCCAGACTGCCAACCGTTTCTTCGTGCCCGCTTCGGTGAGGTCGATGGCGGGTGTCAGCCCCTCCGGCGTGAAGAAGTGGACACGGAGCGCCAGCGGACCCTTCCCTGGTTTCGGCGGAGCCGCCGACGGGTTGTCCGTCCACCGAAGCCATCCGCCCCGGGACAGATGCGTGATCAGCCAGAGATCCCCTGCCTGTACAGCCAGGTGCTTGCCGAACCGCGCCGCGTCGGTCACGTCTCGTCCCTGCAACTCCGTGATCGGCGGATCGAACGTCTTGAGCACGCTCAGTGCGGCGATGTCGACACGACCGATCACGGCGCCGACGGCGTGCTCACGGAGAAAACCCGCGAGAGCTTCGACTTCGGGCAACTCGGGCATGGGGCAATTATGCGCTCGGCGTCGACACTCTCGCACTATCGACACAATGCTGGGCGGGTGCTCGGCGTGGTCCGACGGAACGGGGCGCATAATGTTCCACATGGTTTCCACCCCGTACGAGGATCTGCTGCGGCACGTACTCGCGACCGGCACCGCCAAGTCCGACCGCACCGGGACGGGCACGACCAGCGTCTTCGGCCACCAGATGCGGTTCGACCTCGCCGAGGGATTCCCGCTGATCACCACCAAACGGGTGCATCTGAAGTCGATCGTCTACGAATTGCTGTGGTTTCTCCGCGGCGACTCCAACGTGTCCTGGCTGCAGGAGCACGGCGTCACCATCTGGGACGAATGGGCAGCACCCGACGGTGAACTCGGTCCCGTCTACGGGGTCCAGTGGAGGTCGTGGCCGACACCGTCGGGCGAGCACATCGACCAGATCTCGGCTGCTCTCGACCTTCTGCGCTCGGATCCCGATTCGCGACGCAACATCGTTTCGTCGTGGAACGTCGGCGAGATTCCGCAGATGGCACTGCCGCCCTGCCATGCCTTCTTCCAGTTCTACGTCGCCGACGGCAAACTGTCCTGCCAGCTCTATCAGCGCAGCGCCGATCTGTTCCTCGGAGTTCCGTTCAACATCGCCAGCTACGCACTGCTGACGCACATGGTCGCTGCGCAGGTGGGCCTCGAAGTCGGCGACTTCGTGTGGACCGGCGGCGACTGCCACATCTACGACAACCACCGCGAGCAAGTTGCCGAGCAACTGAGCCGGGAACCGTTCCCGTACCCGAAACTGAAGCTTGCACAGCGCGATTCGATCTTCGACTACCAGTTCGAGGACATCGAGGTCGTCGGGTACCAGCACCACCCGTCCATCAAGGCGCCGGTCGCTGTATGAGCCCGACGACGGTGGGCGCCATCTGGGCACAGGCCCACGACGGAGTCATCGGCGACGGCACGACCATCCCGTGGCACATCCCCGAGGACATGGCTCACTTCCGCGAGATCACCCGCGGCCATCCCGTCGTCATGGGTCGTAGGACGTGGGATTCGCTGCCGGAACGATTTCGACCGCTGCCCGGTCGGCGCAACATCGTCGTGACCCGAGACCGCAGTTGGCACGCCGACGGAGCAGACACCGCCGGCAGCGTCGAGGACGCGCTCGCCCTCGTCGACGGTGAGGTCTGGGTCATCGGCGGCGGCGAAATCTACCGCGCTGCACTGCCGTTCACGACACGGTTGGAAGTCACCGAGATCGACCTCTCGGTCGAGGGAGAAACTCGTGCTCCGCACATTCCCGACGGCTGGGCGGCAACGCTCGGCGAGTGGCGTGTCAGCGAGAAGAGCGGCCACCGCTTCCGCTGGAACCAGTACGGCAAGGCTTACCGAACTACCTGATTCACAGCGGATTTCGCTCCGATGCCCCTCACCGCGGCTGCGGTTGGGCCATACTGGGGCGCATGGACAAGAAGTCACTCACCGCCCTTGCCCGCCAGCAATTGAAGCTCGCCGTGGGCACGTCGAGTGGCCGCAGTTCGCAGACCGTCTACGGCGGGCACCAGCGTCACCTGCGCCAGACGGTCGTCGCGTTGGCCGCCGGGAACAAACTGGCCGAGCACGACCTGTCCGGTGAGTCCACCGTCCTCGTCATCAGCGGTCAGCTCACCCTGGTGAGCGGCGAGAAGTCCTGGAAGGGCTCGGCAGGCGACCTCCTCGTCGTGCCGGATGCCCGCCACAGCGTCGAAGCAATCGAGGACGTCGCGTTCCTACTGACCGTCGCCGTCTAGTTCGGCATACTCTGCCGCGTCAGGACTCGCCTCGGGCAACCAGTACGGGGCAGTCCGCCGAGTGGATGAGGGCGTAGCTGGTCGAGCCCAGCAACATCCCGCGGAAACCACCGCGGCCGCGATTCCCGACGACGATCAGCGACGCTTGCTCGGACAACTGTGCGAGCACCCGCACCGGCCTGTCCTGCGCGACGACTCGCCTGACCTCGACATCGGGATACTTCTCCTGCCATCCGGCAAGGCTTTCCGCCAGAACCGCTTCCTCCGACGACGCGATGTCGTCCCACTGCAGTGGCACGGCCGACATCGGAGCGAGGGCCACGTCGGCCCATACATGCACCGCAACCAGGGGCGCACCGCGGTGCGACGCCTCGTCGAAGGCCGCTGCCACCGCTGCCTGGCCGACGGCGGACCCGTCGACTCCGACGACGACGGGCCCCGTTGTGGGCGGGCGTCCGTCGATACTGCGGCCCCGAACCACGACGACAGGGGACGACGCGTGGGCGGTGAGTGCAATGGCAGCAGATCCGAGCAGTCCGGAATCCGATTCGCCCAGCCCGCGTGCACCCAGGACGACGAGGGCGCTGTTCTCGGACTCGGACAGCAGAACGTCGACGACCGTTCCGTCCCGAGCCTCGGTCACGACGGACAACGCGGAGCCCTCGATGCTTTCACGCGCAAGGGTTTCCGCGGCGACGAGCCGAGAGCCGAACACGGCTCGAACGTCGTTGTCCTCGGGTAGATAGGAAGGAAGGTCGACAGCGGCGACGATCCGCAGGGTGCAATCCCGATTGGACGCTGTCTGCGCGGCCCACACGACCGCCAGATCCGACGCTTCCGACCCGTCGATTCCGACGACGATGGTGCTGCTGCTCACGTGGCTGCCTCCGCTCGCTGTGCCGCCCCACACGATAGTCCACACCACGGGCGCATGCGGGTTCTCGAACGGCAAGTACCCTCTCTCCGGTTCTCCGAGAGCAATCATCGGAGAACCGGAGAGAGGGCGCCTTCCCACAGACCCCCCGGGGGTCTCGTGCGAGCGTTCTAGGACGCGCGCAGTCTTGCTGCGTCCCGCGCACGAGCGCGAATCCGCAGTTGCTCGAAGGTGGTCGCCTGGACCTCCATGTCATCGAGGAAGTCGGACAGGATCCTGCGATTGCGGTCGGACGAATCCACGGCCGACCGATCGAAGATGCGCCACATCCGTACAGCGGGAAGGAGCACGTCGTCGAGATGCAGACGGAGATCGTAGATTCCGTCGCGGGCGAGCAGCATTGCGCTGCGCTCGAAACCGACGAGCCCACTCCCGGGCAGCTGAAAATTCATCAGAACCTCGGTGATCGCCTTGAGCGTCTGCGCCGGCGCAGACTCCAAAGCACCCGCGACGACGTCGGAGAAGAACGCCACGTGCCGCTCCTGATCGGCCACGATGCGCCCGAGCAGCTCCTCCGCCACCGGATCCGCGCACTCGACGGCCGTGTTGCGGTGGCTCACCATCGTCGCCATGACATCGATCGTGGAGTGGACGATCGAGCGAAGGAAGTTGTCGCCCTCCATCGACGACTCGATCCCGATGGTGGTGCACTGCACCCTCGCTCGGTCCAGCGCGACGGCGTCGACGCTCTTGGTGGCGACCAGGTATCGCTGGATCGCATCCGCATGTGAACGCTTCTCGTCGGACCAGACCGCGCTCCACTCGGCCCACGCAGGTGAACTCGTGAAGAGTTCCCGGGCCGGGTCGGCGAGCGCAGTGTTGTTGTGTGTGAGCAGCGTGGTGACGAGCGCGGCCTTCGCCGTCTCGGTCAGCGACGAGCGGCGCTGCCCCCAATACAGTTCCGGACGAACGTAGGCGCTCGGGTCCCACCTCTGCGCGGTACGTAGATGACGCTCGAGTCTCTGCTCGATCACTGGCTCGAGATCTCGAAGCAAGGTCGTTCGACCTGGTGCTCCGTTCACTGTCCCCACCCCCTCGTGATCGGATCCGATTCTCTGTGCCGACCACAGACTCCGTTCGGCACACGACGACGCTAAGCCCACGATCGGCACCGTGAGTAGGTTCCCCGGATTGTTTAGGCAATGTCGCAACCCGAATCCGAGACGAGTTGAGAGCCTTCACAAATTTCTCCGTTGAAAGACTGGATAACGCGTTGATAACATCCTATGATCAAGTTTGTTAGACGCCTGAAAACAAACTTCGGGTTCAGAATCGCCGGGGTTTCGGTCAAGTTTCCAACCATTTTTGCGTGGATGCGCAACAATACGCATCAGTAACTTTTTTTCGGACAGAGCTGAAGTTCCTACACGAAAGGCTGATCTGTGACCGCTCACAACACGACAAGCCTCGGAATCATGGTTGCCGGCCAGCCGGCGTCGGCGCCGCTCCGCGACTTCCGCGCTGTCGCGCGATTGCTGGTCGGCCACTTCGCGGCCAATACACCCTGCGGCTCGCTGCCCGGCGAACAACTGCACGGCGACGTCACCGAGTTCACCGTCAAATGCATCAGCATCGCTGTGCAGATGCTCGACGAACGACGCCCGCCCAACGAAAGCGACCTGGCAGAGCTCCGCGCCAAGGCCAGCCAGTGGGCACGCGAGGGCGTGCCGCTGGAATCGGTACTGACCGTGTACCACGAAGGGATTCAGATCGGCTGGAACCTGGTGTCCAAGCGCGCAGGCGAAGGCGACACGAGCGATCTGATCGAAGCAGCACGGATGTTCGTCCTGCTGTCGGAGAAAGTCTCGATCGCCGCGTCGAAGAGCTACGTCGAGGAACTGCAGTCCGTCGCGAGCGAGCACCACACCGCCGCGCACACCCTCGTGTCCTCCTTGCTCAGCGGACACAACGCCGTCTCGATCGCTCGGCAGTCCGGCATCGAGCTCGCGGACAGCTACCTCGTCCTCGCTCTGTCCGTGCCGCCTCATCCCGACGAGAACGATCCGGCAATCCAACGCACCGTCGCTGCTCGCCGCAAACTCCGGCGGGTCCAAGCCGAACTGGCCACCGTCTGCGGACGTAGCCCCCTGTCGATGCTCAGCACCGAAGGCGGCACCGTCCTCATTCCCGGCGTGCAGGACGAGGAATGGGTGGAAGCACTCGTGCACCGCCTCAGCACGGCCGCCGAAGTACAACTCACCGTCACCGCCGAACAAGCAGCCACCGCGGACATCCCGACGGCCGCGGACCAGGTGCACGAACTGCTTGCGCTCGCGCACCAACTCCACCGCCCGGCAGGGTTGTACCGGATGGACGATCTGGTTCTCGAGTACCAGCTGACGCGCCCAGGCCCAGGACGACGCCACCTCCGGCAGATCCTCGAACCGCTCGACGCGTCACCGGAACTGTTGGAAACGCTGGAGATCCACATCTCGCACGACCTCAACCGTCAGCGGTCCGCGCGGCAACTGCACTTGCACACCAATACGGTCGACTACCGCCTCAAGAGAATCGCGCAGCTCACCGGATTCGACCCGACACGGCCGTCGGGCATCCGCCATCTGCAGGCAGCTCTGGTCGCTCGCAGACTGGAAGCAGCACAGGGCGCTGCCTAGAACGTCCGTCGGCGACGCGGGGAATCATTTTCCACCGGCATGAGTTGAACCGATCGACAGTGTTCGATCCATGCCCCGGGTACCAACACATTGCCGCTTCGAGCGGCCTCTTGCCGAGAGGCGCACTGGCGGACACTGTCAGCGGAGCCGCCCACATTCGTGTGGGCGGCTTCTCGCGTTCACCAGCCCTCGATGGGCGTAGCGGGCACGAGTTCATCTCGCCCAAGGGAGCCGGTACACTCGCACGTGCACAACTCGCCTTCGTAGCTCAGGGGATAGAGCAACCCTCTCCTAAAGGGTAGGTCGCAGGTTCGAATCCTGCCGAGGGCACTTCGGTCACTCCGCGTTCCAATGCCGTGGGCGTTCGATCCCGGCTGGAAGGCGTGTTCGTTCGTCACCCTGCGCGGAGTTCACCTGCGACTGGGTCAGAAACAGAGCACCCGAGAGATCTGTTCCCTCGACGCGTACGTCTCGCAGGTCTGCTCCGAGCAGGTCGACGCCCGTGACATCGCAGTGTCGAAGGTCCGCCGCGATGAGGCACGCGCCACGAAGATCGGCTCCGCACAGGGGCAGTCCGCGCAGGTCGATTTCAGCCAGGTCCGCGCCCGGTGTCAGCCGTCGATCCCGGCGATCCCCTTCGGCGAAGTAGCGAGACCGTATTTCAGCGCTGACGTCCATCAGAAGCACTCTCACGGTGAGATGAAGGTTCTCGACGTCGGCCGAGAGCACCTCCTCGGGACCTGATGCCGTCAGCGTGGTGATCGTGTTCGTGACGCTGCGTGCTTCGTCCGCATGATCCGGGTCGTACGTGCGCTCCCCCACTTCGGCCAGATACCAGAGCATTTCGTGCAGTAGCTTGACGGTCGTGAACGCCGCGAACATCGACTGACGCGTGTCCGGTCGATCACGCCAGCCGACACCGCCGAAAAGACGTTGCGACACAGCCTGCCCTGCGCCGAAGCAGTCGAATACCGTGCACCCACGAAAACCGCGGCTGCGAAGACTGTCGTGAACAGTGCAGGAGTGATCCGACCCGAGGTGTCGGCACGGTGCACCGACTGCCTTGTCCTCGGCGAAATCCGCCGATCGAGAGAATCCTAAAGCTGTGCAGCACAGGGCAAAACAGTTGCTGCAGTCTGCCCGCAGTTCAGCGCGGGCGCCGATGGAAGACGTGAAGGGAAGAGGTGTCGACGACATGGTGAAAGAACTCCGATGAATGTTGGGCTCGGTACGGCACGGGAGCTGGGAACCCTCGATCGGGTTCCTCCCGTGGCGCACGTAATCACCACCGCGCGTGCGCGGCGTACACAGCCGTCGTGAGAGGCCTGGTTCACAGAGAATATGTGTCGATGCGCGAACGATACCAAGCCGTTCGCCACTGAGGGAAGCGCGTGGTTGCGGCGTGAGCCCCCGTCGGTTACTGTAGAACATACGTTCGAATGCATTCCTTGGGGGGACTTGTGAACGCTTCAGAAGTACTCGGTTTCGTGGCCCGTCTGCGCACCAGCGAGTTCGACGACGACGCGGCGGCGGGAATCGACCTCATCTCCGCGCTCGAGGACTTGAAGAGCGCGGGCTCCGCGCACCAAGCCACCGTCACGGACGCCGTGGCGAACAGCATTGCCGCAGAACGTAAGGCGAAGGGTCGACCGAAGGCAGAGTGGCGCAAGGGAGTCGCGTCGCAGATCGGCCTCGCCCGTCGTGAGTCACCGAACAAGGGTGGCCGGCTGTTGGGCCTCGCCCGGGCCCTCGTCCACGAGATGCCCCATACCCACGCACGCCTGCGTTCGGGTGAGCTGAACGAGTGGCGAGCAACTCTGATCGCCAAAGAAACTGCGTGCTTGACCGCAGAGGACAGGCGGTCGATCGACGAGCAATTGTGCTCCGACTCGGCAACCTTGAAGAATCTGGGAGACAACGCGATCGAGCGTCGAGCCCGGACATTGGCAGCTGAACTGGACCCCGCCTCCGTGGCGAGGAGGAAAGCAAGAGCGTTCGAACAACGCCGTGCGAGCACTCGGCCGCATCCCGACTTCATGTGCGAGTTCAAGGTGATGACATCGATGGACAGAGGTGTCTCGATGTGGGCAACTCTACGAAGAGACGCCGACTCCTTGGTCGGTGTGGGGGACGAACGTCGCACCCGCGATCAGATCATGGCCGACCTCGCGTTCGAGCGCATCACCGGTACAGCGCACGCAGCCTCGGGGGCCGCGGTGTCGGTCAATCTCGTCATCTCCGACGAGACGCTGTTCGGACACGACTCGAAGCCGGCTCATCTGAGCGGCTACGGCGAGATCCCCGCGTCGATCGCACGCAAGCTCGTCGCCGACGCCGCCGCATCACCTGTGCGCACCGAGCTGCGCAAGCTGTACGCGGAACCACTCTCCGGCGCTCTGACCGCGATGGAATCCAAGGCGCGGAGCTTTCCCACAGCGTTGGCCACGCTGATCGACGTGCGTGACCGAACGTGCCGCACACCGTGGTGCGACGCCCCGATACGTCACCGCGACCACATTCGCTCCCACGCACACGGCGGTGCAACCAGTGCGCACAACGGAGCGGGATTGTGCGCCGCGTGCAACTACGCCAAAGAAGCCGACGGGTGGACGTCCACACCGAAGCGACAGGAGCCGCGGGCGATCCATGTCTACGACTTCGAGACTCCTACCGGGCACAGGTACAGCTCGCAGGCGCCCCCGATGCCGGTCGCACGACGGTACTGCTCGTTCGTCGAACACGAGTTCGCCGAGGAATACGCGGCAAAACTGCTGGCGACGACCCACAGAGCTGCCTGATACGTCACTCCGGGAAGGCGATGGAGGGTTCAGCGGTTACACTGGGCAACGGTGTGTGTAGCTGCACGCCAGACGTCGTGGAATGCTTCAACTTCCGCCCGGCTTCGGCCGTGTTGTCCATGTGCACCCTGCACAGGCTTTTCTTACGGCGATCGAAATTGCCCACCGGCAGTCTCGCCAACCTTGCACTCACAGGTCACAGCAGTGAACCTTGCGGTGCAGCACCATGCCCGAAAGGCGCAACCCATCACTATGACTACCTTTGCTTCACTCGGCGTGCCGAATGCACTCGCCGAGGCACTTGCAGCACAAGGCAAGACCGAGCCCTTCCCCATCCAGGCCGACACTCTTCCCGACACACTCGCCGGACGCGACGTGCTCGGACGTGGAAAGACCGGAAGCGGCAAGACCCTCGCGTTCTCCATTCCCATGGTCGCTCGCCTCGCCGGCCAGCTCGCGGGCAACCGCAAGCCCGGTCGTCCGCGTGGGCTGATCCTCGCCCCCACTCGTGAACTGGCGACCCAGATCGCCGTCGCCATCGAACCGCTGGCGGCCGCCTACAAGCTGAAGGTCACCACGATCTTCGGCGGTGTGTCCCAGGGCCGCCAGGTGTCCGCCTTGAACGCAGGCGTCGACATCGTCGTCGCCTGCCCGGGACGCCTCGAAGACCTGATGAAGCAGCGCCACGTCAGCCTCGACGGCGTGCAGATCACCGTCCTCGACGAGGCCGACCACATGGCCGATCTCGGCTTTCTTCCCGTCGTGACCCGGATCCTCGCTGCCACACCGCAGAAGGGACAGCGGTTGCTGTTCTCTGCGACGCTGGACAACGGAGTCGACAAGCTCGTCAAGCGATTCCTCACCGACCAGGTCACACACTCCGTCGACGAAGCAACGTCGCACGTCGAAGCCATGACCCACAGCGTGTTCGAGGTCGACGGTGTCGAGGCGAAGAAGAAGCTCGTTCAGCAGTTGGCGTCGGGCACCGGCCGCCGAATCCTGTTCATGCGCACCAAGCACCAGGCGCGCAAGCTTGCCAAGCAGCTCACCGAGGCGGGTATCCCGTCGGTGGACCTCCACGGCAACCTGTCTCAGGCTGCCCGTGACCGGAACCTGCTCGCGTTCTCGTCCGGCACCGCTCGAGTTCTCGTCGCTACCGACGTCGCGGCTCGCGGAGTCCACGTCGACGACGTTCAGCTCGTCGTGCACGTCGACCCGCCTGCCGAGCACAAGGCCTACCTGCACCGTTCAGGCCGTACCGCCCGAGCTGGAAGCGCAGGAGACGTCGTCACCGTCGTCCTTCCCGAGCAGCGCAAGGACACTGCCGTGCTGCTTCGCAAGGCCGCGATCACGGTGACTCCCGTCCGCGTCACGGCAGATTCACCGCAGGTTGCAGAACTCGTGGGCGAGCAGGCTCGCTACGTCGAGCCCGTACCGAAGGCAGCACCGCAACCGCAGCGTCAGGGAACCCCTCGGCCCCGCAACGGCGCACCCCGCGGCGGCAGTGCCCGTGGTGGCAGTGCTCGTGGCGGTAGTGCTCGTGGTGGTAGTGCTCGTGGCGCCGGCCAGGGTGACCGCGCGCAGTCCGGGCAGCAGACCCGTTCGGGCCAGGCGCGTTCCGGGCAGGGCCAGCCGAGCCAGGGACGCTCCAGCCAGGGACAGCCGGATCAGCGGCAGCACGCCGCAGGCGGTGGCCGTCGTCGCCGTCCCGCGGGCCCGGCGACGAGCCAGCGAACCAGGTAGTCGGACTCGACCTACCCGAAGACATGACAAGAGCACCCGACCTGGTCGGGTGCTCTTGTTGTGTGTCTTGGATCCTGGCTTACAGCGTCCGTTCGAAACAGATGGATGTCGGAGAGTCTGTGTAAGGCCCGAATCCGTCGATGCGGGAGTACCCCTCGCGCTCGTAGAAGCGAACGGCGTCGGGTTGTCCGGATCCGGTCTCCAGTTTGAGGACACGGATCCCCCGATTTCGGGCACTGGTTTCCAGCCGTCGCAGTATCGCCACCGAAGCGCCTCGTCCCCGTTCGGGAGGGATGACGTACATCCGTTTGATTTCCGCTTCGCCCTCGTCGAGCAGTCGTAGCGCCCCGCACCCGATTCCGACGTGGGTGTCGTCCCGTGCGACGACGAACACCAGGATGTCCTCGGAGGTGGGCGCCGCGCCGGGCTCGTGGTTGCTGTTGCCGTAACGCGCGTCCAGTTCAGCGCGTTGTGCTGCGCGCAGTTGCGCGCCGACGGGGGTTTCCCAGTCCTCTTCGTCGACTGTGATCACTGTGCTGTGCCTCTTTCGGTCGCAGAGCGTGAAACGCCCATCTCGGTTGCTGGCACACTGGACAAGTGACAGTCAGCCCCGCCGAGCCTCGCACGTCCGGGGCTCTATCGCCTACCGAGCTGGCTACGGCAGCGGTGATGAGCAGTTTCGCGGTCGCCCTGTCGGTCGTCGCGATTCTCGTTCCCATGGCCACGGCGCTTCAGATCGTGGCGGCCGTGCCGATGGCCGTCGTGGTGCAGCGTCACCGCACCCGAGCACTCGTGGCAGCGGCGGTTGCGGGCGTGCTCGTGGCGTTCGTCGCAGCCGGCACCACCACCGCGTTCACCGTCGCCATGTCCGCGATCCTGGGTGGCCTCGTCGGCCGGGCCAAACGGAAGAAGCAGGGGCTGCTGTCCGTTCTGGCCACGTCGATGGTGGTGGGTCCGGCAATCGGGGCAATCATGGTCGGCCTGCTGCTGATTCTGTCGCCACTGCGAGAGCTGTTTCTGCGGACCATCGAGAACACCGTGGAAGGCTTGGCCCGCTTGATGTCTCGGGCCGAATTCCTCGTCACCCCCGCGAATGTTCTGCGGGACAGCGTCGGAACCATCCTCGATCACTGGTGGTGGTGGATTCTCGGCACGACCACAC
Source organism: Rhodococcus sp. 14-2470-1a (assembly GCF_002259425.1). NCBI lineage: Bacteria > Bacillati > Actinomycetota > Actinomycetes > Mycobacteriales > Nocardiaceae > Rhodococcus > Rhodococcus sp. 14-2470-1a. Next base: position 214,414 of record NZ_NPFZ01000005.1, read on the forward strand.
TGTCGATCGTCTTCGGCGCCCTGTTCGCCTGGCTGATCCTCGGCGCCGTCCTGGATCGGCTCGCCACCATCCCGGTGATCGACCGGTTGCCCGTCGCAACGGACGGTGCCGTCGGACCACTTCCGGTACAACTGCGCGGCGTCGGATTCCGTTATCCGGACAGCACATTCGCCGCACTGGACAACATCGACCTGCGGATCGAGCTCGGTGAGTTCGTTGCCGTCGTCGGACACAACGGGTCGGGCAAATCCACACTCGCACGCATCCTCGCGGGCCGTGAGCCGACGTCGGGGACGGTGGAACGCCCGGGCACAGCCGGACTCGGACTGACCGGAGGAACGGCCGTCGTGCTGCAACGCCCGGAAAGTCAGGTGCTGGGCAGCCGCGTCGCCGACGACGTCGTGTGGGGGCTTCCGCCCGGCTACGACATCGACGTCGAATCGGTACTGTCCGAAGTCGGGCTGGCAGGTCTGGGCGAGCGGGACACGTCGTCGTTGTCCGGCGGCCAGCTGCAACGACTTGCCGTGGCGTCGGCCCTGGCTCGGCGTCCCGCTCTTCTGATCGCCGACGAGGCCACCGCGATGATCGACGCGGAGGGTCGCGCGAGTCTGGTGGCATTGCTTGCGGCACTTCCGAAACGACACCCGATGTCCGTCGTGCTCGTCACGCATCAGGAGTTGGAGACGGTGGCTGCCGATCGCGTCGTACACCTGCACAGCGGGTTCCAGGTCGCACATACACCCGATTGGATGCGCGGGCACTTCGCCTACTCCGCGGACGCTTTCCACACCGGCGCGCCCCTGATGACGTTGACCGGCGTCACCCACACCTACAACAGCCGGACACCGTGGTCTCAGGACGCGCTGCACGGCATCGATCTGTCCATCTCGAAGGGCGACGGCATTCTTGTCCTCGGCGGCAACGGATCCGGCAAGTCGACGCTGGCCTGGATTCTCGCCGGGTTGACGTCACCGTCGGCAGGCACCGCTCGCTTGGACGGACGCGACATCGCGGGCAACGTCGGTGCCGTGGGCCTGGCCTTCCAACATTCACGTCTGCAACTGCAGCGTCGAACCGTCGCCGAGGACATCGAGTCCGCAGGAGGTCCGGAGGTGGGATCCGCCAAGGTCGCGGTGGCCATGGACGCCGTCGGGCTGGATCGCACCCTTGCGGGCCGCGAGATCGACTCGCTCAGCGGCGGGCAGATGCGTCGCGTCGTGATTGCAGGCCTGATTGTCAACAAACCTCGAATTCTCGTGCTCGACGAGCCCCTTGCCGGCTTGGATCCGCCCGGCCGAACGGAGATCATCGACGTGCTCGGATCGCTGAGACGACAAGGGATTGCCATCGTGGTGATCTCGCACGACGTCGACGGAATGGATCGAATCTGCGATCGGACCGTAGTACTCGACGCCGGCAGGGTCGCGTCGTGACCACAGTCGTTCTCCGTCAGGTCCCCGGTTCCTCGCCCATCCATCGACTCTGGGCGGGAACCAAACTGCTCGCGGTGCTGCTGATCAGCATCACGATCGTCGTCGCACCGTCCTGGGCATCCATCGGACTCGTCGTCGGAGTGCTCGTCGTCGCGGCGGTGATCGGCCGAGTTCCACCGACCGCCGTTCCGCGGCCTCCGTGGTGGATCTGGGTGCTGTTTCTCGTCGGCGCACTCATCAACGTTCCGCTCGGTCTCGATGCGGTTCTGTTGTTCCTACGCTCGACCGTCTTCGCCTTCGTTCTTCTGGGGGCCTCGTTGATGATCGGGTGGACGACGTCGATGAGCGACATCGCACCCGCAGTGGCCGTACTGGTCTCGCCGCTGAAGAAGCTGAAATTGCCGGTCGACGAATGGGCCGCGACCCTGGCGCTGTGCCTGCGATCGCTACCCCTGCTCATCGAGGAGATGCGCACGATGATCGCAGCCCGCAAACTCCGGCCGAAATCGGTGCTCAACAGCGCTTCGGACAACTCGATCGTCGACCTGATCACCGCAACGATGTCCATCGCCATTCGTCGGGCAACCGAGATGGGCGAAGCGATCACCGCCCGCGGCGGTACCGGCCAGATCACCGCGCACCCGAGCCGACCGGGGCTGTCCGACGCGCTGGCCCTCGCCGTCGTCGCACTGTGCTGCACCGCCGGGATCGTGCTGACGTTCGTCTAGAGCTACTCGCCGCCGATGCGTTGGGTTCGGCTGTTCAGTGCCTGCACGAACACGTCCGGGATGTCACGCGGATCCTCGGCGACGTAGCTGGTACCACCCGTCGCAGCGGCAATTCTCTGCAGCGCAACAGGATCGGCGTCGGTGGTGATACCGACGGTGACGATGACGACGGGGCGCACCGGATCCTGTTCGCGCTGCAAGGTTTCGATCAGCTGATCCAAGCTGGGGCTGCCTTCGTCCTCGTTCGTACCGTCCGTCAGCAGGATGACACTGTTGACGAAATTCGGGTCGTACCCTTCCTTGACCCGACGGAACGCAGCGAGAGTGGTGTCGTACAAACCGGTTCCGCCACCCACGATGCCTGGAAGCCCGCGGATTGCGGACAGAATCGCTTCGCGCTGTGGCAGACCGTTGAACACCGTGTCCACCGCTCCCAGGGGAACCAACTCACGATAATCCTGTTGTCCTCCGCCGAGACCGATGGAGAACGCCCACAGCCCCATCTCGGTCTGGTCGCTGAAGAGAGCGTTGGCCCCGAGGCTTGCATCGACGGTCAGAGCTATCCGTGTCGAGTCACCGGACCGCGCCGCCATGGACCCGGATACGTCCTCGACGACGAGGGTGCGAAGCGGAAGGGCCAGCACCGACCAGTCACGCAGCGTCGATTCGATGGCCAGCGGATTCTTCAACTCCAGCGACGCGACCGAACCCACACCCCTACCGTCGGCCACTGGAACACCGCTGGCCTGCCGAAAACCGGCGGCCGTCAGTGCCTCGGTGGCCGAGGTGGTCGACAGCGCCGACGCCAAGGCGGTACCGGCATCCTTGACGCGGTCGTAGTCCGGGCCTGCTGCCGCGGTGACCGCGAGCGGGTAGTTCAAGAAATAGCTGCCCGTCGGTGGAACCGACGCTTCGAGCGGGGCATCGGGATGCGCGGCGTTGTACGCGAGCACGCTCTGCTCGGTTGCAACCGACGTGCCACCCTCGGCCGCGACCTGGTCGACGAGATCCGCCGTTCCGTGCGGCAGATTCGCGATCCGGCCGTAGTCCTGAGCTTTCGGGACCAGTGCGGCAGAGACTGCCTTGGCGTCGGAGATCGCGACCTCCGATTCCGACAGAGCTCCGAGAATCGAGGCGAGGGATCCGCTGCTGTCCAGCGGATCGCCGATCCGAAGGCCCGGATTCTGCAGCACCTCCAGCCAGGTGTTCACCGGAACCGACTCACCCGGACGCGTGACGACGACGGGCATGGTGTTGACCACCGAGGACTTGGCCACCTCGGGAAGAGCCCCGGTCGACCGGAGAGTCTTCAGCAGCCACAGCGTCGAATCAGGGATCCACAGGTCCGGACGGTTCTCGTTGTTGCCGGCAAGTTCGGTGGCCGTGTCCGTCGGCGCCTCGGCCCTGATGTCGAAATCGGTGCACCCTCGGTCGACGGGTTCCACGGTGGACAGCACGTCCGTGACGACCGGGGCGACGGTGGGATCGACAGCAACGGACACCTGCGCGACGGTGTCGCACTCGGCGCCACCTGCACGGACGGCCTGCACTCCGAAGTATCCGCCGACGACGACCACTACCGCCGTGACGACGATCGCGCCCCCCACGTACAGCGGATTTCTGCGCGTTCCCGTTCCGTGACGCCCCGACATCCCCGTGTTCCCCCAAACAGTCAGCTTCCGTTGCACGCTGCATCATGCACGACGAAGCGCGCCGAGCAAACGGCAAACCCAAAAATAGCGGGAAAATCAGCGTCCTGCGCGGCTCTTGAGAGCATTCACAAAAACGTTGGGGATTTCCGCCGGATTTCTGGCCAGAAAGCTGGTTCCGCCGGTCGCTGCGGAGATCTGCTGGAGAACCCCGGCGTCGGCGTCGTCGGTGATACCGATCGTGACGATGACGACAGGCTTGGTGGGATCCTGCTCGGCACGCAACGTCGAGAGGAGTTCGTCGAGCGAGATGCTGCCCGGATCCTCGTTGGAACCGTCGGTGAGAATGATGACGCTGTTGATGTAATCGGGGTCGTATCCCTCTTTGACCTGGCGGAACGCCGCGAGCGCCGTGTCGTACAGGCCTGTTCCGCCGCCCACGAGACCTGGGAGCGTGCGCGTCGCCTGCAGCAGAAGGTCACGCTGCGACGTGCCGTTCACGTCCTCGTCGAGCCGACGAATCGGAACCAACTCGCGGTAGTCCTGGTCTCCCCCACCGAGGCCGACCGAGAAGGCCCACAACCCCAGCGCGGCGTTGTTCGGGAACAACCGATTGCCGGTATCGCTGGCCTGCACGGTGAGCCCGATACGGGTGTCCGCACCCGCGCTGTACCCCATCGACCCCGACACGTCCTCCATCACGAGGGTGCGCGACGGCAGGGCCAGAACCTGGTAGCGACGCAGGGTCTCCTCGGCAGTCTGCTGGTCGGCGATGGTCAACGCCTCGATGTCCCCGACGCCACGGCTGTCGCTGAGCGGAGTGCCGTCGGGTGCTCGGAATCCGGCGTCGGACAGAGCTTGCAACCCCGTCTCCGACGCCAGGACCTCCGCCACGGCGAGCCCGACGGCCTTCGCGCCCTCGACGCGATCGTCGGCCGGTTCGGTCACGGCCAGCGGAAAGTTGAGAAAGAAACTGCCGGTGGGAGGCGTCGTCGTGCCGAGTTCGGCGCCGGTGGATTTCTGGAAGTCGAGGTACGACTGCTCGGACACCACCGACACTCCGCCGTCGGCGACCATCTCCTCCAGACGCACCGTCGGATCTGCTTCACCGCGGGTAGCGGCCTGCGCCTGCGCGATCGGCACCAGCGCGGCCGACACCGAATCCACGGCGTCCGCGTCGGAGCCCGCCTCCGAGAGCGCCCCGAGAATGGCAGCGTCGGAGATGGTGTTGGTCAACGGATTTCCGATGCGCAGACTCTTCAGCTGCAGAGCCGTCAACCAGGAGTCGAAGAACGGAACCTCGTCCTTGCGTGCGGCGATCACCGCCGGGGAACTCGCCACCGACTGGCTTGCCACATCCACCAGCGAACCCGTCGCGCGCACGGCCTTTCCCACCCACAGTGCGGAATCCGGGATCCACAACGACGGCGCATCCGCACCCATCGACACTGCAGCCGACGCCGTGCCGGAATCGGTCGCGGTGACCTCCACCGTCGCGCACCCGAGATCCTCGGCCGAGGTGTCGTCGACGACCTGCTGGACCACTCCTGCGATAGCAGGGTCCGCGGCCAGGGAGTACGTGGCCGGATCCGTGCAATCGGAACCGAAGGCCTTCTGCGCCGCGAACACTCCACCGCCGACGACGAGCAGGAGAACGACGGCGATGATCCCGTACTTCACCGCCGGAACGGCGCTTGCACCCGACGCGGGGGCACTGTGTCTACCAGGGGCACTGTGTCTGCCGGGCATGGAAAGGCCTCTCCGTTGTCAGGCGTACAGCGATTCGAAGGTCTTCATCGAGTTCTCGATGTCACCCTTCAGCGCCCGAGCGACGCCGGAGCCTATCGGGCCGAACAAGGGGGCACCGCCGAGCTCGACGTCCAGCGTCAGGTCGGAGCCGCCGCTTTTGCCCTCCGCGACCGACAACACCAGCCCGATCTTCACTCCGCCCTTGCCGTTGCCCTTCAACTTCAGCTTCTTCGGCGGGTCGTAGCTCTCGATGGTCCACCGGACGCGGTTACGCATCCCTTTCACCGACGCGACGGACTCCAGAGTGGTGCCGACGGACAGTTGTTCCGGCAGGTCGGAGCGCCATCCCTCGTGGATGGACAACCACTTGTCGTAGTCGGCGAGATCGGACGCATGAGTCCACGCGGTCTCGGGGTCGAGCGGGACGTTGACGGTTACCTTCAGCTTGGCCACGGAAGGGATCGTAACCAAACGCGTCAACCCCGATGTGTGAGGCAGACCTCACCGGGGCCCGCGGAGTTGTGATAGCTACCAGCTCCCACCCCCGCACACACTGCAGTCCCCCGCACAGGCTGCAACCTGTGCGAGGGACTGGAAGGTGTGCGAGAAGACAGCGATGGAACCCTCAGTGGGCGGTGGCTTTCTCCGCACCGATGCCGGTGAGTGAGCGAACCTCCATCTCGGCTTGCTTGGCGCGGCTCTCGCTGTCCTTCGACAGAAGTGTTCCGACGATTCCCAGCACGAATGCGAGTGGGATGGAGACGATTCCGGGGTTGGACAACGGGAACCAGGCGAAGTCCGAGCCGGGGATCATCGCGGTCTTGGATCCGGACACGGCCGGGGAGAAGACGATGAGCACGAGCGTCGAGATCAGGCCGCCGTACATGCTGCACAGTGCGCCGGTGGTGTTGAAGCGACGCCAGAACAGCGAGTACACGATGGTCGGCAGGTTCGCAGCGGCAGCGACCGCGAAGGCGAGTGCGACGAGGAACGCGATGTTCTGACCGTTCGCCAGGATGCCGAGGCCGATGGCCAGTGCACCGATCACGACGGCGGTGATGCGCGAGACCTTGACCTGCTTCTTCTCGTCGACATCGCCCTTCTTGATGACGCTGGCGTAGATGTCGTGAGCGAAGGACGCCGACGCGGTGATGGTCAGGCCGGCGACCACGGCGAGGATCGTCGCGAAGGCGACCGCCGAGATGACACCGAGCAGGATGACGCCACCGAGCTCGAAGGCCAACAGCGGTGCCGCGGAGTTCTGTCCGCCTGCCGACGCCAGGATGCGGTCCGGTCCAACGATTGCTGCGGCTCCGTAGCCGAGCACCAGGGTGAAGAGGTAGAACGCGCCGATGAGTGCGATGGCCCAGACGACGCTGCGACGAGCTTCCTTCGCGGTGGGGACGGTGTAGAAGCGCATGAGAACGTGTGGGAGACCAGCAGTTCCGAGCACGAGTGCGATACCGAGTGACAGGAAGTTGAGCTTGGACATGTTGCTGCCGCCGTACTGAGCGCCCGGCTCGAGAACCTGGCGGGCTGCGACTGCATCATCGGCGGAGCCGGTGATCGTTTCCTGTGCACTACCGAGCAGCTCGGAGATGTTGAAGCCGAACTTCGCGAGAACGAGCACCGTCATGAACAGTGCACCGGCGATGAGCAGAACCGCCTTGATGATCTGGACCCACGTGGTGCCCTTCATGCCGCCGACGAGGACGTAGACGATCATCAACACACCGACGACGGCGATGACGATGGACTGCCCGGTGCGGTCGGAGATGTCGAGCAGGAGTGCGACGAGTCCGCCTGCGCCCGCCATCTGCGCGAGGAGGTAGAACAGCGACACCGTCAGCGTCGACAGCGCGGCCGCGGTGCGCACCGGACGTTGCTTGAGGCGGAAGCTCAACACGTCGGCCATCGTGAATTTGCCTGTGTTGCGGAGCAACTCGGCCACGAGCAGCAGCGCGACGAGCCAGGCGACGAGGAAGCCGATGGAGTAGAGGAAGCCGTCGTACCCGTAGACGGCGATGGCGCCCGCGATGCCGAGGAAGCTTGCCGCGGAGAGGTAGTCGCCTGCGATGGCGACGCCGTTCTGTGGTCCGGAGAATCCGCCACCGGCGGTGAAGAACTCGGAGGCGGTCGCGTTCTTCTTCGAGGCGCGGATGACGACGAACATCGTGACGGCGACGAACGCTCCGAAGATCGCGATGTTGACGAGTGGTTCGCCGACGGTGGTGTCTGCGGCTTGCGCCAGGACGTTCATCGCTCGGCCTCCTGGGACGCGATCATGTCGTTGCGCAGTGCCTCGGCGCGCGGGTCGAGTTCACGGTTCGCGAAACGAACGTAGATGCCCGTGATCGCGAAGGTGGTGACGAACTGCCCCAGTCCGAGGAGCAGGCCGACGTTGACGTTGCCCCACACAGGGGTGGACATGAAGTCGTGCGCGTAGTTGCTCAGCAGCACGTAGACGATGTACCAGATCAGGAAGAACGCGGTCATCGGGAAGACGAAGCTACGCAGGCGTCGACGCAGTTCCTGAAATTCCGGGCTTGCCTGCATGTCGATGAACGCCTGCTCGTCCGGTGGTGGAGATGTGTCCGGTGTTGTCACGAAAGTGCTCCCTCGTCGTGGCGTCACGGAGTGTGACGGAAGATCTGGACTGAGAGTAGTGAGATGGGGATCACAAAAGGACGTGGTGGCGTCGGTCACACGTTCAGCTGCGTAGGTCTGCGCCGAACGGTTGTCTCACCGCGACAAACGGCCGAGGTGTCAGAGTTCGCGCTCGCGGTCCTTGCCGACATCCAGGCGTTCGGGAGCGTGCAATCGGGTGAAGATGCCGCCGATGTCGACGGGAACCGTCCGCGATGTCGCCTTGCTGACCAGGTACATCAACCCGAAAGCGAGGGGCACGCTGACAGCGGCCGGGTACCCGAGGACGGTCGCCGCCCATCCCCCGAACCATGCCTCCGGAATTCCGAACACCGACAGCGACGCTGCCACGAGCGAGACGGTTCCGCCGCCGATCAGCCCAGCTGCTGCACCGGCCGCGGTCAGTCCGCGCCACCAGATGCCCAGCACGAGGAGGGGGCACAGCGTCGACGCGGCAACCGCGAACACCAGCCCCACCGTGCGGGACAGATCGAGCGACGCGAGCCCGAGGGACATCGCGAGCGGCACGGCTCCCGCGAGCACCGCTGCGATGCGGAAGTCTCGGACGCGTCCACGAAGAACATCGGTGCTCAGCACCCCGGCGATGCTCACCAACAGACCCGACGACGTCGACAGGAACGCCGCGATGGCCCCGGCGGCGACGAGAGCGGCCAGGAGTTGGCCTCCCACACCGGACAACACCGACCCGGGGAGCAACAGTACCGCCGCGTCGGAGTTCCCGGTGATCAACAACTGCGGAACGTACAGACGCGCGAAGACTCCCAGCAGAGTCGGAAAGAGATAGAACAAGCCGAGCAGACCGAGGACCGTCAGCGACGTCACTCGCGCGGCACGACCGTCGGGATTGGTGTAGAACCGCACGAGCACGTGAGGCAAACCGAGGGTGCCGAGGAACGTCGCCAGAATGAGCGAATACACCTGGTACAGCGGATGCATGCCGCCGAGCCCGCCACCGGGCATCGCCCACTGACGGTCCGTCGTCGGTGCGCCCGCCACGACGGGAACGGCCGAACCCGCGTCGAGCACCAGGGACGTTCCCTCGGACAACTCGTGCGTGCCTGCACCTAGCACCACCGCGCCGTCGACGCTGTCACCGTCGAGAGTGCCGCTGATGAGCGCGCCGATCGGTGAATCCACCTGAACGAGAACATCGGTGTTGATCTCGACCGTCGTCACCCGGTCCACCGTCGGTGGCGCCGGACTACCGACCGCACGATCGTCGGCGAAGAAGTGCACGGCAAGCACGAGGGCCGGAACAGCGACGGCCGTCAGCTTCAACCAGTACTGGAAGGCCTGCACGAACGTGATGGAGCGCATGCCTCCACCGACGACGTTGGCGATGACGATGAACCCGACGACCGCCGCGCCCACCCACCCGGGAACTCCCAGCAAGATATCGAGAGTGAGGCCCGCACCCTGAAACTGCGGCACGAGGTACAGAGCGCAGATGACCACGACGACGAACATCGCGAGGGTGCGCAATCGCCCGGAGCCCAGCCGGAACTCGGCGAAATCGGGAACGGTGTATGCGCCGCTGCGCCGAAGCGGCGCGGCAACGAACAGCAGCAGACCCAGATACCCGGCAGTGAAACCGATCGGATACCACAGGGCGTCGGCACCGTACTTCGCGATGAGGCCGGCGACCCCGAGAAACGATGCAGCCGAAAGGTATTCGCCGGAGATGGCGGCCGCATTCCATTTCGGCCCCACGGTGCGTGACGCGACGAGGAAGTCCGACGTGGTGCGGGCCAGGCGCACGCCGTACACACCGATGGCGACGGTCGCGACGGCAGCGATCAGCAACGCTCCCACCGTGAGCCACGGCACCCCCGTCATGATCAGTCGTCCACCAGGTCGAGGAATTGCTGCTCGATGCGCTCGGAGCGGCGGACGTGGATCCAGCCGACACCCAGCAGCAACGGGTAGACCGCGACCCCGAGCACGACCCACGGCAACCGAACTCCGAACACCACGGCGTCGGAGAACGCGGGAACCAGCAGGCCCAGCAACGGAATCGAGAACAGTACGGCGAGCGTCACCACGGCGAGGCGGATCGACAGCAGCAGTTGAGCGCGAACGAGGCCGCGCACCATGGCGTCGCCGACCTCGGTGTGTTCCTGCACTTCCACCCGCGTTCTGACGATCCGGGCGCCGCGCCTGCGGGCAAGGACCACGCGTTCACGCGGGTTCCGACCGGGCTCCGTCACCGATTCGACCAGGATTGCAGCGGGCCGCGGACGAGACGATCCTTGAGTGCCCGGGTGTGACGCCTGCTCACCGGGAGTTCGACGGCCGCGAGGTCTCCGTGGCGTCGGAGGCACACCACGAGCCCCGATCCGACGCTCTTGATGCCCGTCACCAACGACAGGGACACCAGGTAGGACCGGTGCACTCGGAGGAAACCGACTTCTGCCCAACGACTTTCGAGGGTGGAGATAGGGATCCGCACGAGGTGAGAGCCCGTGGAGGTGTGCAGCCGGGCGTAATCGCCGTCCGCTTCCACCCACCCCACGCTCGCACGTTGCACGAGCGTCGTCGTGCCGCCGAGCTCGACCGGGATGATCTCGTCCCCTGTAGCCGGTTCCTGACCCTCCGGTCGTCGGCCCGCGGCGGTGATTCGGCGCAGAGATTCCGCCAGACGGTCCTCGCGCAAAGGTTTGAGCAGGTAGTCGACGGCGCCGAGGTCGAATGCGGCCAGTGCTCGGTCGTCGTGGGCGGTGACGAACACGACCGCCGGTGGACGCATGAAGTTCGAGAGGATCCCGGCGAGCTCCAACCCGTCGAGACCGGGCATGTTGATGTCGAGGAACACTGCGTCGATCGCCGGGTAGGACGCGTCGACCGGATGTTGCAGTCGTCGCAGTGCCGTCGTGGCGTCCGACGCGACGAAGACCTCGGCCACCGAATCCTGTGCGTTCAGCAGAAAAGCCAACTCGTCGAGCGCCGGCTTCTCGTCGTCGACTGCGAGCACAACAAGACCGGTCATCACCGCATCATCCCAGACATCCAGCGCTGCCGACCACGGCGGTCATGCCCGAATCCCCGCTTTGAACTTAGGAACCCGCATGCTGACCTTCGTTCCGGCACCCATGCCCGTGTCCACGACGAGACCGTAGTCGTTGCCGAACGCCGCGCGCAGTCGATCGTCCACATTGGACAGACCCACGTGCGCGGCCTCGTCGGAGTCCAGCGTTCCCGATCGCAGCAGTTCCGGATCCATTCCGACGCCGTCGTCCTCGACGCTGATAAGGCAGTCGGTTCCCTCGTCGGCCGCGACGATGGTGATGGTGCCGCCACCGGCGCGACCCGCGATCCCGTGCCGCACCGCGTTCTCGACCAGGGGCTGCAGCGCGAGAAACGGCAGTGCGACGTTCAGTACCTCGGGCGCGACCTGCAACGTGACCTGCAGAGTGTCGCCGAAGCGTGCCCGCTCGAGCGTCAGGTACCGATCGATGTTGCGTAGTTCGTCGGACAGGACGGTGAACTCGCCGGAGTTACGGAACGAGTAGCGGGTGAAATCCGCGAACTCCAGCACCAGCTCTCGTGCTCTGTCGGGATCGGTACGGACGAACGAGGCGACCGTGCCGAGAGCGTTGTAAATGAAGTGCGGGCTGATCTGAGCGCGCAATGCTCGGACTTCGGCGCGGTCGAGGCGTGCACGCGAGGCGTCGAGTTCGGCCAACTCGATCTGCCCGCAGGCGTAGCGGGCGACCTCGCCGACGGCTCCGAGCATGCCCGGTCCGGGCGTCGACGTGGTGACGACACCGAGGACCCCGACGACACCGACGTCCTCGACGAGCAACGGTTGGACCACCACGGTGCGCCACGTGGCACCCGCAGGCGCGGTGATCAGAATTCGGCGCTGGCCGCCGACTGCCCGCGCGGCCGCCTCGAGGAACTGCCCGACCACCTCCTCGAAGGGACCGTTCCACGCCAGCAGGTGCGCGTCGGCGTCGGCGACGCCGAGTGCGTCACCACCGGTGAGCGCGCGCAGATGAGGCGCGGCCTCAGCCGCGGACTGGGTGTCCAGGCCGCGGCGCAGCGGGCGGGCTGCCAACGATGCGGTGTGCAGCGTCGCGTGGACCGCGCGCTCCTCGGGCGTCGTCAGATCCCGCCGTCCCCGCAGACTGATCACGGCGACGGCAACGATCGCGCAGGCCACGATGACCGCGAACCACATCAGAGCCGAGGTCATTCGGGTTGGCGCTCGGCATCGAGTTGGGTCAGCAGCGTCTTGGGCGCCACCGTCCGGTACGCATCCTCCACGATGTCCGCGATGTCCTCCCAGTCCTGCGGCACGTCGAGGTAGACGCCGATCCACCCTCGCCCGCCGAAGTACGGGGGTACGTAGAAGCGGGTGCTGTCCTTCGCAACCCAGGCTTGCTGCGCCCCGGCCGGGGCGGCGGCGACGAATCCGACGCGGTCGTCGTGGTGATGATCGGAGAACATCGCGAACTGTGGAGACTTTCTGACGAACCAGGACGGTTCGCCGTGGCTGATGCGCTCGGTGGCCTCGGGAAGCGCCAGGCACAGCGCCCGCACCATCGTCAGTGGGTTCGGATCCATGTCATCCTCCTGCACAGGTGTCGGGCGGTGGTACGCCGGCAAATCTGTCGGCCAACCACGCCACCCCGTCGGCGACGGCCGCCTGGTCCGAATGCCCCTGGCCGGGCTCTTCCCGGAGGGACACGACGTCTCCCATCGAGCATGCCCGCGCTACGGCGTCGCGTGTCCATTTCGGGTCGATCAATTGATCCTGTTGCCCGACGACAGCCAGCAACGGCACATCCGTCCGCGTCCGCGGCAGTGCGACGGACGTCAACCACTCCACCATTTTCAGACGTGACGCCTCGGTGGCCGGCATCGCGTCCGACGGCGTCAGACGCACAGCGGCTTCCGCCTTCTGCACACCGAGGAGGTCCGTGCACGCGGTCAGCGCGCGCCTGTCGGCCTCGAGTGCGCCCCGGACGAACTCCGTTCCGGTCACCTCCGGATGCCGGTACTGCAGGCCGTCGACGAGAAACGGTGTCAGCAGAATCTGCGGGAGGGTGTTCACGTGCCCCGCGTCGAACATGGGCGCGAGATCGAGGACGGGAGACAGCGCGGCGCTGCCGACGAGCTCCAACCCGTCGGCGTAGTCCGCATGCTCCGCTGCCGCCCACACGGCCTGTCCACCTTGGGAATTACCGATCGCTCCCCACCGGGCACCGGTGCCGGGTACGACGTTCGCGGCCGCGCGGACTGCGTCGATGACGTTGTACGCCGCGGCATTCGGGTCCAGGTAGGGATGAATACCGGGAGTGCCGATGCCCTCGTAGTCCGTGACCGCGACGACCATGCCTCGTTCGAGGAACGGGGCGACCGTGCCGATGGTGCCCAACAGGTTCGGGTACAGCGACGGAGCGCACTCGTCGGTGACTCCGGTCGTGCCGTGACCCACGGACACGATGGGCCAACCACCCTGCGGCGGTGCACCTTTCGGGGCGAAGATCACCCCGGACACTTCGGTCCGCGACGTGCCGTCACCCGACGTGGACGCGTACACCACGCGGGTGGCGGACGCACCGAGGAACCGCACAGCGAGGTCGAGATGACCCATGTCCGTCTGCGAGACGATCGCACCACGTTCGTCGCCGACGGGTGCCGGTGCGACAGCGGGTACGGACGAATCGAGCGCAGGCTGCGCCTCGGGCCCGCCGCACCCGGCGAGAAGAGTCAGAGCGAGGGCACCGACCAGCCGCCGCCGCACTATCGGTTTCTCCGTTCCAGTCGCGCTTCGGCCGCAGCTTCTTCCACGTCGAGACCGTCGAGCACGGTCCGCAGGACCTCGTCGTCCAGTTCACCCGCATCACGGGCGTGCACCAGTGCTGCGCGCTGCGCGACGAGGACGTTGCGCCGCAACGTGTCGAACAGTGCGCCCGCTGCGGCGATCCGCTCTTCGTGGTCTTCGGTTTCGTCGGCGTCGAGTCGCGCGCGAACCGATCGCCGCACCCGCTCCAGGACGTGCTCGACGGATTCTCGGCTGGCTCCGTCGATCCCGTTCACCGCGGCCTCGGAGAGGTACTGCTCGGCAGCCGACCTCGAGATGGACCGTGCGAGAGCCGCCTGTTCGTCGGTTCGACGCTGCTCGTCGGCGTCGGCGACGTCGAGTCTGCGGATCAGCATCGGCAACGTCAGCCCCTGGATCACCAACGTCCCCACCGCAACGACGAATGCGACCGCTTGAATGACGGCGCGGCCCGGGAACGGATCTCCCGCCACGGTGGCGAGCGGCACACCCGACGCCGCGGCCAGCGTCACCACGCCGCGCATCCCCGCCCAGGACAGGACGAGGTTCTGTCGCCACGTCAGTCCGAGTACGTCGGACGTCTCCGACGCCTTTCTGCGCAGGAGTTTGCGCACCACGGATCGTCTGGAGGTGTTGACGAAGATCCAGGCCGGCCGGACGAGAATGACGACGAGCAGAACGAGCAGGGCGTAGGCGAAGATGTGGTGCACCGGCAGTCCGTCCCGCTGCACTTCCTCGATGACCGATTCGAGTTGCAACCCCATGTAGGCGAACACGAATGCTTCGAGCAGCAGGTCCATCAACGGCCAGACCTGGCGTTCCTGGATCCGCGTCGGGACCGCGACGTCGGCGGTGACCCTGCCGAGCACGAATCCCGCGGTCACGACGGCCAGCACTCCCGACGCGTGGATCTCCTCGGCAGCCAGATACGCGGTGAACGGAAGCACGAGTCCCAGAACGGTTTCCAGCGAGGAATCGCGGATGCGCGAACGAACGAAGCGGACGATGCGGGCCAGTACGTAGCCGACGATCACTCCGCCCGCGATCTCGTACGCGAAGAACAGTACGGGCGAGTCGATCTCGATCTTCTTGCCCGTCACCGACGCGACGGCGAGGGTGAACAGAGTCAAGGCGGCCGCATCGTTGACCAGGCTTTCCCCGGTAAGGATCGCCATCATGCGGGAGGGCAGTCCGAGTTTGCGGCCGACGGCGATCGCGGCCACGGCGTCGGGCGGCGCCACCACAGCGCCCAGGACCAGTGCGGCGCCGAGAGTGAGTTCGGGGACCAGCCAATTGGCGAAGTACCCCACGGCCACCGCGGTCACGATGACCATGACGATGCCGAGCCGGAGAATGTGTCCCAGGTTCTTGCGGAAGCTGACGAACGAGAAGTCGAGGGCGGCCGAGTACAACAGCGGAGGCAGCACCACGCCGAGGATCAGCTCGGGTGACAGGGTCAGCTGAGGAACTCCTGGAACGAACGACGCCGCCGATCCGACCGCGACGAGCACCAGCGGCACCTGAAGGTCGAAGCGTTTGGCGAAACCCGCCACCGCGACGGCCGCGATCACGACGAGTAGTAGTACTGGTCCGTCCACAGCTAGATCATGCCGTCAGCTGCGCGGCCTCGCGCAGCCGACTCGCACACGATCATCCGTTCACGGCTTGTCCGGGATGGCCTTCTTCGCCGCTTCCTGCACTTTGTCGACCTTGTCGGCGTACTTGCCACCGGTCTTGTCGTCGATGAAATCGCCTGCCTTGTCGACGACGTCCTCGATCTTGTCGGAGTTCTCGGCGGCGAGCTCTTTGCCCTTGTCGACGATGCCCTTGAGGTTGTCTGCGAAACCCATGAGATCACTCCATTCGCTGTGATTGTGCTGGCGGGATGAAGCTTACTTCGCGGAACCGTTTCGTTGCAGGGCCGCGCTGATGCGCCAGGACACCTCCGCGAGCACGATTCCGACGGCGCCGATCACGAACGCCGAAGTCGTCAGCGCGATGTTCGACGGGTCGAGCTTGAAGAACGTGCGGCAGAACGGGATGGTGAACAGCGCCAGGTAGCCCAGCACCGAACCGGCGAGCAGCACGATCTTCCACCACACGTACGGCCGAGCGACGACGGCGAGCACCCATACGGCGATCATGATCAACGTGATCAGTGCCGTCGTGCTGGCCTGGGTCACCTGTTCCTCGGTCGCCTGCGGTCCTTGGTAGGCGAGCAGGTAGGACACGAACGTCGCGACGCCGACGATCAGGCCCGACGGCACCGCGAGGCGCATCACGCGCGGGACGAACCCGGACCGCGCACGCTCGTTGTTGGGGGCGAGCGACAGGATGAATGCGGGGATGCCGATCGTGAACCACGCGGCGATGGTGACGTGACGCGGCAGGAACGGATACGGAATCGGCTCGAAGTGGAAGATCTGCGACAGCACCCCGGACAGGCCGATGAGGAACGCCAGCAACACCGAGTACACGGTCTTGGTGAGGAACAGGTTCGAGACGCGTTCGATGTTGCCGATGACGCGTCGGCCTTCACCCACGACGTACGGCAGCGTCGCGAACTTGTTGTCCAGCAACACGATCTGCGCGACTGCGCGTGTCGCGGCACTGCCCGAGCCCATGGCGACACCGATGTCGGCGTCCTTGAGTGCGAGCACGTCGTTGACGCCGTCGCCGGTCATCGCCACGGTGTGTCCGCGGGACTGCAGGGCGCCGACCATCCGACGCTTCTGATCGGGGCGCACTCGTCCGAACGTGGTGGAATTCTCGACGGTGTCGGCGAGGTCCTCGGTGCGCTCGGGTAGGTTGCGTGCGTCGATGGGGCTGCCGGCGAGGCCGAGAGATCCCGCGACGGCCCCCACCGACACGGCGTTGTCCCCGGAGATGACCTTCACGGCAACGGATTGGCTCGCGAAGTACTCGAGTGTCTCGCGGGCGTCGGACCGCACCTTCTGTTCCAGGATCACCAGCGCCCGCGGAGTGACCACACCGGGGGCCGCGTCGTCGTCGACCGGGAGATCACTGCTGGCGAGCAGCAGAACACGCAGTCCCGACGAGCCGACTTCCTCTGCCTGGCGGGCGATGTCGCTGGTCGGGTCCAGCAGCACGTCGGGCGCTCCGAGAAGCCAGTTGCCGTCGTCTCCGTACGACAAGCCGCTCCACTTCTTCGCCGACGAGAACGGCGCGACCGCGGTTTCGGTCCACCCCGGATCCTCCGGGAACGCTTCGGCGATCGCCAGAACACTGGCGTTCGGTCGTGGATCGTCGTGTGCGAGCGCGGCGAGGACGCGGGGCAGCGCGGCCGTGTCCCCTTCCTCCACGACGCGAAGCTCCGCGAGCCGCATACCGTTCTCGGTCAACGTGCCCGTCTTGTCCGCACAGACCACGTCGACGCGCGCGAGCCCCTCGATTGCGGGAAGCTCCTGGACGAGGCACTTGCGTTGCCCGAGCCGAACGACACCGACGGCGAACGCGATCGACGTCATCAGCACCAGACCTTCGGGCACCATCGGAACGAGAGCTGCGACCATGCCGTTCAGCGCAGGGCCCAGCGACTGCCCCGACGAGAACAGCTGGTTGTAGATGATGAGTGCGCCTGCCGGGATCATCAGGTAGGTGATGAACTTCAGGATCTTGTCGATGCCGCTCCGCAGCTCGGAGTGCACCAGGGTGAACTTGCTCGCCTCCTCGGCGAGCTTGGCGGCGTACGCATCGCGGCCGACCTTCGTCGCGCGGTAGGCACCACTACCGGCCACGACGAAACTGCCGGACAGGATCGGCGCGTCGATTTCCTTGTGCACCGCGTCCGCTTCTCCGGTCAGCAGCGACTCGTCGACTTCCAGCGACGACGCTTCGACCACGCTGCCGTCGACGACGATCTGATCACCCGGGCCCAACTCGATGACGTCACCGAGGACCACCTCGTCGGGGGCGACCTCGCGCGCGACGCCGTCCCGTCGAACGACCGGTTTGCTCTGGCCGACGATCGCCAGTTCGTCCAGAGTCTTCTTGGCCCGGATCTCCTGGATGATGCCGATGCCACTGTTGGCGATGATCAGCAACCCGAACATGCCGTCGACGATCGATCCCGTCGAGAGCACGATGATCAGCAGGACACCCAGAATTGCATTGATCCGCGTGAACACGTTGCCGCGGACGATGTCCCTGACCGAACGACTCGCCCGGGCCGGAACGTCGTTGGATTTTCCGTCGGCTCGAAGTTGCGCTACTTCCGCTTCGGTGAGTCCACGTTCCCACTGCGCGTCCGTCTCGATCGACATGGACACAGAGTAGTGGTCGTCAGCCGAGCCTCGCCCACCACCGATCGTCCTGTGTTCCCCTGGATGCATCGATCCGCTGACCCGGCATCGGCACGACCGTGGGAACGCCGACGCTGTCGGCTGCGGCCTTCAGCCGAACGATGGGTTCGGACCACGGGTGGAACGCCAGATTGAACGTCGCCCAGTGCACGGGGACGAGCACGTTGCCGCCCAGATCTCCGTGTGCCCGCACGGCTTCTTCCGGGTTCATGTGTATGTCCGCCCAGCGTGGGTCGTAGGCACCGACCGGCAGCAACGTCAGATCGAACGGGCCGTACTTGGCGCCGATCTCCGCGAACTTGACCGTGTAGCCGGTGTCACCGCCGAAGAAGACCCGGTGCTTCGGTCCCGCGAACGCCCAGGACGCCCACTGCGTCAGATCACGCCTCAGCCCTCGACCCGAGAAGTGCCTGGCTTCGGTGCAGGTGATCGTGATTCCGGCGACCTCGGTCTGTTCGTCCCAGTCCAACTCGACGATTCGGTCCTCGGGTATCCGCCAGTGGCGCAGGTGGGCACCGATCCCCAGCGGGACGACGAACGTCGCCGTCTGCAGGCTCGCGAGGCGCACGATGGTCGCCTTGTCGAGGTGGTCGTAGTGGTCGTGGGAGATGACGATCGCGTCGACGGAGGGAAGCGCGTCGAGGGCAACCGGCGTCGGATGCAGCCGCGACGGCCCCACGGTGCGCGAGGGCGACACTCGGTGGCTCCACACCGGGTCGGCGAGGATGCGCTTGCCGTCGAGTTCGATCAGCACGGACGAGTGGCCGTACCAGGTGACGGCTGTTTCACCGGCGTCGACGGGAGCGACCTGGGGTGCGAGGGGAATCGGTTGCTGCGGCTTGCCCAGCGCGCGGCGCCGTAGGAAGGACACCAGAATCGACTCGTCGCCGCCGCCGGAGAAGCTCGAGCTGGGTTCGGTGTTGTGGAATCGGCGGTCGCGGTAGCGTGCCGACCCTGCCGCGTACGGCGCGATCTTGCCTGCTGTCGCACCGATCTGAGCCGGGAGTCCCCACGCCGCTCGGGCCACCCATGCTGCACCTGCGATGCCGAGGGCGATCGGCACGATCCGCTGTTTGGTCACCCCCGCGAGGATAGGTGAGCCGAACCGGGCGAACAGGACAGGCGGTCGTTGGCTAGCCTCACCTCATGCCTTTCGGACGCACACTGGCCATGACGCTGGTCACCGCCACCGCAGCTCTGACCCTCGTCGCATGCTCCTCGGCCGACGACGGCGAACCGGCCCGGGAACCAGCGTCGAACAGCGCTTTTCCGGTCTCGGTAGCCGGCGCCCTCGGCACCGCCGACGTGCCGGACAAGCCCGAACGCGTCGTTGCCTTGACGTGGACCGACGCGGACATCGTGTTCTCCCTGGGCGTAACGCCGATTTCCGTGGCACAGGCCCAGACGGACTCCGGCTATCAACCGTGGTTCGAGAACGCGGTGCCGCAGACCCCTCCCGTGTGGGAAGCGAGCGGAGCCACGATCCCCATCGAGGAGATTGCGGCCCTGCAACCCGATCTGATCGTCGCCACCAAGTCCTTCACCCTCGCGCGCGCGTACGACCAGCTGAAAGAGATCGCGCCGGTCGTCCACTTCGCCGACACCCCGTCGTCGGAGACGTGGCAGAGCGCGACCGCGACGGTGGCGTCGGCGCTGGGGGTTCCCGAGACGGGCGAGCAGGTGATCGCCGACACCGAGTCCCGCATCGCCGACGCGGCCGCGCAGTTCCCCGAACTGAACGGCAAGACCTTCACGTTCTTCGTCGGACCGAGCGAAGGCGCGGTCTACATCGTCAACTCACCGGACGACGCGGGTGCCAGCTTGCTGGGACAGCTCGGCATGACCCCGACGGAGTTCGCCACCGCCCAACCCGTCAGCACCATCCCGGGCCGCGCGCAGATCAGCTACGACTACCTGTCGGAGACGGACGCGGACGTCATCATCGCGACCGGCCTGCCAGGTTCCGTCGACGAGCTCGCCGCCCAGCCCGCCGTGCAGTCTCTCCCCGCCGTTGGACGGGGTGCGTTCGTGCCGCTCTCGCCCACGCAGGCACAATCGATCGCGTTCCCGTCGCCGCTCAGTCTGGATTGGGCATTGAACGAGATAGTCCCGCAGCTGGGCGATGCGGCTCGTAAGTAGAATGCTCGCGACGGTTTTGCTCTAGAAGGAGATCGCACACACTCATGACCACCGAACAGCGGGAATTTCAGGCCGAGACGCGCCAGCTCTTGGACCTGATGGTTCATTCCATCTACTCCAACAAGGACAGCTTCCTCAGGGAGCTGATCTCCAACGCATCCGACGCCCTCGACAAGTTGCGGCTCGAGTCCTACCGCAACAAGGACCTCGACGTCGACGTCTCCGATCTCCACATCGAGTTGGACATCGACAAGGAAGCCCGGACGCTCACGATCCGTGACAACGGCATCGGCATGACGCGTGACGAGGTCATCGACCTCATCGGCACGCTCGCCAAGTCCGGTACGGCCGAGGTGCGCAAGAAGCTCAAGGAAGCGAAGGACGCCGCGGCGTCGGAGGAGCTGATCGGCCAGTTCGGTATCGGCTTCTACTCGACGTTCATGGTTGCGGAGAAGGTCTCGCTGCTGACCCGCAAGGCCGGCGAAACCAGCGCCACCCGCTGGGAGTCGACCGGCGAGGGCACCTACGAGATCTCCGACGTCGACGGCGCACCGCAGGGCAGCTCGATCACGTTGCACCTCAAGCCGACCGACGAAGAGGATCACCTCTACGACTACGCGTCGGAATCGAAGATCAAGCAGCTCGTCAAGAAGTACTCGGACTTCATCGCGTGGCCCATCCGCATCGACGTCGAGAAGACGGTCAAGGCAACCGAAGAGGGCGCCGAGGACACCGTCGAAATCGAGACGCAGACGATCAACTCGCAGAAGGCTCTGTGGACTCGCCCGAAGGACGAAGTGTCCGACGAGGAGTACAAGGAGTTCTACAAGCACGTCTCGCACGCCTGGGACGAGCCGCTCGAGGTCATCCCGTTCAAGGCCGAGGGCACGTTCGAATACCAAGCGCTGCTGTTCATTCCGTCGCAGGCACCGTTCGATCTGTTCATGCGCGAAGGCAAGTCGGGTGTGCACCTGTACGTCAAGCGCGTGTTCATCATGGACGACTCGGAGGAGCTGCTGCCGGAGTACCTGCGCTTCGTCAAGGGTGTCGTCGACGCACAGGACCTCTCGCTCAACGTCTCTCGTGAAATTCTGCAGCAGGACCGTCAGATCCGTGCGATCCGTCGTCGCCTGACGCGCAAGGTCCTCTCCACCGTCAAGGAGCTGCAGAGCGAGAACGCCGAGAAGTACCAGACGTTCTGGTCTCAGTTCGGCCGCGCGCTCAAGGAAGGCCTGATCTCCGACGCCGACAACCGCGAGACGCTGCTGTCGGTGTCGTCGTTCGCGTCCACCAACTCCGAGGAGGGTCTGACCACCCTCGCCGAGTACGTCGACCGGATGAAGGGCGGACAGGAGCAGATCTACTACATGACGGGCGAATCCCGTCAGCAGATCGAAAGCTCGCCGCACATGGAGGCGTTCAAGGCGCGCGGCATCGAGGTGCTGCTGCTGACCGACTCCGTCGACGAGGTCTGGGTCGGCAACGTCCCCGAGTTCGACGGCAAATACTTCCAGTCCATCTCCAAGGGCGAGGTCGACCTCGACACCGAAGAGGAGAAGAAGGACGCCGAAGCCAAGCGCGAGGAGCAGGACAAGGAGTTCGAGGAGCTGCTGAAGTGGCTCACCGAGACCTTGTCCGAGGACGTCAAGGAGGTTCGCCTCTCGACCCGCCTGACCACCTCGCCCGCCTGCGTCGTCGGTGACGAGTTCAGCTTCTCCCCGCAGCTCGAGAAGATGTACAAGGCGTCGGGACAGTTCGTTCCGACCTCCAAGCGCATCCTCGAACTCAACCCGACGCACGATCTGGTGACGGGGCTCAAGAAGGCACGCGAGGAGCGCAGCGACGACGCCTCCCTTGCCGAGACCGCCGAACTGCTCTATGCGACGGCTCTTCTCGCCGAAGGCACCGAGTTGAAGGATCCGGCGAAGTTCTCTCGTCTGCTGGCCGATCGGTTGACCAGAACCGTCTAGGCGGCTCCGCCGCACGTGAGTGGAAATGTAGGCCCTGGGGCAGGAGCGGAGCCTGCGGAGCGACCAGGGAACGCTACATTTCCACTCACAGCGAGAGGTGATCCAGGGCCTTCAGATAGCCCTCGGAATCGAAGTCGGGTAGCAGTGCCGACTGCAGGATGAATCCCTGACAGAGGCCGACCACCAACGGCGCCATCGACTGCGCCCTGGTGTCTGGATCATCGAAGCCGTTGCGGGTGAACCACACTCGCAAGTATCGCTCGTACAGACCGCGCAACTCCGTAACGACGGGCACCACGGTGGAGTCCGCGTCGGTCTCCCTGGCTGCCGCGGCCCAGATCTGCAGCAGAATGCTGGGATTGCCGACGTCGCGTGTCATGCCGTCCAGGAACAGTCGCACCACGACAGCAGGCGGCGGCAGAGGGTGCTGTTTCTCCAGCCCGTCGAGATCCTCGGTCCGACTCTTCAACACATCCCGCGTGACGTGCAGAACCAGATCCTGCTTGTTCTTGAAGTAGCTGTAGATCGCGCCCGCGGACAACGCCGACTCGGCGATGATGTCCGCCATCGACGTCTTCTCGAAACCTGACCTCGCGAAACACGTCATCGCCGCGTCGATGATCTGTCTGCGGCGTTCCTCACGGTGGTCTTCGCTTACCTTGGGCACGCGTCCATATTAAAAACGAATCTTCGTTCTTGACAACCGAGACCCGCCCACCCAAGATAAAGAACGGTTATTCGTTTTAAATGAGGAGTCGTCATGAAGTCCACCCCGTGGCCACGCGCAGTGGTCGTCGCACTCGCAGGCGCTGCCGCGCTCGCCGTCGTCGTACTTGCCTTTCTGTGGCCCTCGGTCACATCGACGGCCCACGATGTTCCTGTCGCGGTCGTCGGCGAGAACCCGGCCTTGACCAGCCAGTTGGCATCGTCGTTCGACGTCACCACCGTGCCCGACCGCGCTGCGGCCCTCGATCTGATCACAGCACGCGAGGTCTACGGCGCCGTCGTTCCGGGACCCTCGCCCGAGGTCCTCACCGCATCCGCCAACGGCACCGTCGTCACTCAGATGTTCGACGGCGTGGCCGCTGCCCTGAACACGACGGCGTCCGACATCGTGCCCCTTGCGGCGACCGACGCCCGAGGTGCCGGGCTCTCCGCGATGGCCTTCCCCCTTGTCATCGGCGGAATAGTCGGCGGCGTCATCATCTCCATGCTCGTCAAGGGCACAGGGCGACGGCTTCTGGCGACCGCGGTGTACGGCGTCGGCGCCGGTATCGTCGTCGTCGCGATCACGCAGGGGTGGTTCGGAATCCTGCAGGGCGCGTTCGTTCCGAATATCGCCGCCGTAGCGCTGTCGGTGTTGGCGGTGAGCGCGCTGATCGTCGGCCTGACCTCGCTGATCGGACCCGCAGGAATCGGCGTCGTGGCGGTCCTGATGATGTTCATCGGAAACCAGATCTCCGGCGCCATACAGCCGTGGCAGTTCCTCCCCGAGCCCTGGGGAGCCGTCGGGCAGTTCTTCCCGCCGGGAGCAGGTGCCACCCTGCTCCGCGACCTGTCGTACTTCCCTGGCGCGTCGACGACTCAGCCCTGGCTGGTTCTCGCCGCGTGGGTGGCGGCCGGGGCGGTACTCATGGCCGTCGGACACCGCAAGCTCACCGTTGCGAGCCGCAGCACGGTGCGCGCCTCGTCGGAGACCGAACCCGAGCGTGTTGCACTGTAGGCATGACCGAACTCCTGCTGACCGAGCGCCGCGGCGATGCCGTCGTATGGACGCTGAACAATCCCGAGTCGCGCAATCCGATCTCCGACATCGAGACGGTGGAGGCGATCGAAGACGCCGTCTCCGACGTGAATCGCGATCCGAGCGTTCGGGTCGCGATTCTCACCGGGGCAGGGTCCGCGTTTTCCTCCGGCGGAAACGTCAAGCACATGCGCGACAAGGAAGGAATGTTCGGCGGTAGCCCCGCCGAGCTGAGGCAGGGGTACCGACACGGCATTCAGCGGATCCCGAAAGCGTTGTATCACTGCGAAATCCCGACGATCGCCGCGGTCAACGGTGCCGCGATCGGTGCCGGTTGCGATCTGGCGTTGATGTGCGATCTCCGCATCGCGTCGACGACGGCCACGTTCGCCGAGAGCTTCGTCAAAGTGGGCATCATCCCCGGCGACGGCGGGGCCTGGCTTCTTCCCCGAGCGATCGGTATGGCGCGCGCCAGCGAGATGGCGTTCACCGGTGAGGCGATCGGCGCGGCAACTGCACTCGAGTGGGGATTGGTGTCGCAGGTCGTCGAGCCCGGTGACCTGCTCGGCGCCGCCCACGCGCTGGCAGACCGCGTCGCCGCCAATCCCCCTCAGGTACTGCGCATGACCAAGAAGTTACTGCGCGAAGGTCAGCACCAGAGCCTCGAATCCTTGTTGGAGCTGTCCGCCGCGTATCAGGCCGTCGCCCACACCACGGCCGACCACGCCGAAGCAGTCGACGCCATGCTGAGCCGTCGCGATCCGAGGTTCTCCGGCCGGTAGACCCTCACTTCTGTTCCGGCAGAATGTGTTCACCCGTCTTGTCGGTACTGAGCGAGAGCGAGCTGATGTACTGCTTCTCGCCGTCGGGACCGGGAACGTTGGAGGCGATCATGTCCGGTCGCTCGAATTCCATGCCGGACACGTGGCACAGAAGCGTTGCGTCCGAAGGGTTTCCGTGCTCGTCGAACATCGGCAGATCGATACCGTCGTCGGTACGGCGAAGGTAGTACTTCCCCTTCGTCGCGACAGCCAGCACAGGCGGCATGACGATGGCGATGATCAGTGCGACGATCGGCGAATACGGCTCCAGTGCGCCACCGAGGCCGCCGAAGAACGTCAGAATCGACAGGCCGGCAGCGAGCAGCATGGAGACGAAGCCGACGGGGTTGACGTTGTAGAGCATGCCGCGACGGAACTCCGGGACCTTGGGCGACAACTTCAGGATGTACTTGTTGAAGACGATGTCCGACGCCACCACCGCGATCCAGGCGATGCCGCAGTTGGCGTAGAAGCCGAGGATGTCGCCCAGGAAGCTGAACATGTCGGCTTCCATCAGGATCAACGCGATGGCGAGGTTGAACAGCACGAACACCATGCGTCCCGGGTAGGTCTTGGTGACGCGTGTGTACGCATTGGTCCACGCGAGCGAGCCCGAGTACGCGTTGGTCACGTTGATCTTGATCTGACTGATGACGACGAGGATGACCGCGAGAGTCATGGCAAGCCAGCCCGGCATCATGTTCTCGTAGATCTCGAGGAACTGGTGCACGGGTTCGTTGGCGATGGTGGCTCCGTCGGCGACGTTGGCGATCAGGTACACCGCCAGGAAGAGTCCGACGACCTGCTTGAGTGCACCGAAGATGACCCAGCCGGGCCCGGCGAGCAGTACTGCAGTCCACCAGCGGCGCTGGTTTTCCGGAGTCTTGGGCGGCATGAACCGCAGGTAGTCGATCTGCTCGGCGATCTGCGCGATCAGCGACAGACAGACACCGGCCGCCAGCATGACCGAGCCGAAGTTGACGCCCTTGCCCTCGGCACCGTCGGCGCCGCCGTAGGCGAAGAACGTTCCGACCGAATCGGGATGTGCAGCAACGAGGTAGATGAACGGAAAGACCATCAGGACGAGCCACAGCGGCGTCGTCCACACCTGCAGCTTGGCCAGCGCTTTCATGCCGTAGATGACGAGCGGAATGACCATCAGAGTCGATACCGCATACCCGATCGGCAGCGGGACGCCGAGCCCGAGCTCGAGGCCCTGCGCCATGATGGAACCTTCGAGGGCGAAGAAGATGAAGGTGAACGTCGCGAAGATGACGTTGGTGACGACGGATCCGTAGTACCCGAATCCGCTTCCGCGCGTGATCAGGTCGAGGTCGATGTTGTACCGGGCGGCGTAGTAGGCCAGCGGTAGACCGGTGAGGAAGATGACGACGGCGAAGACGAGAATTCCCCACAGCGCGTTTCCGGTGCCGTAGGAGATGCCGATGTTGGCGCCGATCGCGAAGTCGGCGAGGTACGCGATGCCGCCCAGTGCGGACGTGGCGACGACGCCTGTGCCCCACTTGCGGTAGCTACGCGGCGCGAAGCGCAGCGTGTAGTCCTCCAGCGTTTCCTTCAGTGCCGAATCTGTCGGCGCAGGCTGCACAGCGGTCATGCAAGGAAGGTAGAAGCGCTACGTGTCGCCCACGTCACGCGAAGTACAGATGCTGTTACGCAGAGCCGCAAACCTGACTAATCGGGCACTCTGACGGTGCGTGGGGCTCCCCCGGCTGCGTCGACGAGTATCTGCAGGAACCACCCGAGGATCGGCGCACGCAGGATCCAGCCCAGCACGGCCCATCCCAACGAGACGTGTTCGAGCGCTGCCGCGATCGCTCTGGTCCCGGTCAGCGTCACCGCTCCTTCGTAACGCACACGAGTCGAGCTCTCGGGATGGTCCTCGGCGGCCGCGGTCTCGAGCGACACCCGGCGTCGACGAGCGAACCACGGTCCGACGGTCGAGCACGGGTCGCACGTGACCGACGCGTAGAGCGTCGCCGACGGAATCCGAGCGGGTGTCCACCGGGGAATCCAGTCCCTCGTCGACTGGCGGTAGTCGTCCCAGCCAGGCCCGAACCTCGTCACCAGGTCTGCTTTCTCGTGCCATGTCGCGAGCCCGGCACCGAATGCGCCCGCGAGCAACGCCGCGCCGGCGAGAAACGGCTCGCGGAACAGACCCGCGAGAATCAGCAGGAGCACGACGGCGGACGCCTGCATGGGATTGGCGACGTATGCGTACGGCCCGGTGGTGACCAACCGAATCGGTGGATCCCACGGGAACGGTGTGCCGCCTCCGATCACCGCGAAATCGGCGACAGCCCGCAGGGCGATCACGACGACGACGAGGGCAAGTTGGAGCAACAGGGAATCCACGACGCCACCGCCGCCGGCCGCGAGCCGGTTCCCGACCGTCGACCATCCGGAATCGGACGCCAGGAGGACGTTCGCGAGCTCGAAGGAGACGGTGGGGAGGCCGAACACGAGGACCGCGCCAACAGCACGACCTGCATGCTCGCGCGGGTCCTGAGCGCCCGCTGGTTCGACGTCAGCGTGCCGAGCAGCACTCCGGGCAGCAGTGCGGCAGCCACGGCCAGCAGTTCTCCCCACCACCACGCGCGTTCGAGCGTCACCAGCGGCCGCAGGCTACCCATGGCGAGCACGTCCGCCGCGATCAGGACGCACACGGTGACCGACACGTTCACCCACCGGGCCAGCAGTATCGGTAGTGCACCCCACAGCGCGGACCATCCGAGCACGACGTCGACGGGCACCGACGACCACATGGTTCCCGTGGTGCCGAAGCTCCACCAACCGTTCTGCACAGCAACGACATTCACCAGCAGTAAAGCCAGGAAATTCCAGAGCATCGCGAGAAACGCGGCGCCGCGAACCCGTGCGGACGAGGCCACCCAGAACGCACCGACCAGCAGCACCGGCAGCAGTACTGCGCAGGAACGCAGCGCAGCCACTGACAGACCGGTGTCGATGTTCACTGGTTCAGGCTGTCCAGCAGCCACCCCGCGGCGCGTTCGGTGACGTACTCCTCGATGGGACCGAAGTACCACGCGGGCGCCAGCTCACGCGTGTAGGAAAGCTCCAGATCCACCGCAGTGTGCGTCGAATCCACTGCGCTCCAGGTAATGTCGGCGACATTCCACGTCAGCCACGACGAGATGGGCGTGGTGTCACCGACGACCGCGAGGCGCGCGGAATCGTATGTGCGCGACACGACCTCGAAGGTGAGCTCGGTCGTGTGCTCGCCCCAGTGGTGCTCGGACACCAGCAATGGCCGATGGTGCGCTCCGGCGAACGTGACGGTTCGACGTGCGCCCACCTCGAGCGATCCACCGCTGTCGGCGAGCGGCTCCGGAAAACCCCAGGACAGAACTCCGGGGAGGGGTGTTCCACCGAAGTCCAGTGGTCGTTCCCACGCCGCGACGACGTCGTCCACGTCGGCGTTCAGCGTCCTGGATGCGGACACGGTGGTCGCACCGTCGAGCGTCGTCGCGGGCACGATGCCTTCCGATGCCGCGACGGCGACGAGGACGAGCGCCGGGACGGCCACCGCATGCATCCTGTCGTCTCCCGGTCCCGACTTGGTGATCTTCTCCACGACGATGGCGACGAGTCCGCCGATCAGGTAGAAGATCGGGGCCGCGAAGATGACACAGATGAAGCCCTCGCCCAGCAGCATCATCGACATCAGAAGCAGGACGGTGATGACTTTCATCGTGATACCGACGGCGCTTCGACTCGGAGCGGACAGCACTACGATCACCGCCACCACCGCAGGAATGCCGACGTAGAACGCAGCGGTCTGCGCGGCCCCCGCCTCCGTCAGCACGTACCGCAGAAACACCGCCACCGCGAAGGCGACGACGCTGCCTGCAACCACGTATTGCGCCGATGTCGGTCGACGCTTCCGTACTTCGTCCCCCTGTGTCATGCCCAGGAGGCAACCACAGTGCGGACCTTCACGCACTGAGCAGTACGAAGTTCGCCATTTCCGCTCGCAGTTGGTTCATCGCTCGATGCTGGGCGACACGTACTGCACCGGCGCTCATCCCGAGCGCTCGACCGGTTTGCGGTGCGGTCATGCCCCACACCACCCGCATCAGGATGATCTTGCGGTGGCGAGGAGGCAGGGTTGCCATCAACGCCATTGCTTCGCTTCGGAATTCGCCCTCGATGGCATGCTCTTCCGGTGTGTCGTCGGTGGACGGCTCGTCCACCACCGATTCCAGCGAATACGACCGCCGGAGAGTGGCTTTGCGACCGGCATCGGCCAACTTGTGCGCAGCGATGCCGTAGACGAAGGCCATGAACGGCTTACCCATGTCTCGGTATTTGGGAATAGCCGTCACCAACGCCAGACACACATCCTGCACCACGTCGTCTGCCGCCACGTCCAGATTGCCCAAACGTGTTGCACAGTAACGAGCGAGCCTGGGCCTGACCAGCGCAATGACGTCCTCGAGAGCTCGTCGATCGCCGCCGACTGCAAGCGGAACCCGCGTGTCGAGCATGTCCACGATGTCGTTCGTCATCGCCGAAGTCCTCCCTGACTTACCGAAGCACCTTGTGTGTAGTTCGATCCTGCGGCGGATTCGGCTTGGTCGATACCCACCCCAGGGTGAGGTGAGCCCACCCCTGCGGTGCCCGACGCTCACCTCTTCGGGTTCCTGCGTTGCCGCGCGAAGAAACGCACGATGAATCAGGGCGTAACAGCAAGTCACGCGTCGGCGAATAGCCCTACACAGCGGCCGGAAACGGAGATCAGCATGAGCGAGCGAACCTACGGACGAAGCACCGTCGTGACTGACGACGGCACTGCGCTCTCGCTGTTCGAGACCGGTCGCCGCGATGCGCCGCTCACCGTGGTGTTCGTGCACGGCCACTGCCTGGCGAAGGAATCCTGGTTCGACGTCCGGGACCAGCTGCGGCAGGCCTGGGGCGACGAGGTGCGGATGGTGTTCTACGACCACCGCGGACACGGCTCGTCGGCGACCGCCGACGCGTCGACGTACACGATCGAGCAGCTCGGACGCGACCTCGGTGCCGTGGTCAGGGCATTGGTCCCCACCGGCCGATACGTCGTGATCGGGCACTCGATGGGCGGGATGACCGCCATGTCCTACGCTCGCCAGCACCTCGGCGAGCTGGGCAGCCGCCTCGTCGGCGTCGGATTGATCGCGTCCGCCGCGAACGGCATCGCCGAGGAAGGACTCGGCGCCTGTCTCGCTCACCCCGTCGTGTCGATGTTCCGCACCGCTGTCCGACGCGCACCGAGCGTCATGGCCGCGTCGAAGCGCCTGAGCAGGGGAATCTGCGCGCCCATCGTGCGGGCGGCGGGCTGCGGATCGCGACGCGTCAGCCCGCGGGTGGTCGCCTTGGCGTCGGCGATGTTGAACGACACCTCGGTGGTGACCATGGCGGGATTCCTCGGATCGCTGCACGAATTCGACGAATCGGAGAACCTGCCGGCTCTCGCCGTGGTCCCGACGCTGGTCCTGTGCGGCTCCGACGATCTGATGACGCCGATACGCCACTCCCGCGTCATCGCCGACTTCCTGCCCGCGGCGCGGATGGTGACCGTGGAGAAGGCCGGGCACATGGTCATCCTGGAACGTGCCGGTGAGGTCGCCGACGCGGTGGCCACGCTCGTCGCCCAAGCCGACCCCGCCTCGCGTCACGATGGGGCGAGGCGCGTCCTAGAGGTCGCGTTGTGAGATGACCCCGCTGTGCATGGCGCGTTCGGCCAGCCTGACACGCTTCTGATTCTGCGGAAGGTCCTCGACTCCGAACTTGGCGAACAGCACCCGCAGATGCGTCTTGACGGCGTCGACGCTGAGGAAGATCTCCGACGCGATCTGCTGATTGGACGACGGGTTGGCGAAGGTCGCGTTGTGCTTGTACGGCCTGCACAGTGCGACGAGGACAGCTCGCTGCGTCTCGGTGAGTGACCGCGTACTCGGCATGTCGGATGCGATGCGCGTGGCCTCGTCTCCGACGCCGGAGAAGTCGTGGAAGGTCAGCAGCGACGTGCCGATGCGGATGGTGTCGCCGTGCCGCAGCCGGCGCCGCCCGGTCAGCCGGTCTCCGCCGACGAAGGTGCCGTTGCGGGAGAGCCCGTCGTCGACGATGGTCCAGTGGCCGCCCATCCATTCGACCGTCGCGTGCAGGCGCGAGACCTCGTGGTCGTCGGGGAAGGACACGTCCGCCTGTACGGACCGCCCGAGCGTCAGCCTGCCGAGCTCCGGCGACAGCGCGACGTCCCGACGTGTTCCGTCGTCGGCGTCGTATCGAAGGCGCGCACCGTCCTGCTCCCCAGGATTCACCGCTACATCCTGCTCCGGCCCGGCAGGCCGGAGCAAGACGCAGAAGCTACTTCTTGACGGGCGGTGCGTTCAGCAGGGTGATGAACGGTCCCGCGTTGCTGGCGAGTGCGGACAGACCGCCGATGGCCGTTCCGGCGAGCGATGCCGTGGAACCGAGCAGCAGTGCGCCGCCGATGCAGCCCGCGAGTGGTCCTGCGCCGAAGAGCAGAGCTGCGGGTGCGGACACGACGCCGACCGCGACTGCGCCGAGCAGGCAGCCACCGACGAGTCCCGTTGCTGCACCCAGGAATCCGCCGACGGATGCCGACAGGCTCAGGTTGTCCTTGACGCCTGCGACTGCAGCGGGAAGGTCGACCTGCTGCAGGCCGGGAATCTGCGTCGACACCGGCGTCGCGGCCGCGGGCGACACGTCGGCGGTGAGCACTGCATGGTTGCCGTCGATCTCCGCGGCAACGGGGTGCGCGAGCCCCTCGAACGCGATGGACAGCGGAACCGAATCGACGAGGGCTCCGCCTGCGTCGCGGACGACCAGGTGATTGTTCTCATTGCTCAGTGTGCCTGCGGAGGTGTCGACGAGCACCTGGTCACCCTGTGCGGTGACGTTCCACCCCACGGGCGCGGGAGCGGGCGCCGGGTCCGCGTAGGACGTCCCCATTGCGGTCGTCATTGCGGCGATGACCAATGCCGACGTTGCTGCGAATCTACCGATCTTCATGTTCCCCGTCTTCCGGTGTCTGCTTCACACACCCCTTCTGGGTGCGGCGCAAAACTACGGCGCGGAGCGAGTCCGCATACTGGACGACAGAGAGACGGGGCACGTCCATAGCGTTAACAGTGAATCAGTTCTACCCCGAAGGGACAGAAAGGATTTCGTAGATTCAAGAACCGGTAATCGCCATCCTATTTCTTGCCGAACAAGCCCGGCCCGTTGGACCCACCGTGACCGACGGCGAAGTCGTACGCCGACTCCGCGTGCTCGTGTTCGTCCAACCCGTCGGCTTCGTGTTGGGCGTCCGCACGCACACCCATGACGGCTTTGATTCCGAGTGCGATCAGGGCGGTCACGACGCCGGTGTAGGCCATCACGGCGACGACCGCAACGAACTGAACCCACAGCTGATGCAGTCCGCCGCCGTAGAACAGGCCGTCGACGCCCGCCGGCATGTCGGCGCTCGCCAGCAATCCGATCATCAGAGTGCCGACGATTCCTCCGACGAGGTGCACACCGACGACATCGAGCGAATCGTCGTAACCGAAGCGGTACTTCAGGCCGATGGCCAGCGCACACAATGCTCCCGCTGCGATGCCGATGCCCGCAGCACCGATCGGCGTCACCGCCGTACAGGACGGCGTGATCGCCACGAGTCCCGCGACGACCCCCGAGGCAGCACCGAAGGAGGTGGCCTTGCCGTCGCGGATCTTCTCGACGACGAGCCACGCCGCCATCGACATCGCGCCTGCCCCGAGGGTGTTCACCAACGCGACGGCGGCAACACCGTCGGCCGCCAGCGCCGATCCTGCGTTGAAGCCGAACCACCCGAACCACAGCAACCCCGCACCGAGCATGACGGCGGGAAGATTGTGCGGGCGCATCGCTTCTCGCGGCCATCCCCGACGGTTGCCGACGACGAGCGCGAGAACCAGACCCGCCATTCCCGCGTTGATCTCGACGGCGGTGCCACCCGCGAAGTCGACCGCTCCCAAAGCATTCGAAATCCACCCGCCGGTCTCGGCGACCAGTCCGTCGAGAGAGAACACCCAGTGCGCCACCGGGAAGTACACGAGCGTCGCCCACAGTCCTGCGAACAGAACCCATGGCACGAACCGCATCCTGTCCGCGACGGCGCCGGAGATGAGCGCGACCGTGACCATTGCGAACCCCGCCTGAAACGCCGCGAACACCAAGCCGGGGACGGTCCCGACGAGCGGAATCGACACGGCGTCACCGGAATACGTTCCGCCCAGCAGATCACCGAGCCCGACGAACTGCAGCGGATTGCCGATCCAGCCGCCCAGCACACCGTCACCGAACACCATTCCGAACCCGAACAGCAACCACAGCAGCCACACGACGGCGATGGCCGACAGGCTCATCATCATCATGTTCAGCACACTCTTGGCGCGCACCATGCCGCCGTAGAAGAACGCAAGCCCCGGCGTCATCAGCAGCACCATCGCGGTGCAGACGAGCAGCCAGGCAGTGTCACCCGTGTCGGGTGCGCCGAGTGTCACCGGCCCCTCAACGACCCTGGAACTTCGGCTTGCGCTTCTCGGTGCGCGCGCGCCGCGCTTCCTTCATGTCCTCGCTCGTCCACGCGGCACCGAACGCGTCCCACTGTTCCCGCGTCGGCTCGTCGTGCGTGCCGTCGTCGTTGAAGACGAGTTTGAGGTGCTTCAGCGCCAGCGGCGCGAGTTCGGTGATCGCCGACGCCCACTCCATCGCCACCGCGAGGTCGCCGCGCTTGTTCGCGAGACCGCTGGTGTAGGCGCGGTCGGCGTCGAGCCGCTCGCCGCCCATCAGGATCGTCCGGGCGACGCTGCCACCGGCGAGGGACGCCAGCCGCTTGATCGTCCAGTTGTTGACGGCGATGCCGAGCCTCGTCGACGGGATCTCGAAGAACGCACCGTCCGCCACCACGCGCAGATCACTCGCGATCGCGAGCTGCGTTCCCGCACCCACGGCCGGTCCGTTGATCGCCGCGATGACAGGAACAGGTGCACCGTCGACCGCCCTGAGCAGCGATTCGAGAGCCTCGGGGAACTCCTTGGCGAAGTCGTCGCCGTCCAGGTCCGCACCCGCGCAGAAGCTGGTTCCCTGGCCGGTGACGACGATGACGCGGGCATCGTCGGCGACGGCCTTCTCGATCCCCTCCCGCAGTGCCACGCACAGCTGGGTGTTCAAAGCGTTGCGGCGCTCGGGGCGCTGGAGCTCGAGGGTGACGACATCTCCGTCACGAGTCTGTCCGATCATGAGATCAGACGTTACCCATCGGTAGATGTGAGCGACTACTGCGGGCTGATGTACTGGTGAACGTGATCGAAACAGATGTCGCCGTCATCGGGGCCGGCCAGGCAGGCCTGTCCGCGGGCTACCACCTCCGCCGAGCCGGGCTGGTGGCCGGCGAAGGATTCGTCATGCTCGACAGGTCTCCCGCCGCCGGAGGCGCGTGGCAGTACCGGTGGCCGTCGCTGACCCTCAGCACCGTCAACCGAGTCCACGACCTGCCGGGCATGGAGTTCGCCGAGGTGCTGACCGACCAGAACCCGGACGGAGTGATCGCCGCCGAGGCCGTCCCGCGCTACTACGACGTCTACGAGAAGAAGTTCGACCTGCAGGTTCGACGACCGGTCACCGTCACCGTGGTCTGCGACCGCGAACCCCGTTTCCGAGTCGAGTCGGAGGACATCGTGCTCTCGGCTCGCGGGCTGATCAACGCAACCGGAACCTGGGAAAAACCGTTCGTCCCGAGGTACCCCGGCGCCGAGACGTTCACCGGACGCCAACTCCACACCAAGGACTACCGCACAGCCGACGAGTTCGCCGGCAAGCACGTCGTGATCGTCGGCGGCGGCATCTCCGCTGTCCAACTGCTCGACGAGATCTCCCTCGTCACCTCCACGACCTGGGTGACACGGCGCGAACCCGAGTTCCGCAACAACGACTTCGGACCCGACGCCGGACGCGCCGCCGTCGCCATGGTCGAAGAACGCGTCCGCGCCGGGCTGCCACCGGGATCCGTCGTCTCCGTCACCGGGCTGCTGCTGACCGACCGACTGAAGGCCGCACGCGACCGAGGTGCCCTGCACCGGCTACCGATGTTCAGCACCATCGAACCGGGCGGAGTGCGCTGGGCCGACGGTTCCTTCCTCGACGCCGACGTCATCCTCTGGGCCACCGGATTCCGCAGTGCACTCGACCACCTCGCACCCCTGCGGCTCCGGGGCCACGGCGGCGGCATCGTCATGGACGGACGCCTCGCCACCCGCGTCGCCTCCGACCACCGCGTCCACCTCCTCGGCTACGGTCCCTCCGCCAGCACCATCGGCGCCAACCGCGCCGGCCGCGCCGCAGTGACCGAACTCCTCGACACCCTCGGCAGCAGATAGCTCGCCGAGTTCGCACTTGTGCAGGTGATTCTGCCGATTCGATCTGCACAAGTGCGAATTCGAGATCGGTAGTGATGTTCCGGATCCGGTTCTTACCCGAAACCGTCGGTTACACGTAGAAAATTCAAGCAAATCGCCCACTTCTGCACTGAGTGTCGGATAGGTTTCTTTGCATGCCCTCCATCTTGGGCGTCCTGCCGCGGAACGTACCGCCTCGGTGCGTGAACGTTCCGCGCTCGCACAGGTTTTCACCGCACACGAACAAGGAAGTTCGCACATGGGAAAGCTCGACGGGAAAGTTGCATTCATCACCGGAGCCGCACGCGGCCAAGGCAGAAGCCACGCGCTGAAACTGGCCCAGGAAGGTGCCGACATCATCGCGATCGACATCTGCGAGCAGGTCGGCTCCGTCGGGTATCCGCTCGCCACCGAGGAGGACCTCGCCGAGACGGTCCGCCAGGTCGAAGCTCTGGATCGACGGATCGTCGCCTCCAAAGCCGATGTCCGTGACACCGCCCAGGTCACCAAGGCCGTCGACGACGGCGTGGCCGAACTCGGTCGCCTCGACATCGTTCTCGCGAATGCAGGCATCGCCACGTTCGCGCCGCTCGAGGACCTGACGGACGACGTCTGGGACGAGATGATCGCGATCAACCTCACCGGCGTGTTCAAGACCGTCCGCGCCGCCGTGCCGCACCTCAAGGCCGGCGGGAACGGGGGCGCGATCGTGTTGACCAGCTCCACCGCCGGGATCAAGGGCCTGGCCAACCTGGCGCACTACGTCGCTGCCAAACACGGAGTAGTCGGGCTGGTCAAGACATTCGCAAACGAACTGGCACCCTTCGACATTCGCGTGAACTCGGTACACCCCACCTCGGTGAACACGGACATGATCCACAACTCGGAGACGTACAACCTCTTCCTGCCGGACACCCCGAATCCCACGAAGGAAGATGCGGGCGCCGCGTTCAAGACACTCAACGCACTTCCGATCGAGTGGGTCGAACCCGTCGACATCTCCAATGCCATCGCCTTCCTGGTGTCCGACGACGCTCGCTACATCACCGGAGTCCAGTTGCCCGTCGACGCCGGGTCGGTGATCAAATGACCGGAACACTCGAAGGCAAGGTCGCCTTCATCACCGGAGCTGCCCGCAACCAAGGCCGCAGCCACGCACTCCGGCTCGCCGAGGAAGGCGCGGACATCATCGCCGTCGACATCTGCGGGCCCGTCGACACCATCGAAATGTACCCTGGCGCAACGCGTGCCGAACTGGATGACACCGTGAAGCAGGTGGAGGCACTCGATCGTCGCATCGTCGCCACCCAGGTGGACGTCCGCGACTCGGCGGGCCTGAAGAAGGCCGTCGACGACGGGGTTGCCGAGCTCGGACGCCTCGACATCGCCCTCGGCAACGCCGGCGTCTTCGAGATTTCACCCGCGCTCGACATCACCGACGACGCCTGGCGCACCATGATCGACGTCAACCTCACCGGTGTGTGGAACACGTGCAAGGCGGCGCTCCCCCACATCGTCGCCGGCGGACGCGGTGGATCGATCGTCCTGACCAGCTCGACGGCAGGTCTGAAGGGCACCCCGAACACCGTGCACTACACCGCAACCAAACACGGCGTCGTCGGCATTATGCGAACGCTGGCGAACGAGTTCGGCCAGCACAGTATCCGCGTCAACACCGTTCATCCCACCGGTGTGGACACCGTGATGATTCAGAACCCGAAGACGTGGGGTCTGTTCGCGCCCGACGACCCGAACCCGAGCCGCGAGAAGGCCGAGCCGATCTTCGCGACCACCAACACACTGCCCATCCCGTGGGTCGAACCGATCGACATCTCCAATGCCATCGCCTTCCTGGTCTCGGATGCCGCCCGATACATCACGGGGGCAACCATTCCCGTCGATGCGGGATACACGATCAAATGACGCTGCTGACGTCGATCACCGATGTGCGCCGCCGGATCGCGGCGCACATCGTCGGGCGGGATCGTGAACTCGACCTGCTGCTGGCTGCCGTGGCCGCCGGGCGCGATCTGCTGATCGAGGGTCCGCCCGGCACCAGCAAATCCACACTGCTCGGTGCGATCACGGCGGACTGGGGCATCCCGCTGCTGTTCGTCGAAGGCAACGCCGACCTGACGCCGGCTCGAATCGTCGGGCATCACAATCCTTCTCGGGTACTCCGGGAGGATTACAGTGAGGACAACTTCGTACCGGGCCCGCTGGTCGAGGCCATGCGCACCGGCGGTTTCCTGTACGTCGAGGAATTCAATCGTGCGCCCGAGGACACGCTCAACACTCTGCTGACGGCCATGGCCGAACGCAGAATCACCATCCCCCGCGTCGGAACGGTGTCCGCTCTGCCGTCGTTCCGCGTGGTGGCGTCGATGAACCCGTACGACAACGTCGGCACCACTCGACTCTCCACCAGCGTGCACGACCGGTTGTGCCGCTTGGCCATCGGATACCAGGACGCCGAGGCCGAGCGCGGAATCGTAGCCCTGAGAACCGAATCCGACTCTCTCAGACTGATCGCCGACGCCGTCGCCATCACCCGGGCGACTCGTGAACACGAGGACATCACCCAGGGCAGCAGCGTCCGAGGAGCGATCGATCTGACGCTCGTGGCCTGGCAACTGGCGTCGTTGCGCGAGGTGACGGTCCCCGACGTCACCGACATCGAACCCCCGCGCGACTTACCCGACGACTACCGACAGGTGATGCTCGACGCCGTCTACGTCGCCCTGTCCGGGCGTATCCACGTCGACGATACCGCCGACGCCACGCCGGAAACGATCCTGTACCGGATATGGGAAGACCACTTCCTGCTTCAGCCGGCTGCCGCCGCTCCGGGTTGAAGAGCAGTACCGGCGGATTCACCCGTCCGTCGACCGAGTTCGAAAACCTCGGCACTGACGCCGTTGCGCCGCAAACCGAAACAGCTCACCGAATCACCGTCCCTGTATCGCCCGGGCGCCGGTGGAGTCGTTCTCGTCGCCGACGGCCGCGGTCGGCCTGGACACGCTGCCGGTGAGAACAATCCGTCGGCACCCGGTTTCACCGACGAGTCTGCCGAGATCATCTCGCTGTTCGAGGCAAGCGAGAACACCACCATCGATGCCGCGACGCGGGCCAGAGCCCGAAAGATCGCTGCACGCCTGGCAGTTCGCCGCCCCCGACGCGACGTCCGCGCTCGCCGTGGAATCGGCGAACTGACGTCGCTGCGATACCGCGACGGCTCCGACGAACTCGACATGGACCGGACGATCGACGTGCTCGCAGCCAACCCGTATCCCGAGGACGACGACATCGTCGTACGCGAGCGGCTGCACACCAAGAGGTCGATCGTTCTCGTCGTCGACATCTCGGGATCGATGAAGGGGGAACGGGTACGTACCGCGGCGGCGACGGTGGGTGCGGTGGCGGGTGAGCTGAACGCGGACGATCTGGCTGTCGTCGCATTCTGGTCCGACGCCGCCGTGCTCGCCCGGTTCGGCGATCCGACGACCCCGCTCGGGATTCTCGACACCGTGCTGAGCATCCCGGCTCGTGGACTGACGAACGTGCAGTTCGCGCTGGACACCGCAGCGACGCTGCTGCGCGGAGTGTCCGCGCCGGACAAGCGGGTGTTGTTGCTCTCGGACTGCGTACACAACGCCGGACCGGATCCGCGGTACGTCGCCGCGACGATCCCCAGGCTCGATGTTCTGCTGGACATGTCCGGTGAGAACGACGTCGAACTCGGCCGCGATCTCGCTCGTCTCGGCCACGGCCGGATTCGAACGGTCAGCACCTACCGGGACGTGGCCCCGGCTCTGACCTCACTCTTCGACACGTGAGTGGAAATGTAGCCCAGGGCCTACATTTTCACTCACAACGGA
Source organism: Rhodococcus sp. 14-2470-1a (assembly GCF_002259425.1). NCBI lineage: Bacteria > Bacillati > Actinomycetota > Actinomycetes > Mycobacteriales > Nocardiaceae > Rhodococcus > Rhodococcus sp. 14-2470-1a. The sequence continues at coordinate 253,765 of NZ_NPFZ01000005.1, forward strand.
GGACGTCGACCACGTACTTCGCCAGCGAACCCAACCTCGCCCGTTCCGGCATACGCGTCGGAACATCCAGAGCATCCAGCGGCGCCGACGTGACCGGCCCGACGCAGATCGCAGCGACAGGACCGCGCAGAGCGGTGAGAAACTCGTCGAGCAGTCCGTTGTCCTTGGCCGTCGACAGAAGCGAAGCGACCGCCGGTGCGCTGGTGAACGTGACGGCGTCGACCTCGTGGTTCAGGATCTTGGCGAGCAGGTCGATCAGCGGCTGTTGATCGAGTGGGCGAATCCAGCGGTACACAGGGATGGCGCGCACCTCGGCGCCGAGCCGCTCGAGGGCGTCGCTCAGATGAATCGTCGGCTCCCATTCGGTGATGGTGCCGTGAAGCTGCACTGCGACATCCACGCCCGCGATCCCCTCGGACTCGAGGTGATCGGCTACTTCCTGCGACGCCTCGGTGGCCGGGGACCAGACTTCGCGGAGTCCGGCGCCGCGAATTGCGCCGCGCGCCTTGGGTCCTCGCGCAATGATGCGGGAATTCCCCAGAGCGCTCAGCAGCGCATCGCGGGAATCCCAGGTCCCCGCGGCGTCGAGCCAACCGCGGAAACCGATACCGGTACTGATGACGACCAGCTCCGGCGGATTCGCGATGATGCCTTCGGTCTTCTCCCGCAGATCGGAATCGTCGACGAGGGGAAGTACGTGAATCGCGGGAACGTGCACGGTCCGGGCGCCCCGGCGCTCGAGAAGAGTCGCGAACTCGTCGGCCCGACGCTCGGCCGTCAGCGCGATCGTTTTCCCCGTCAGCGGTGCCATGCCGCTCAGCATAAGCGCCGAGGGCCGGCCCACCTACACACGCGCGGACGCAGACCCTGAGGTCTGCGTCCGCGCGTGAGTGAAGAGAAATCAGGACGAGAACTTGTCCGGATCCGGGCCGGTACGGCCGTCAGCAGAGTCGAGTGCGTTGATCTGCTGGATCTCGTCGTTCGACAGCTCGAAGCCGAACACGTCGAAGTTGCTCGCGATGCGCTCGGGAGTGACCGACTTGGGGATCACGACGTTGCCGAGCTGGATGTGCCAACGCAGAATGACCTGCGCCGGGGTGACGCTGTGAGAGTCGGCGATCGGCTTCAGGGCGGGCTCCTCGAGAACCGTGCCGGAGCCGAGCGGGCTCCAGGCCTCGGTCGCGATGCCGTGCTTGGTGTGGAAAGCCCGCAGTTCCTCCTGGATGAGGCGCGGGTGAAGCTCGATCTGGTTGATCGACGGAGTCTCGCCCACGGCGTCGGCAAGCTTCTCCAGTGTCGGGATCGTGAAGTTCGAGACGCCGATGGAACCGACCCGTCCGTCGGCCTTCAGCTTCTGGAACGCCTTGAACGTATCGATGTACTTGTCGCGGTCCAGCTGCTGCCAATGAATGAGGTACAGGTCCAGGTACTCGAGGCCGAGGCGCTCCAGACTGGCGTCGAAGGCCTTCAGCGTGGAGTCGTAGCCCTGGTCGTCGTTCCACAGCTTGGTGGTGACGAACAGCTCGTCGCGGGCGATGCCGGACTCCGCGATCGCCTTACCGGTACCGGTCTCGTTCTCGTAGACCTTGGCGGTGTCGATGCTGCGGTAACCGACCTTCAGAGCCTCGGCTACCGCGTCGTGCGCGCCGTCGTCCGGGACCTGCCACACGCCGAAGCCGAGCTGCGGAATCGCATGTCCGTCGTTGAGGGTGATCGTCGGGACAGTGCTTGTCTGCGGTGAAAACGTCATACGAAGGCCAACGGTCGGCGGTGCGAGTCTGTTCCCTGGCAGGAGTGGAGCCTGCGGAATGACCGGGTTGTGCAGGAGTGGAGCCTGCGGAATGACCGGGTTGTGCAGGAGTGGAGCCTGCGGAATGACCGGGGTGTGCAGGGGGAATACTGATGCACGTGACTGCCACGCTCCGTATCGACGACCTTGCTGCTTTCCACGGTGACCGCACGCTGTTTTCCGGCCTCGATCTCACCGTGACCGAAGGCGATGTCATCGGTCTCGTCGGAGCCAACGGTGCAGGTAAATCGACGTTGCTCACGCTTCTGGCCGGCGTCGGAACCGCCGATTCCGAGGGTGAGATCCATACGAGCCCGCCCGACGCCACCGTCGGATATCTCGCGCAGGAACCCGAACGTATCGCCGATGAAACCATCGTGGAGTTCGTCGGACGACGAACCGGCGTCACGGCCGCTGAGCAGGCGATGAACGATGCAGCCGAAGCCCTCGGCGACGACGACGGTGAGGATCGTTACACTCCCGCGTTGGAGCGATGGCTTGCCCTCGGCGGCGCCGATCTCGCCGAGCGAACGGCGAAGGTGCTCGCCGACCTCGGTCTCGATGTCGACGGAAGCGCACTCATGACGTCGCTGTCCGGTGGCCAGGCTGCCCGGGCAGGGCTCGCCGCCATCCTGCTGGCCAGGTACGACATTCTGCTGCTCGACGAGCCGACCAACGACCTCGACCTGGCCGGCCTCGAGCAGTTGGAACGGTTCGTGGTCGAAACGCGAGCGGCGATCGTCGTCGTCAGCCACGACCGTGAGTTCCTGGCCAGGACGGTCACCGGCATCGTCGAGTTGGATCGCGCGCAACACCGCATCGACGTGTACGACGGGGGTTACGAGTCCTACCTCGCCGAGCGAGAGATCGCCCGTCAGCACGCGCGGGAGAAGTACGACGAATTCGCCGACACCAAGGCCTCGCTCGAATCTCGTGCGCAGATGCAGCGCAACTGGATGGAATCCGGTGTCCGCAATGCACGCCGCAAGGCGACCGACAACGACAAGATCAGCCGCAAGACTCGGGCGGAGTCCACCGAGAAGCAGGCCGCGAAAGCCCGTCAGACGCAGCGGCGCATCGAACGGCTCGAGGTGGTCGAAGAGCCCCGCAAGGAGTGGGAGCTGCGCATGGAGATCGCAGCTGCACCCCGAAGCGGGACCGTCGTGTCGGTGCTGAGCGGTGCTGTCGTCCGTCGGACAGGTTTCACGTTCGGACCCGTCACCACGCAGATCGAATTCGGTGACAGAGTCTTGATCACGGGCGAGAACGGCTCGGGCAAGACCACATTGCTGTCCGTTCTGCTCGGAAAACTCTTTCCCGACGACGGGACGGCGTCCCTGGGTTCCGGCGTCGCGATCGGCGAAATCGATCAGGCTCGTGGGCTGTTCACCGGGACAGCGACCGTATCGGACTCGCTGAGCGCAGCAGTCCCCGACTGGCCCGACGCCGATGTGCGGACCCTCCTGGCGAAATTCGGCCTACGCGGCGACGATCCCCTCCGGCCTGCAGGCTCCCTGTCCCCCGGTGAACGCACCCGCGCTGCCTTGGCCCTGCTGCAGGCGCGCGGCGTCAACCTTCTGGTGCTCGACGAGCCGACGAACCACTTGGACCTTCCGGCCATCGAGCAGTTGGAACGGGCGATGGAGAACTTCGAGGGCACGCTCCTGCTGGTCACCCACGACCGCCGCATGCTGGGCACCGTCCGCGCGACCCGTCGGTGGACCATGACGTCGGGGCAACTCACCGAGGCCTGACGTTATCCACGGTTGACAGATCGTTGGGTTTATACAACACTTTGTTCCATGAGCCCCGTCAAGCGTGGGAACACGCTCCCGATCTTCAACCGGGTGGGAGTTCTGCGGGCCGAACGAAAGATGAGCCGCGCGCAACTCGCCGAACTCATCGAAGTCAACCCGCAGACAGTGGGCGCCCTCGAGCGGGGCGACCACTATCCGAGCCTCGACCTGGCACTGCGCATCTGTGAAGTATTCGACCTTCCCGTCGAAGCAGTGTTCTCACGCAAGGAACTCGGTCCACTCTCCGCCGAACTGTTCAGAAGGGAGAACGACAAGTGACCACCCCCGACTCGAACATTCTGACGCGCTACCAGGACTACCGCACACGCAGGTTTCTCGAGAACGACGCGAAGACTCGGCACATGCTGCCGAAGTGGCGAACCCAGAAGCGCCGTCGAATCCTTGCGGTTGCAGTAATTTCCACCCTCGTCGCGCTTCTCGCCATCGCTGTTGCATCGCTGTTCTGGAAGTGGGCACCCATCCTGTGGGTCGCCGGCACCGTCGCCTTCCTCGTGCTGTGGACGATGCTGCAAACCGCCTCCGGCCGCCACAGCGATGCACCCGTGGGCGCACTCGACGAATGGGAAGTACAGCAGCGCAACGAGGCTCGGTCGATCGGCTTGACCGTCACCCAGGGCCTCGTCATGGTCTCGGTGTTCACGCTGATCATCCTCGCCACCGGATACGAGAACGAGCGACTCGCCTACGCAGGCGCGTTGTGGACACTCGTCAGCCTGATGGCCGGAATCTGCTCCCCGGCAATGATTCTCGCCTGGATCACTCCCGACCCCGACCCGGAAGACCTCTGAGAAACGAGAAGAAAGGGCACCATGAGCACCCTTACGATCGACAACATCTCCAAGAGATACGGCGACAAGATCGCCCTCGACTCCCTGAAGTTCGACGTACACCCCGGTGAACTCTTCGGCTTCGTCGGCAGCAACGGCGCAGGCAAGACCACCACCATGCGCATCACCCTCGGCGTACTGTCCGCCGACTCCGGGCAGGTCCTGCTCGGCGGCAAACCCGTCGACCTCGATGTCCGCCGCACCATCGGCTACATGCCGGAGGAACGCGGCCTCTATCCCAAGATGAAGGTCGGCCCGCAGCTCGCGTATCTGGCCGAACTGCACGGCCTTTCACCGTCGGACGCCAAGTCGGCCGTAGGCACGTGGACCGAACGACTCGGTATCTCGGAACGACTGAACGACACCGTCGACGCACTCAGCCTGGGCAACCAGCAGCGCGTTCAGCTCGCCGCGGCACTCGTGCACGACCCCGCGGTTCTGGTACTGGACGAGCCGTTCTCCGGTCTCGACCCGGTTGCCGTCGACGTCATGAGCGACGTACTCCGCGAGAAAGCGTCGTCCGGAGTCCCGGTGATCTTCTCCAGCCACCAGTTGGATCTCGTGCAACGACTGTGCGACCGAGTCGGCATCATCGCCGCCGGATCCATGAAAGCCGTCGGCACCGTCGACGAACTCCGCGGATCAGGTGAAGCGCAACTCGAAGTACACGCACCGAACGCCCAGCCCGGCTGGGCCGACGGCATCGCAGGCGCCCGGGCCGTCAGTCACAGCGCCGGCCGGACGCTCCTCTCGATCGCACCGGGAACCGACGACCAGGCCATCCTTCGTGCCGCCCTCGCCACCGGACCCGTACACGAATTCTCCTTCCACAAACCGTCGTTGAGCGACCTGTTCCGAGAGGCAGTGGCATGAGCACCCAAGTATCTTCGAGCCGGGCAATCGGCCTGATCGCCAAGCGCGAGTTCACCGTTCAGGTGATGAAGAAAAGCTTCGTCATCTCCAACGTCATCATTCTCGCCGTCATCATCGGCGGCATCATCGCATACTCCATCTTCGCGGGCGGAGACGACGAAGACCGCGACGTCGTCGGCATCGTCGGCGACCAACAGATCGCGGCCGTCATCACCGCCACCGGAGACGCCGTCGGCAGCCCCGTCGACATCCGCGAGATCGCCGACGCCGACGCAGCTCGATCGGACGTCGAATCCGGCGACGTCGCAGTAGCTCTCGTACCGGCAGGATCCGGCGCCTACACCGCGATCACGGATTCCGAGCTCACCGGAGCACTGCGAGCCGTCGTCGAAGGCAGTGTCCAATCGCAGGCCACCGACGCCGCGCTGGCGCAGCAAAGCGTCGACCGGGACGCCGTCGCTACCGCCGTCGCGAACGCAACGGTCACGGTCGAAGCTATCGACCCGCCGGATCCCGAAGCAGGACAACGAGTTGCGCTGTCCCTGGCCGCCGTGTTCATCCTGTACGCCCAGATCATCGGCTTCGGAATGTACGTTGCCATGGGCGTCGTCGAAGAGAAGTCCTCGCGCGTCGTCGAACTGCTGCTCTCCACCGTCAGGCCGCTTCAGTTGCTGTGGGGCAAGATCCTCGGCATCGGAGCCGTCGGAATCCTGCAACTCGCCCTCTACGGTGCGGCAGGTGTGGGCGCCGGACTTGCAACGGGCACACTCACCATCACCGGAACCGCGATCAGCGTCTTCGCCGGCACACTAGGCTGGTTCGTGCTCGGCTTCGCCTTCTTCGCGGTCCTGTACGCAGCCGGTGGATCGATGGTCTCGAGGCAAGAAGACGTCAATTCGACGACGATGCCGCTCCTGTTGCTGATCATGGCAATGTTCTTCGCGGCGTTCTACTCGGTCGGCGACCCGGAGAGCACACTCAGCAACGTTCTCAGCTGGATTCCGCCGTTCTCCGCCGTCATGATGCCGCTCCGTATCGCCGCAGGCGTCGCGCCGGTCTACCAGATCATCGGAACCGCCCTCATCATGGCGGCCACCACCGCGGCACTCGCCGTCGTCGCCGCCAAGATCTACCAGCGGTCCATTCTGCGCATCGGCAAGACCGTCACGTGGAAGGAAGCATTCGCCCGTTAGGATCCCGCTCATGACAACACGGACGTCCGCCGCCGAGATACTCGATGCAGTTCTCGACGGCGGATCGTTCGTGTCGTGGGATCGTGCGCCGATCGACGTCTCCCCCGGCCCGAAGTATGCCGCCGACTTGGCGAAAGCCCGAGACAAGAGCGGCGTCGACGAGTCCGTTCTGACCGGACAGGGACTGGTCGACGGCAGGCCGGTGGCCATCATTGCGTGCGAGTTCGCTTTCCTGGCCGGGTCGATCGGCGTGGCGGCCGCCGAACGAATCGCCACTGCCATCGAGCGCGCCACCGCGGAGAACCTTCCGCTGATCGCGTCGCCCACGTCGGGTGGGACTCGCATGCAGGAGGGCACCCTCGCGTTCGTACAGATGGTGAAGATCGCGGGTGCGGTGACCTTGCACAAACAAGCCGGCCTGCCGTACCTGGTGTATCTCCGCAATCCGACGACCGGGGGCGTCTTCGCATCCTGGGGATCGCTCGCTCACGTGACGTTCGCCGAGCCTGGTGCGCTCATCGGATTTCTCGGCCCGCGCGTCTATCAAGCCTTGTACGACAAACCCTTTCCCGAAGGCGTACAGACCGCCGAGAACCTCTACCACCATGGCGTCATCGACGGTGTGGTTCCCGTGGACAGCCTCCGACACCTCATGGTCCGCGCGCTCCGCGTCGTCAGCCCCGACGGCGAGACAGCCCACCACCTCGACCCGGCTCCCACCGTCGGCGACATCCCTGATCGTTCCGCGTGGCATTCCGTGGAATCCTCACGTCGCCCCGATCGGCCGGGCGTGCGGGAACTCCTCGAACATGCAGCCAGCGAACAGGTTCCGCTCAGCGGCACCGGCCAAGGCGAGTCGGACACGACGATCCTGTTGTCGCTGTGCAAATTCCGAGGAATCTCCTGTGTGGTCTTCGGCAACGACCGAAGCAGCCACAGCATCACCGCGACGATGGGACCAGGCGCGCTGCGTCAGGCTCGGCGTGGAATGAAACTGGCCGAGGAGCTCCGTATTCCCCTGGTCCTCGTCATCGACACGTTCGGCGCAGCACTGTCCAAGGAAGCGGAAGAAGGCGGGATCGCACCCGAAATCGCCCGATGCATCAGCGATCTCGTGACCGTCGACACCCCGACGGTGTCGGTCCTCCTCGGCCAGGGAACAGGCGGCGGCGCCCTCGCCCTGCTGCCCGCCGACCGCACCTTGTGCGCACAGAACGCCTGGCTCGCACCGCTTCCTCCGGAAGGCGCCAGCGCCATCGTTCACCGCGACACAGCACATGCGTCGGACATGGCCGAGGCACAAGGCATTCGGTCCATGGACCTGCTCCGCGACGGCATCGTCGACGCCATCGTCCCCGAACATCCCGATGCAGCAGAGGAACCCGTCGATTTCTCGATCCGCATCGCCGGAGCCATCGCACGAGAACTGCGCAACATCAGCTCCGACGACGACCGCGTGTCCTCACGCCTCGCCCGGTACCGACGCCTGGGCCTCGGGAATCACGGCCAGTAGGTCACCGGCCCGCACATCCGACGGAAGCTCCACCTTGGCGTCGCCCATCGCGAAGAACTGCCGACCCACCACCGAATGACGGTTGGCGATATCGGCGACCTCCACGCACCCGAGCACGGCATCGACACGCACGATCCCGGCAATCACCGACCGCACCCGCGTCACCACCACACAACCCAACCGCGCCGGCGTGCCCTCGCAATCAGCAAAATCGTCGACGAACACCCCGTCGACCATCAATCGCCCATCACGAAAACCCGTGCCCGACGGCCACAACTCCGAATCGAATCGTGGTCGGCCTGCATTACGAAGAGACGGCAGCATCTCGAAAAGAGTCACATCAGCGAGTCTCCATCCGCCCCCACCGCGTCGCCAGGATCTTGACGGAATCATTATGGCCACGGGGTCGACGTCTACGCGGCCTTGCCACCGACGCCGTCCGCTGCAACGGATTGCCCGATACTCCGCGAGTCGGCAGGATTCCGTCGTATCGAGAAGTATCGGGCAATTCATGCCGCCACCGATTACGCGTGGGATGTCCGGTCGGCGTCGATCGACCGACGGCGACGCTTCACCACCGACACGATCTCCTCCACCACGGCATCCAGGTCCGACATGACGGTGGCCACGGAGTATCGCAGCACCAGCCACCCGTCGAGGACCAGCGCGTTCTGGCGTCGGCGATCGCTCGTGAACACCGCACCTGTGCTGTGGAACTCGCGCCCGTCGATCTCGACGATGACGCGCGCACGAAAGTCGACGAGGTCTCCGTAGTACGGTCCGACTCTCGCGTTGATGTCCATGAACAGATTGCGTGCGGTCAATGCGCGCGCCACCACGCGCTCCGCTTCCGAGAACGTGCCGGGGCAGCACCGTCGGAGTTGTGTGCGTAAGGCCTGCATTCCGTCCATCCCCTTGGCGGTATCGCAGAACGCCGCCAGCCGGCGCGCAGGAATGTGCGTGCCGACGGCGGCGTCGAAGAACTTCTCGAGTTCGGCCGTCGGCATCGTTGCCGCGAGGTCGACGAACGCCTGCTCGATCGACACGACGTGCAGCCCCCGTAGTTTTTGCACGTCAGGAAGTGCACGTCGGCGTAGCACGACCCAATCGGGTGACCGGACCTGCGCGTTGGGTGCGACGGTCGCCTCGACCGAGCGCGGTTCCGCCTCTACCAGGCCCCACAGCCAACCCGCGGTCGAATGGCTGAACACCGCGTCCGGTTTCCACAGAGCGACGGCGCGACACAGGTCCATGTAGCCCGGTTTCTCCGTCGCGTACAGGCCCGGCAGCAGCCGAGTGAGCCCGCCGCTTCGGCTCCGACGGGAGATGGTGCTGACGCTGAGTCCCTGCGCGATCAGCTGCGCTTTCGTGGTGAGTACCCCCATGCGCGCATGATGGCGCATACCTCCGACAGATCCGATGCGATGGATTGCCCGATACTGTGCAATTCCTCGGGATCCCGCCGATTCGAAAAGTATCGGGCAATTCGTGGCACTAGGCTCGGGACATGAGCGGCGAGTATCGAGAAGCATTCGACAGAGCCAGGTCCGATCGTGAGGGTTTCTGGCTGGACGCGGCCGAGGGGATCGATTGGGTCAGTGCTCCGACGACGGCGTTCGATGGCCGCTGGTTCCCCGACGGCGTGCTCAATACATGTGTCAATGCGCTCGATCGGCATGTGGATGCGGGCGACGGGGACCGTACCGCGCTGATCTACGACTCGGCGATGACCGGTACGCAGCGCCGGTACACCTATGCCGAGCTGCTGAACGAGGTGGCGCTGTTCGCGGGAGTTCTCGTGCGCAACGGTGTGGGGAAGGGTGACCGCGTCATTCTGTACCTGCCCATGATTCCCGAGGCAGCCGTGGCGATGCTGGCGTGTGCGCGAATCGGTGCGGTGCATTCGGTGGTGTTCGGCGGATTCGCGGCGAAGGAGCTCGCGGCGCGGATCGACGACGCCGAACCGGTGCTGGTGGTGACGGCGAGTGGCGGTTTCGAGCCGGGACGGGTCGTGGAGTACCTCCCGATCGTCGAGAAGGCGCTCGCTCTGTCCTCGTCGCCGACGGTGATCGTCAAGAGCCGCGACGGGATTCCGAGCGATCACGGATGGCTGGACTGGGATGCCGAGATGGCCGAAGCGTCACCGGCGCAACCAGTTCCGGTCAAGGCTACGGATCCCCTTTACATCCTCTACACCTCGGGGACCACCGGAAAACCCAAAGGCGTCGTACGCGACAACGGTGGCCATGCCGTCGCACTGCGATGGTCGATGCACAACATCTACGACGTCGGTCCGGGTCAGGTCATGTGGACGGCGTCCGACGTCGGCTGGGTCGTCGGGCATTCCTACATCGTCTACGGCCCACTGCTGGCAGGTGCGACAACAATTCTCTACGAAGGCAAACCCGTCGGCACTCCCGACGCCGGGGCCTTCTGGCGGGTCATCGAAAGTCACGGTGTGCGAGCATTGTTCACCGCCCCGACGGCGTTACGCGCCATTCGCAAGGTGGATCCGCACGCCGAGGAACTGAAGAAGTACGACGTCTCGAGCTTGGAGACACTGTTCGTCGCGGGCGAGCGACTGGATCCCGATACCTACGAGTGGATCAGCCGAACCCTGGACCGGCCCGTCGTCGACCACTGGTGGCAGACCGAGACCGGCTGGGCTATCGCGGCGAATCTCCGCGGGCTGGAGCCGCTTCCGATCAAATCCGGTTCGCCGACCGTCGCGGTACCGGGTTTCGAGGTGACGATCGTGGACGCTGCCGGCGCCGAAGTCGACGCCGGTACCGAGGGCAACATCGTCGTGAAGCTCCCGCTGCCTCCCGGCACCCTGGTGGGATTGTGGAACGACGAGGACCGCTTCCAGCGCTCGTACCTCGACACGTTCCCCGGCTACTACCTGACCGGCGATTCCGGTTACATCGACGCCGACGGGTACGTGTACGTCCTCGGTCGCAGCGACGACGTCATCAACGTTGCGGGACATCGACTGTCGACAGGATCGATGGAAGCCGTCGTCGCGAGCCACCCCGCGGTGGCCGAATGCGCGGTGATCGGAATTCACGACGACCTCAAGGGCCAGCGGCCGAGTGGGTACGTGGTCCTCAAGGCGGGCGAAACCATCGAGGAGGATCGGTTGCGCACGGAACTGGTCGCGATGGTGCGTGACCAGATCGGCGCACTCGCGACATTCCGGGACGTGACGATCGTCGGTGCGCTTCCCAAGACGAGGTCCGGGAAAATCCTGCGCAAGACCATGCGGCAGATCGTCGCAGGTGAGGAGTACGGGGTGCCGTCGACGATCGAGGATCCAGCGGTTCTGGATGCGCTGGAGAAGCTACTCCGTAGGTGAGGGCAGGAAAACGAGTAAGGTTGTCCGAAATCCGCGCGCCCCAGGCGGTCCGCTCGCCGTAATCTCATGCCATGACCGATGTCGCAGTGACGATGAAGACTGATTGGCTTGCGCTCGGAGCGGTGACGGTCACCGTGGTGTCCTGGGCGTCGGCGTTCGTCGCGATTCGGGGAGTCGGTACGTCGTTCGGAGCGGGTCCGCTGGCGCTCGGCAGGTTGCTGATCGGCACGGGCGCGCTCGGGCTGATTCTCCTGGCGAAACGCACCTGGGTCAGACCTACCCGCACCCAGTGGATCCAGATCCTCAGCGTCGGGGTGTTCTGGTTCGCGATCTACAACGTGGCCCTCAACGCCGCCGAACAACGCGTCGATGCAGGCACCACCTCGATGATCATTCAGATCGGCCCGATTCTCGTTGCCCTGTTCGCCGGACTCCTCCTCGGCGAGGGCTTTCCGCGGTGGCTCGTGATCGGCGCGGCGATCGCGTTCTCCGGGGCCGTGCTCGTGGGTGTCGTCACTGCCGTGACCACCACCGACACCGTCAGAACCGACGCGGATGCCCTCGGCATCGCACTGTGCCTCGTCTCCGCGGTGACCTACGCAATCGGTGTGCTCTGCCAGAAACCGGTGCTGCGCAGCGTGCCCGGCCTCCAGGTCACGTGGATGGCCTGCGCGATCGGCGCCCTGTGCACTCTCCCGTTCGCCCCGGCCCTGCTCGACGACTTGGCCGACACATCCGCCCAGGCAACCGGAGGCCTGCTCTACCTCGGCCTCGTTCCGACAGCGCTAGCGTTCTCCACGTGGGCCTACGCGCTCACCCGAATGGATGCAGGCAGGCTCGGCATCACCACGTACGCCGTCCCACCCATCACCGTTGCGCTGAGCTGGGCCCTGCTGAACGAAGTTCCGCACATCCTCGCAGTGCTGGGCGGCGTCGTCTGCCTCGTCGGCGTCGGGCTCTCTCGCCGACGGTGAGCGTCACAGCGCCTTGAACCGGGCTATCGCGACCTCTCGCTCGTGCTTGTGGTCGACGATGGCGTCGGGGTAATCCTTGGGGCGTCCGAACTTCAAGGTGTGCACGGCCTTGCCTTCTTCCCCGCGCAGCTCGGGAACCCAGCGGCGTACGTAATCACCGGTGGGGTCGAACTTCTCGCCCTGGGTGATCGGGTTGAACACACGAAAGTACGGGGACGCATCGGTTCCCGTGCCTGCCGTCCACTGCCAGCCGTGTTGGTTGCTGGCCAGATCGCCGTCGACCAATCGGTCCAGGAAGTATCGCGCTCCCCACCACCACGGCAGATGCAGATCCTTGACGAGGAACGACGCCACGATCATGCGGACCCGGTTGTGCATCCAGTTCTCGGAATTCAGCTGTCGCATACCGGCGTCGACGATGGGAAAGCCGGTCTTGCCGTCCTTCCACGCGTCGAACAGCTCCTGGGCGTGCTTGCTGGTGTCCAGCTCGATCTTGTCGAACTTCTTGTCGTAGTTCTCCCGCGCGCTGTCCGGGCGCTGAAACAGAATGTCCGCGTAGAAGTCTCGCCAGGCGATCTGGCGACGGTACGACGCGGACCCCTCGCTGCGCAGTTTTCCGAGGTCAGCCAGCATCGTCCGCGGGTGGATGGTGCCGTACTTCAGGTGGACCGACATACGCGAGGTCGAGTCCAGGTCCGGCCGGTTGCGCTCGTCGTCGTAGTCCGAGACTCGCTCCAGAAACTCGGCCCAGGCGCCGGACGCAGCCTTCTCCCCTGCAGGCGCGTCGGACGCGTCCTTTTCGGTGGGGATCTTCACGCGTCGGGGAAGCCCCTTCACATCCGACGGGTCGAGCCACGACACGGTTTTCGCCGACGTGTCCGCCGGGCCTCGCCATCCGTGCTCCATCCACTGCCGGAAGTACGGCGTGAACACGCGGTAGGGCTCGCCGTCGTTCTTGGTGACGCGGCCGGGGGCGATAGCGTAGGGCGATCCCGTCGACACCAACGACACGTGTTCACCGACGCGCTCGTCCCTGGACCGCCCGTACGGCCCGTAATCCGCGCTGATGTGGACCTCCTCGGCGTCGACGGCCTTCGCGACCTTGGGTACCACGGTTTCCGGATCACCCTTCACGACCAGCAGTCGACCGTCCAACTGCTCGTCGAGTGCCTCGAGCGAACGGAAGAGAAAGTCCCGACGCGGCCCGCCCGACGCCTTCAGCAGCACGTCGTCGAGAACGAACAATCCGAGCACGGGCCCGTCGGAATCGGCCGCAGCCGTCAGCGTCGGAAGATCACCGGTTCGCAGGTCACGTCGAAACCACACCACAGTCATGCGTGTATTCATACCCGCGGGACTGTTCGACAATCCATTTCTCACAGTTCTCCCACGTTTGCCTCACCGAGTCCCCAAAGTAGCCTTCTACCTTGGGAAACATGAGAAACACAGCAACCCCCATCTTTCCGGGAGCGGCGTCGCTGATCGACACGACGTGCACGTTCGACGCCTACTACGCCAAGCTCTACGCCAATGCACCTGAACTGGCGTGGACGCTCGATGCCGATCGCGAACGCCGCAGTGCGCTCGAGGAATTCTTCGCCAAATCGCCCGAGGAGCGCGAGATGACCGTCCGGAGCTGGGCGGCATAGCACGATAGAGCTGTGCCCGAATCAGCCACCGTACTCGTAGTCGACGACGACGCGGACGTGCTCGCCTCGCTTCAACGCGGACTCCGCCTGTCCGGATTCACCGTCATCACCGCGGTCGACGGCGCCGAAGCGCTCACCGCGGTCTCCCAGCGATCACCCGACGTGGTGGTCCTGGACATCAACATGCCGGTCCTCGACGGCGCCAGCGTCGTCAAAGCCCTCCGCGCGATGGGCAACGACGTACCCATCTGTGTGTTGAGTGCTCGGAGCTCGGTCGACGATCGCATCTCCGGCCTGGAATCCGGCGCCGACGACTACCTGACCAAACCGTTCGTCCTGGCCGAGCTGGTCGCTCGGATCCGCGCGATGCTGCGCAGACGCGCGACGGCACCTGCGCCACCCGAATCCAGCTCCGCCATCACCGTCGGCGGGCTGAGCGTCGACATCCCGGGCCATCGCGCCCACGTCGGGATGCGCGAACTGGATCTGACCAAACGGGAATTCGAACTGCTCGCAGTCCTCGCCAGGAACGCAGGCGTCGTCCTGACGCGTGAGCGGCTGCTCGAGCTGGTGTGGGGGTACGACTTCGTGGCCGACACCAATGTCGTCGACGTGTTCGTCGGTTATCTCCGGCGCAAGATCGAGGTCGACGGTCAATCCCGTGTCCTGCACACCGTGCGCGGTGTCGGTTTCGTGCTGCGGCCGAGCTCGTGAGGTTCTCTCTTCGCGCCCGAGTGGCCGTCGCGACCGCGCTGGGTGCGACGATCGTCGTCGCGACGCTCGCGACCGTCGCCTCCGTGGTCATCTCCCGCAACAACGTGAGCAACCTCGACGACCGGTTGACGACGGCGTCCCAGGTTCTGATTCCCAGTGCATCGAGCCTCGAACTGTTCCTCGACCAGCTGGGCAGCTCAGGGGCGTTCGCGGTGACGATCCGAACCGGCGACACCGTCATCGCGTCGACTCCGACGCAGCTGCCGAAGCTCGACGAGGGTTCGGAGACCGTCGACGTGGGAGGAGACCGTTTCCGCGTCTACACCTCGGAGGCTGTGTCGGCGACAAACATCATCATCTCCATCGGCGTTCCCGCCGCCGAGGCGCAGGAGATCACCGACGATCAACAGCGGTGGGTCATCTTCGGCGGATTGGCCGCCATCGCCGCGTCGACGGGCCTCGGCTGGATCTTCGGCGGCCGCGCGGTGAAACCGCTCGTGACACTGACTCGGCAGGTCAGTGCGCAGCCCCCGAGGTCGCCGGACACCTCGACCGGGGTGAAGGAGTCCGACGAGTTGGCCGTGGCCATCGCAGGCATGCTCGAACGACTCGGCGACGCGCAGGCACGTACCACCGAAGCACTCGGCACCGCTCGGGATTTCGCGGCGGTGTCCGCGCACGAACTTCGGACGCCTCTGACGGCGATGCGCACCGACATCGAAGTGCTGCGCACCCTCGACCTCGAGCCGCCGCAGCGACTCGAGATCCTGGAGGATCTGCAGCGGACGCAGGGCCGCGTCGAAGCAACTCTGACGGCTCTCGAGAAACTCGCGTCCGGTGAACTGTCCAGCGACAAGGATCGCGTCCCGGTCGACATCGTCGAGATCTGCGACGTGGCCGCTCAGGACGCGATGCGGCAGAACCCGGGTCTGACGGTCCGCGTCGAATCGGCCCCGTCGCTCGTCGTCGACGCTCTGCCCGCCGGACTCCGCCTCGCACTGGACAACGCCATCATCAACGCCGTTCGCCACGGGTCGGCCACCGACGTCGCGATCACGCTGACCGAGACGGAGTCCACGGTGCAGATCGTCCTCGACGACAACGGATCCGGAATCCCGCCCGCCGAGCGGGATTCCGTCTTCGAGCGCTTCTACCGTGGGGCGTCGGCGACGAAGGGTGGATCCGGCCTCGGCCTCGCCCTGGTGGCGCAGCAGGCCGAACTGCACGGTGGCCGAGCTCGCTTCACCGACAGTCCGCTCGGTGGGGCCAGACTGGTACTGGACCTCGCACGCGGACACTAGCGACCTGCTGCACCCGAGGACGCCAGCTCCTTGTCGGCCGGCTCGTCGGGATCCAACAGGTCGTCGACGTCGACGGTCTTCGGGTTGTCCAGCACGTAGGCGAGGCGTTCTCGATCGAGCTCGCCCGTCCACCTCGCGATGACGAGCGTTCCGAGTCCGTTGCCGGACAGGTTGGTCAGCGCACGGCCCTCGGACATGAAGCGATCGATTCCGACGATCAACGCGATACCCGCAACCGGGATCACCGAGTCGAATGCCGTCAACGACGCGGCAAGGGTGACCAGGCCTGCGCCCGACACGCCTGCAGCACCGTTCGACGAGATCAGCATGAACACGAGCAGACCGATCTGCGTCCAGATGGGGACGTCGATACCGAAGGCTTGGGCGATGAAGATCGCGCCCATCGACATGTAGATGGCGGTGCCGTCGAGGTTGAACGAGTAGCCGGTGGGAATGGTCATGCCCACCACGTGCTTCGGTGTGCCTGCCGCTTCCATCTTCGCCATCATCCGCGGAAGGACCGTCTCCGACGACGACGTGCCCAGCACGATCAGCAGTTCGTCCTTGATGTACCGCAGGTACTTGAAGATGCTGAACCCGGCGAGTCTGCAGATGGGGCCGAGGACGAACAGCAGGAACAGGATGCACGTGAGCCAGAAGGAACCCATGAACGTCGCGAGTGAACCGAGGATCGCGCTGCCGTGCTCGCCGATCGTGAACGCGATTCCGCCCATCGCACCCAGCGGCGCAACCCACATCACGAGCTTGATGACGCCGAACATGATCTTGGCGAACGTGTCCAGGGCGCTGACGACCGGTGCCGCCCGCGTGCCGAGCATCGTCACCGCTACGGCCACGAGGATCGCCAGCAGCAGTACCTGCAGCAACATTCCGTCGACGAATGCACTCGCGAACGAGTCGGGTACCAGATTCAGGATGAACCCGGTCAGTCCCGTTCCGCTCGCTTCGCCGGCCGACTCGATGGTGCCCGCGGCCGCCGACGAGTCGAAGGAAGCGACGTCGTAGTTCAATCCACGCCCCGGCCCGAGGACGTTGACGACGACGAGGCCGATCGCCAGCGCGAACACGGTGGTGACGTTGAAGTACATGACGGTCTTGAAGGCGAGACCACCCGCTTTGGCCAGGTTCCCCATCCCCGCGATGCCGACGACGATCGTCGCGAAGATCGTCGGCGCGATGACCACCTTGACGAGTTTGATGAACAGATCGGCCATCCACTTCATCTCCGACGCCACGCCGGGAGCGGTGAGGCCGATGATGATCCCGACGCTGATTCCGACGAGAACCCAGAAGTACAGCTGGTGGTAGAAACGCTTGCGCTTGACGGTGTCACCCGTCTCGGTGGTGGAAGCCATGCCGCCAATGTTCCGCAGTGGCGCCCGTCACACCAACAAAGTTGCGTAGATTTGAGGTCGATCTGACATTCACATTTCGGACATAGGAGACGAGTGAGCGGAAGGATCGATCGACGGACCCTGCTCGCCGGGGTGTCGGCCGTGAGTCTCGCAGCCCTGCTGCCTGCGTGTTCCAGTCGGCCCGTTCCCTCCGTCGACAATTTGACGTTCGCGACGGGACCGGCGGGTGCGACCTACCGTGAGACGGGGACCGCGCTGGCCGAGCGCTGGAACGACGCCCTCGCCCGCCACGTCGTCGACATCGTCGAAACCGACGCGGCCGTCGACAACGCGGCACTGCTCACGGCCGGGTCCGTCGACCTGGGTTTCGTGAACGCCGACGTCGCGAAACCGTACGTCTCGGACTTCTCCGCACTGTTCCGGGTGTTCGATTCGGTGCTGCACCTCGCGGTCATGGCCGACGGGCCGGTACGAACACTGCAGGATCTACCGGGCATGCGGGTCGCGGTCGGCCTCCCCGGATCGGGAACCCGCTTCACCGCGCTTCGACTCCTCGACTCGGCCGGGCTCGCCGTCACTCCACTGTCCTACGGCCAGGACGACGCGGCCCGGGCACTGCTCTCCGGCGAACTGGATGCAGTCTTCTCGTTGACCGCGATGCCGACACCGGCCCTCGACTCGCTGGTCAGAGACGCCTCGGCGGTGGGCCGAGCCGTCGAATTCGTCGATCTCGCCGTCGACACCGAGGCCGTACGGGCCGCCTATCCCGGAGAGTACGTCGGCGTCGTGATCTCACGGACGGTGTATCCGGACATCGCGTCGAGTCGCACCCTCGCCGTTCCCACGTTCGTGCTGGTGCGCAACGAGTTTCCACGCGACTTGGCTCGTTTCCTGACGGCGAGCACGTTCGAGAATGCCAGGGCGCTGTCGATGAACCGCCCGGAAGCAGATCAGATCAACCCGCGAACCGGGGCCGCCACCACACCCGTTCCACTGCATCCCGGTGCAGCGGACTGGTTCCGCGAACAGAAACCCTGACTCACGCTGACGCACAGGGCAATCGAACAGTCGCCACGATTCCGCCACCGGAAGCACCCCGTAAGTCGAACGTTCCTCCCACATCGGCCACCACATCACTCACGATGGCAAGACCCAACCCTGTCCCGGCCACGTTCTGATGCCGTGGCGCGCGCCAGAATCTCCCCGTCGCCGCAGTCGTCTCCGATTCCGACAACCCGCGACCATCGTCCTCCACCTCGAACAACGCCCAGCGACCCTCGGATTCGGTGCGCATCCGGACCGTCACCGTCGTGCCGCCGGACAGCCGGGCGGCGTTGGACACCAGTTCGTCGAGCACCGCGACGAGGCCACCGGAGGGTTGGCGGACGGTGCGACACCCCGGAGCCGGTTCCTCGATCACCAACCGAACCCCGGCGCTCTCCGCGCACGCCTGCCACCGCGGCCGCGCGGCATCGAACACGTCGACGACCGAGCACAGGTCACCGTCACGTTCACCGTCGTCCCGCTCCGCGGAGACGGCGCCGAGCATCGCTTCGAACGTCGCACCCAGTTCCACCGTCTCGGCAACGGCATCCTCGTGGGCCTCGCGGGCGTCACCGTCGCGCAGCCAGGGCCGTAGATTCTCGACCGACAAACGCAAGCTGGCCAACGGATTTCGGAGCTGGTGGGCGGCGTCGGTGACGAACGCGCGCTGACGCTGCATCGACCGCTCGACGGTGTCGGCCATCGTGTTGAACGATTCCGACAGTTCGCGTAGCTCCTGCGGGCCTCGATCGACGTCCGCGCGGGTCGTGAAATCGCCTGCGCCGATACCGGCAGTGCTGCGCTCCAGATCGCGGACGGGCCGAAGAATCCACGATGTCAGCGGCCACAACCCGGCGAGCAACCCGGCGACGGCGACCACCAACACTCCGATACCGACAGCCCATTGGGACAGGCTCCCGGCGCGCAACGTGTCCGTCGGAGCCTCGATGACGACGACGGCGGTCACCTGGGAGTCCCGGCCGACCGGTTCGACCACCCGCACGGGAGCGGCGGTCCACGGGTAGACAGTCGGCGCCTCGGACACCCGGCCGCCCGCGAACGCACGCCTGACGGCACCGGCCAGTTCCTCGTCGTCGGGAAGCGGAACGCCGGGGTCGTACACGGTCGCCCCGTCCAGAGCGAGCACCCACACCGCTGAGTCGTACAACGCCGAGTACGACGCCAGTTCCTCTCCCAGCCCGGTCGATTCCCCGGATTCGATCGCCGCGTCCACCTCGGAGGCGAATCGCACTGCGTCACCGGTCCGGTCGATGAACACACGCTGGGTTGCGCGCTCGGACACCAGAATCGCGTACGGGATACCCACGCCGAGAACGAGAAGGGCGATCACCGGGACCATGCTGAGAACGATCCGTCTGCGCACGGCTGTCCGTCAGCTCTCGGACGCCGATTCGAGCCGATATCCGACGCCTCGGACCGTCGTGATCGACGCTGCGGCGCCGAGTTTGGTGCGAAGCGACGCCATGTGGGTGTCGAGGGTCCTGGTGTTTCCTTCGCGGGCGGACTGCCACACGTGATCCAGGATGCGGTCGCGCTCGACCACGACGTCCACGTTCTGAGCGAGGAGCACGAGCACGTCGAACTCCTTGCGGGTCAACGGAAGAACCGTGCCTGCCAGCAGAACTTCGTGACGGTCGCGATCGATGCACAGCTCCCCGTGCCCGATACGACCCTGCGATTCCAGAGGTACGGACGAGAGCCTGAGCCTGCGCATCACGGCGTCGATACGCGCCATGAGCTCGGCGATCCCGAAGGGCTTGACCAGATAGTCGTCCGCGCCGGCACGAAGTCCGCGGACGCGGTCGTTCGTGGCCCCACGCGCTGTGACGGCGATAACCCCGGTGGACGGATGGTCCCGCAGCGCTCGGATCACGTCCACACCGTCTCCGTCGTCGAGACCGAGGTCGACGAGAGCAATGGCGAAGTCCTGCCGAGCCATCGCCCGGCGGGCTGCCGCGACCGCGCCGACCCGTTCGACGTCGAAACCCTCGGCATGCAAGGACCGACGCAGAGCACGGGCCACGCGATCGTCGTTTTCGACGACCAATGCCCACATGTCCGAAAAGTCTACTTCGGGAGACTTCGAACTGTGGGTACTTGGTCGACGACCGGTCTACGTCAGTTGACGCCGAGCAGGTCGATCACGAACACGAGGGTCTTTCCGGACAGGCGATGACCGTGTCCGGCTGGGCCGTAGGCGAGCTCCGGCGGAATGGTGAGCTGACGGCGTCCGCCCACCTTCATCCCGGGAATGCCGTCCTGCCAGCCCTGAATCAGGTTCTGGAGCGGGAACTTGATGGACTCCCCGCGGTTCCACGAGGAGTCGAACTCCTCGCCCGAGTCGAACTCGACCCCGACGTAATGCACCTCGACGGTATCGCCGGGTGAGGCTTCGTCACCGTCTCCCTCGACCAAGTCCACCAGCACTAGATCGATGGGTGGAGGGCCTGCCTGGAACTCGATAATTGGCTTCGTCACGCACTCCACCCTACGTCGCGCTGGTCAGCCGATCGGGTCAGCCATGCGAATGACGTCGTATTCGCAGGTCAGCACGTTTCCGGTGGCGGCGTCGGACATCTCGACCTTCCACGCGTCGGCGAACTGGTCGACGCCGGGATGCATCGAGATCGTGCCCGAGATCAGGATGGTTCCGCGCTTGAACAGCCCGCGCTCACGGAGCACGTCGAGCCAGTACTTCGGAGCGAGGAGATCGGCCAGCGACCCCGTCTGAATCGGGGTCTCGCCGACCCATGCCTTCAGCGTGATGTCGTCGATGCGGTCCGCGACGTCGGACAGACGCCACGCACCGGAACCGAGCACGTCGGGTGATGCGTTCTTGCTCCACGCGACGCTGTGGACCTCGAGGTCGCGGTCGGTGTGATCACACGCGACGGTGAGCAGCACGTCGTCGTCGGTGTCGCCGAGAACGACGAGCGCCCACTCGGCTTCACCGGAGGTGCGCCCGTGCTGCACGTGCACGGCGTTCGTCTGCTGAGCCAGGTACGGCGAGATGGGGTACATCGCGGGCGTGACGGTCGGTGCCGGAACACCGAGTTCGGCCAACTCGGCGATGTGATGAGCAACTTCTTCCTGATTGCGGCCCGCGTAGCCGGCGTTGAGCAGATTCAGCGGTTCGACGGTCTCGGTGGTTCCGTCCGGAAGCGTGAACGTCAGCATCGTGAATGCCTCTCTCGTTAATTGATTGTTTCGAATACGCCGAAAAGCTTGCGCATACGTCTTGTATACAGCAAGTATGGAATCAGTACAACGGATACAGTGATCCAAGGCACAGACGAAGGAGTTGCCATGACTGCGCAGACAGTCGAAAAGAAAGGCCTGGTCAAGGCATTTGCGGCCAGCCTGACGGGCACCGCATTGGAGTGGTACGACTTTGCCGTCTACTCCGCGGCGGCCGCCCTGATCTTCCCGATCGTCTTCTTTCCCGACAGCGATCCACTGACCGGCACCCTGCTGGCCTTCTCGACCTACGCGGTCGGATACGTGGCACGCCCCGTCGGCGGATTCGTCTTCGGACGCCTCGGCGACGTCATCGGCCGCAAGCAGTTGTTGGTCATCACGCTGCTGCTGATCGGCGTCACCACATTCCTCATCGGTTTGATCCCGGGTTACGACACCATCGGCATCGTCGCCCCGATCCTCCTGGTCACGATGCGCTTCGCCCAGGGCGTGGCCGTCGGCGGCGAATGGGGCGGCGCGGTACTTCTGTCGAGCGAATACGGCAACCCCCGTCAGCGCGGCTTCTGGTCGTCGGCCGCACAGATCGGTCCCCCAGCCGGAAACCTCCTCGCCAACGGTGCTCTCGCCGCACTCACCCTCGCCCTGACCGAGGAGCAGTTCGAATCCTGGGGCTGGCGCGTCGCGTTCCTGCTCTCCGCAGTACTCGTCGGCTTCGGACTGTGGATTCGCCTGAAGCTGGAGGACACTCCGGTGTTCAAGGCACTCCAGGAAAGCGGAGATCGCTCCGAAGCGCCGATCAGCGAGGTCTTCAAGTTTCAGCGTCGCCCTCTTATCGCCGCGATTCTGTCCCGCATCGCCCCCGACGTCATCTACGCACTGTTCACCGTCTTCTCCATCACGTACGGCACACAGAAGCTCGGCTTCGAACGCAGCGAAGTTCTGATCGCCATTCTCATCGGCTCTGCATTCCAGCTCGGCCTGATCCCGCTCGCCGGCGCCCTGTCCGACCGCATCAACCGCCGCCTCGTCTACGGCGTCGCCGCCGTCGGTGGAGTCGCCTGGAGCGCAGTGTTCTTCCTGATCATCGGCGGAAGCTCGCTGCCGCTGCTGATCCTCGGCGTCGTCGTCGGACTGGCGTTCCACTCGTTCATGTACGGACCGCAGGCAGCCTTCGTCACCGAGCAGTTCACCGTGCGCCTGCGATCGACCGGCAGCTCGCTCGCCTACACCCTCGCAGGAGTCGTCGGTGGAGCCATGGCACCGCTGATCTTCGTCTTCCTGCTGGACAAGACCGACACCTGGACGCTGATCGTCGCCTACGTCGCCGTCGTCGGCGCCCTGACCGTCCTCGGCCTCGCGCTCGGACGCAACCCCGACCGGGCCGAGGAAGAGGAGTACGAGGTCATTCGCGCGACTACGCCCTCAACAGGATCTGCAGTGTGACTTCCAGATGATCGTCGATCGCCCGATGCACGAGGTCCTCGTCGCCGCTCTCGAGAGCGACGACGATGGCCTCGTGCTCGGTGCACACGTTGCGCTGGCGATCGGACGCCGCGAACAACGCGGTCAATCCGACGCGCAGCTGACGGGCCCGCAGGCCTGCGTACGTCCGCGACAGCAGTTCACTGCCGGCGGAATCGATCAGAATTTGATGGAACCTGCCGTCGAGGTCGATGAATTCCTTTGCAGCATCATCGGTTCGAACCTCGGCGAGCACCTCCTGAGCACCGAGGGCGTCGCGCATCAGGGCCACCGGCGGGGTGCCGGTTCCGACGGCCACCGAGCCCGCGTGACGCTCCAGCACGCCTCGCAACTCCATCAACTCACCGATCTGGCGGCCGGACATCGCGGGAACGTGAGCACCCCGCTTGGGTACCATCTCGACAAGACCCTCCGCCTGCAACATCAACAGGGCTTCACGAACCGGCGTGCGAGACACCCCGATTCGAGTCGCCAGGTCCTGCTCGTTCAGAAATGTTCCGGTGGCCGCAGGTGACGTGAGCACTTGGTCACGAACGAACGAGTACGCCTTGTCCCTACCCGACACCGATTGCATACGATATGTATACCTCTCGACGCGCTACGAAACCATGCACAGCGCCCACGAAACAGGAGATCAGCAGATGAGCACCAGCCTCCGAATCAGCCTTGCCCAGGTCACCAGTGGAACTGAACCATCGGACAATCTGCGAATCATCGACACCCACGCCCGCGCAGCCAAAGAAGCCGGATCCTCCGTCGTCGTCTTCCCGGAAGCGATGATGCGGTGCTTCGGCGGACCGATTCGCGGCGTCGCAGAACCCCTCGACGGCCCGTGGGCCGACGGCGTCCGTGCGATCGCGTCCAGCGTCGGAATCACGATCGTCGCGGGAATGTTCACCCCCGCCGACGACGACCGTGTCGCCAACACCCTCCTGGTCACCGGCGACGGCGTCGACGCGAGCTACGACAAGATCCACCTCTTCGACGCCTTCGGTTTCGCCGAATCCGACACGGTCGCACCGGGTTCCGAACCGCTCGTCCTCGACATCGACGGTGTACGCATCGGCTTCGCGACGTGCTACGACATACGCTTCCCCGCGTTGTTCCAGAAGCTCGGCGACCTCGGCGCTCAACTGGTCGTCGTCGCCGCGTCGTGGGGCTCCGGTCCGGGCAAGGCCGAACAGTGGTCGCTGCTCGCCCGAGCCCGCGCCCTCGACTCCACGGCGTTCATCGCCGCCTGCGACCAAGCACAACCCGAGCAGTCGAACGGAACCGCGCCCCTGGGCGTCGGCCACTCCATCGTCAGCTCCCCCACCGGCGAGGTACTGGGTCAACTCGACACGACTCCCGGCATGCTGACCGTGGAGATCGACACCACACAGGTCGAGTCGGTGCGCCAGAACCTACCGGTCCTGAAGAACCGCCGACAGTTCTGACGGGTCACCCGAACTCCCAGCCCGCTGCCACGGATTCACGGCAGCGGGCTTCGTCGTCGCCGGCGGCGACGTACACCGCCGTGAGCATCGACGCCCCGTAGGCCAACGCAGCCTCGTCGAGCGGCCCGGTCACGACGAGCGAGACCAGCCCATGCCCGACGATCCAAGCCTGAAGCGCGAGATCCACCGAATCCACATCCGCCCGGAATCGTCCGGCATCCTTTGCACGGTCGATCCCCAGCACCAGATGCTGCAGAACCGCATCAGCGCCGCCCGGATCCTCCAGATCGACCGTCGCGTCGAACATCACTCGATACAGATCCGGATTCTCCAACGCGTTACGTGTGTACACCGATCCGAGCGACGCCAGGTCACGGACCGGATCCGCCGTGACCTCCGCGGCCTCCGACATGGCGGCCAACCTCTTGAAACCTTCCTGCCGCACGGCCATCCACAGACCGTCGAGGCCGTCGAAGTAGGTGTACACGGCCATGGTCGAGACCTCGGTGTCCTTGACGAGCGCACGCAGCGTCACGGGCTGCCTGTCCCCCAACATTCGCGCGGCTCGTTCGATGAGCATCGACCTGATCCGAGGATCTTTGGTTCTGACCATTCCCCAACAATACATAACAGTGTTATATTTTCGGAACCCCGACGAAGGAGCCAGATATGACCATCACCCTGCACAACCCCGACGGTCTGCCCAAACCCGATGTCTACCGCCAACTCTCGGTCGCCGAAGGATCGAAGCTCGTGTTCCTTTCCGGCCAGGTCGCCCGCGACGCCGACGGCAACCGCGTCGGGGAGAACGACTTCGCGGCGCAGGTCGAACAGGCCTACCTCAACGTCGCCACCGCGCTGAACGCCGTCGGCGGGACGTTCGACGATGTCGCGAAGCTGACGGTCTACGTCGTCGACTGGACGGCCGAGAAGATGCCGTTGCTCGGAGAAGGCGTCGGGCGGGCCGCAGCGAAGCTCGGCATCGACCCCGTCAAACCCATCACGCTCATCGGAGTCGTCGCGCTCGGCGAACCGGACATCATGGTCGAGGTCGAGGCCACGGCCGTGCTCGACTGACACGTGCACCCCGAAACGACGAAAGCCGCCTGGACCCCGTGACAGGTTCAGGCGGCTCTTCGCTCGGTGACGACTAGCGCGAGGACACGTCCTTGTAGTCGCGCTCGGTGTAACCGGTGTAGATCTGACGCGGCCGACCGATCTTCGTGGTCGGATCCTCGTGCATCTCACGCCAGTGCGCGATCCAGCCCGGGAGACGTCCCATGGCGAACAGCACCGTGAACATGTGCGGCGGGAAGCCCATCGCGCGGTAGATCAGCCCGGTGTAGAAGTCCACGTTCGGGTACAGCTTGCGCTCGACGAAGTAGTCGTCGGTGAGCGCCGTCTCCTCGAGCTTGAGCGCGATGTCGAGGAGCTCGTCACCGTTGCCCAGCTTGCCGAGGATGTTGTGCGCGGTCTCCTTGACCAGCGTGGCGCGCGGATCGAAGTTCTTGTAGACGCGGTGCCCGAAGCCCATGAGCTTCACGCCGTCTTCCTTGTTCTTCACCCGACGCAGGAAGTCGGTGGCGTCGCCGCCCTCCGCCTTGATCTTGTCCAGCATCTCGAGGACGGCCTGGTTGGCGCCGCCGTGCAGCGGTCCCCACAGAGCATTGATGCCACCCGAGATGGACGTGAAGAGGTTCGCGTCCGAGGATCCGACCAGACGAACCGTCGACGTCGAGCAGTTCTGCTCGTGGTCCGCGTGCAGAATCAGGAGCATGTCCAGAGCCTTCACGATCTCCGGGTCCACCTCGTAGGGCTCCGCCGGGAATCCGAACGTCATGGTCAGGAAGTTCTCGACCAGGCTCTTCGAGTTGTCCGGGTACAGGAACGGCTGACCGACGGACTTCTTGTACGCATAAGCCGCGATGGTCGGCAGCTTCGCGAGCAAGCGGATGGTCGAGAGCTCGACCTGCTCGGGGTTGTTCGGATCCAACGAATCCTGGTAGTACGCGGACAACGCGTTGACCGCACTGGACAGCACCGGCATCGGGTGAGCGTTGCGCGGGAAACCGTCGAAGAATCGCTTGAGGTCCTCGTGCAGCAGTGTGTGCCTGCGGATCTTGTCGGTGAACTTCTCGAGCTGGTCCTCCGTGGGGAGCTCACCGTAGATCAGCAGGTAACTGACCTCGATGAAGCTCGACTTGCCGGCCAGCTGTTCGATCGGGTAACCGCGGTAGCGCAGGATCCCTGCAGCACCGTCGATGTAGGTGATCGCAGACTTCGTCGACGCGGTGTTGACGAATCCGCCGTCGAGCGTCGTGTAGCCGGTCTCGGCCAGCAACTTACCCAGCTCGATGCCGTCATTGCCTTCGGTTGCCTTGGCAATGGACATGCTGTGTTCGCCACCGGGGTAAACGAGGGTGGCTTTTGCGTCATTCTCAGCGGGCACGAATGGTCCCTCTCGAACTCATGTAACGGACACGTACTTAAATCGGACACTTACTGCAGTCGATAGAGAAACTAGTCTCTCGGCGCCTCGGACGCCCACGGAGGGTCGGCACCCGGGCGAGAAACCGTGATGGCGGCTGCTCGCGCGGCGAACCTCAGTGCTGCCTTCCAGTCTCCCGCGCCCATGTCATTCAGGTCACGCGTTGTGACAATGGTCTCGTTTGTCAAATACGCGAGTAAAGCTCCGTGCACGGTGTCACCTGCACCGATGGTGTCGACGACGTCGACGGGCACCCCGGGAACCGAGAATTCGCCCGCCGAAGTGAACACCGAGATACCGTCGCCTCCGCGCGTCATCACGATGGCTGCGACGCCTGCCGCGAGCCAGTCGTCGACCGTCGTCCCCTCGGGTCCGAGTCCCAACCAGTGCGCGTCGTCCTCGCTGACCTTCAAGATGTCCACCGACGGCAACCACGACTTGAATCGGGTACGAAAACCGTCGGCCGTGATGTCTCCACTGGTGCTGTCGATGGCAGCCGGACGGATGTTGGGGTCCAGCATCGTCAGCTTCCCCGCCGCGTGCGCACGGTGCAGCAGGGCCGCGTACATCGACGCGCCCGGCTCGTACAGAAGCGACAGCGTGCCGAAGGACAGAGTCGTGATCTCGTCCGGCAACTCGCCCGGGTCAGCGACGAGCCGATCGGCCGTACCGTCCGCGTAGAACGAGTACTGAGCGCTACCGTCGTCCGCCAGGGTGGTCATCGCCAACGTGGTCGGCTCGGCGCCGCGCTGCACCCATGTGGTGTCGACGCCTGCATCACGCAGGCTGGCGAGGATCTGCTCCCCGAACGCGTCCGTGGACACCCTCGACAGGAACGACACGTTCGTGCCCAGACGACCGAGCGACACCGCGACGTTGAACGGGCCACCCCCGAGCTTCGGAGGGAGCAACGGGCCTTCGTGCACCGGAACCAGATCGACGAGAGACTCGCCGCACACCAGAATCGTCATCGCGTCAGAAACTCCATTCCCCATGAGCCGGTCCAGGTTTGCCCCGGCGTCAACACGATCACGTCTACGCCGGAATTGAACGCGTCGGGCGGGCACGTCATCGGTTCCACGGCCACCGCGCGCCCACGGTCCGGGTACGCCTGATCATGTCCGGGGTCGGCCGTGAACACCTGCACCCAATCGAACTCGCGGTCCGTCCACAGTCCGGTACCCGTGCCGTCCGGCCCGCGGAGAACGTGCCAGGCCTTGCCGTCGGCGTCGGGTACTTCGGCGCTGAACGGAGTGTCCAGCCAGACGTCCGTCATGAGCCGCGGCGCCGTGAAATCGAACTCCGAACCCGCGGTCGGAACCGACGGACCGTTGGGCAGGTTGCGAACAGGGTCGAGTTGCAGCCGAGTGCCGGCGGAGAACTCCAACGTGCAGTCGTCGAGCGGAACATCGCCGACGCGCACGAACGTGTGAAAACCCATGCCGTAGGGAGCGTCGGACTCACCGGTGTTGGTCGCCGACGCGGTCACGACGAGCCCGCTGTTCGACAGTTCGTGCACGACCGTCACCTCCACGCTGTACGGCCAACCCGGGTGCTGCCCGATGTCCACCGACTGCTCGACGCGAGACTCCGATCTGTCCACGAGAGTCCAGTCGACCCTGCGCACGAAACCGTGGCTTGCATTGTTGCGAGACGGTTCGGTGATCTCCAACTGGTGGTCGCTACCACCGAAAGTGAATGCACCGTCGGCGACACGGTTGGGCCACGGAGCGAGCACCAATCCCGCCGAGAGCGGTGGTATGGTGCCCACTTCCCACGTCTCGGTCAGCGGCGATCCGTCGAACTCGAGCAGCCTCAGACCGGCGCCTGCCGCGGCGATCTCCGCCCGGTACTTCCCGCTCGAGATCGAATATGCGTCAGCCATGGCTGCCATTGTCCACTACCTGACAGGCTTATTCGGTCATTCCGCGGGCTACGCTCCTGACCCGGTACCGAATGAATGCCGGAAGAGCCAGCGCGGCAAGCGATACACCGATCACGACGAGCACTCCGCCGCCCGCTGCCGCCGCCGCAGTACCCACCGACGCCGCCGCAGCGCCGTGCAGGACGTCACCGATCCTGGGGCCACCGGCAACCACGACGATGAACACTCCCTGCAGCCGACCTCTCATCTCGTCCGTCGCGACCGTCTGCAACATCGTCGACCGGAATGCAGCCGAGATCATGTCGGCGCCGCCGCCCAGAGCGAGGAACGCAAGCGCGAACCACAACGCCACCGTCGTCGCACCGTCGGACGCCAGGCCGACCGCGACACCGAACCCGATCATCGCCGCACCCCACACCATGATCGCGACGATCACAGCCATGCCTTGCCGTTTCACACGCGGAAGCCATCCCGAGAACACACCGCCCACCACCGCGCCCGCCGACATCGCCGCGAACAGCATGCCGAGAACCGGCCCACCCGACGCCGGATCACCGAAACTTTCGTGCGCGATCTGCGGAAAAAGTGCACGGGGCATCCCGAACACCATCGCGATGATGTCGACCACGAACGACGCGAGCAGCACCTTCTGCGTCGCCAGGTAGGCGAAACCGTCGAACACCGAACGCAGACCGGCACGCTGACCCGCCGACGCCGGAGGGATCGCGGGGAGCTTGATCACCGCCCACAGCGTCGCGAACAGGAACACCGTGTCGATCAGATACAGCGTCTCCAAGCCGATGTAGTAGATCAGGATTCCGGCGCTCAACGGTCCTGCGATGGCGCCGAAATTCATCACCGTCATGTTCAGCGAATTCGCGGCCGGGAGCTGTCCGGGTGGCAGGATGCGCGGCAACAGTGCACTACGCGTCGGTTGGTTGACCGCGAAGAACGCCTGTTGGACGGCCAGCAGAACCAGAACCACCCATACGTTGTTCAGATCGAGGAACGCCTGCAGCCAGAACAGCGCGGACGTACCGATCAGACCGAACGTGGTGCACATCAACAACGTTCGACGATCCATCACGTCGGCGAGCGCACCGCCCCACAGCCCGAACACGATCAGCGGAACCAACGCGAACACGCCCGTCAACCCGACGTACGCCGAGCTGAGCGTGATCTGGAATACCTGTTGCGGCACAGCGACGATCGACAACTGCGCACCGATGACGGTGATGATGTTGGCCAGCCACAAGCGCCGATAGGCAGGAGTCTTCAGCGGAGTGGTGTCGGCCAGGACACCGCGAAGAGCATTCACGGCTGCAGGCGCTCCACCAGCCGAGTCGACGTCGTCAACCGAATTCTGTTGTGCAACCGATTGGTTCGGCCCTGCCAGAACTCCACGGTCTCCGGGCTCAGCCGGAACCCACCCCAACCGGGCGGAACCGGCACATCCACACCGTCGAACCTGCGAGCAACCTCAGCCAGAGCAGCCTCGAGCGCCTCACGGGAATCGATCGGCTGCGACTGCTGCGACGCCCACGCCCCCAGCTGCGACCCGCGAGGCCGCGACGCGAAATACGCCGCAGTGTCCTCCGCGGACACCTTTCGGACGGACCCTCGGAAGGTGAGCTGACGCTCGATACCGATCCACGGGAACGTCACCGACGCATACGGGGTGTGAGCGAGGTGGGTCGCCTTGTCGGATCCGTAGTTCGTGTAGAACACCACACCGTCGGCGTCCAGACCCTTGCACAACACCGTCCTGGTCGACGGCCGTCCGTCGGCATCGACGGTCGCGAGAACCATCGCGTTGGGCTCGGCGATCTTCGCCTCGACAGCGTCGGCGAGCCACTGCTGCGCCACCGGTAGCCAACCGCCGAGCAGCCGCTCCGCATCCACGTCGGCGTCCTGCTTGTAGTCGACCCGCATATCGGCCAGAGGGGAGGTGTCGCTCGGTTGCCTGTCTCGGTGCACGAACCGCCACGTTACTCCCGGGTACGAAGCGCTACAGTTCTGACCAGGCAAGCTCGAACGCGAGTCGCGAGGCTACAAGGAGAGTCCTACGGTCATGGCTGTACAACAGGTTCCCGAAGATTTCGTCAGTGGCCTCGAAGGCGTCGTCGCGTTCACCACCGACATCGCCGAGCCGGACAAGGACGGCGGCGCGCTGCGCTACCGCGGCGTCGACATCGAAGACCTCGTCGCCAAACACGTCACCTTCGGCAACGTCTGGGCACTGCTCGTCGACGGCCGCTTCGGACCAGGACTCCCACCGGCCGAGCCGTTCCCGCTCCCCATCCACACCGGCGACGTCCGCGTAGACGTCCAAGCAGGCCTGGCGATGCTCGCCCCCATCTGGGGCTATCAACCCCTGCTCGACATCGACGACGCCACCGCCCGCGACCAACTCGCCCGCGCCTCGGTCATGGCACTGTCCTACGTCGCACAGTCCGCACGCGGCATCTACCAGCCGGCCGTGCCGCAGAAGAAGATCGACCAGTGCGAAACCGTCACCGCACGCTTCATGACCCGCTGGAAAGGCGACCCCGACCCCGCGCACACCGAAGCCATCGACGCCTACTGGGTCTCGGCCGCCGAACACGGCCTCAACGCCTCCACCTTCACCGCCCGCGTCATCGCCTCCACCGGCGCCGACGTCGCCGCCGCACTCTCCGGAGCCATCGGCGCCATGTCCGGCCCACTGCACGGCGGCGCACCCGCCCGCGTCCTCCCGATGATCGAGGAAGTCGAGAAGAACGACGACGCCCGCGCCCTCGTCAAAGGCATCCTCGACCGCAAGGAAAAGCTCATGGGCTTCGGGCACCGCGTCTACCGCGCCGAAGACCCTCGCGCCCGCGTCCTGCGCGCAACCGCCAAGCGCCTGAACGCCCCGCGCTACGAAGTCGCCGCAGCACTGGAACAAGCAGCTCTGGCCGAACTCCGCGAACGCCGCCCCGACCGTCCCATCGAAACCAACGTCGAATTCTGGGCCGCGGTCATCCTCGACTTCGCCGAAGTACCCGCGCAGATGATGCCCGCCATGTTCACCTGCGGCCGCACCGCCGGATGGTGCGCCCACATCCTCGAACAGAAACGCCTCGGCAAACTCGTCCGCCCCGCCGCCATCTACACCGGCCCCGCACCACGCACTCCCGAATCCGTCGACGGCTGGGGACAGATCGTCTGACACCGGCGCAGCGTCCGGCGGTCGATCGACGCGCGGGTTTCAGTGGGAGCGCGTACTGCAACACGCGCAGTCGCTGCAACCCGCGCAGGCGCGCCCAGGTGACCGAACGGCACATTCGGTCTCCACCGGACCGTGAACGCGCAGGTTCCAGCCCCATGCGCAGGTTGCAACCCTTGCGTCCAGGACAACGTGCGCGTGGAGACCGGCGACCTGTGATCGACCCCCTTGGACTAGCCTGTACGTGCCAGTTCCCTCGATGCTTAGGATGCGCTGCTCAATGGCCGAATTGCCGATCATTCCCGCTGATCTTCTGCCCGCCGACGGACGTTTCGGCTGCGGACCGTCCAAGGTTCGCCCCGAGCAGCTGCAGTCTCTGGTGGATGTCGGTGCGTCCGTGTTCGGTACGAGCCACCGTCAGAAGCCCGTCAAGGACGTCGTTGCACGGGTGCGTGGTGGCCTGAAGGATCTCTTCAGCCTTCCCGAGGGGTACGAGGTGGTGCTCGGTAACGGTGGGACCACCGCATTCTGGGACGCCGCGGCTTTCGGTCTGATCCGCGAGAAGTCGCTGCACCTGACCAACGGTGAGTTCAGCTCCAAGTTCGCCTCGGTCGCAAAAAACAACCCGTTCATCGGCGACCCGATCGTCGTGAAGGCAGAGCCCGGTAGCGCTCCGGAGCCGACGTCTGATCCGTCCGTCGACCTGATCGGCTGGGCGCACAACGAGACGTCGACGGGTGTGGCCATTCCGGTCAGCCGCCCGGCCGGCTCCGAGAACGCGCTCATCGCCATCGACGCGACGAGTGGCGCGGGAGGCCTCCCGGTGAACGTCGCCGACTCCGACGTCTACTACTTCGCCCCGCAGAAGAACTTCGCCGCCGACGGTGGCCTGTGGGTCGGCCTGTTCAGCCCCGCAGCGCTCGAGCGCGTCAGCGAGATCCAGGCGTCGGGCCGCTGGGTTCCCGACTTCCTGTCGCTGCCGATCGCGATCGACAACAGCAGCAAGGACCAGACGTACAACACCCCGGCGGTGGCCACGCTGTTGCTGTTCGCCAACCAGATCGAGTGGTTGAACGCCAAGGGCGGCCTGGACTGGGCGACCAAGCGCACCGCGGACTCGAGCTCGCGTCTGTACGACTGGGCCGAGAAGAGCGAGTTCGCCACCCCGTTCGTGACGGATCCCGCGCACCGCAGCCAGGTCGTCGGCACCATCGACTTCGACGAGAAGGTCGACGCCGCCCAGGTCGCGAAGGTCCTGCGCGCCAACGGTGTCGTGGACACCGAGCCGTACCGCAAGCTCGGACGCAACCAGTTGCGCGTCGGTATGTTCCCGGCGATCGAGCCGGACGACGTCACCGCATTGACGAAGAGCATCGACTGGGTCGTGTCGGCTCTCGGCTGACCAGCACCTGGTTGGCAGCAAGCTCACAGCACGGGCGTTCCCTTCGAGGGCTAAACTAGTTGGCATCTGCAACTATCTCGAAGGGAGCGCCCTGTGCGTTGGCCGGCGGTCCTTCTGCGACTGAAAGTCACGATCGCCTACTCGGTCCTCGCCGCGACTGCCGCGATACTCGTCGGACACCTCGGCCCCCACGCACAATGGCACGTACTTCTTCGCGCCAGCACCAACCTGCGCAATCTCGGCGACGGTCACGTCGGCACGCTCGTCGCAAGCGCATTCCTGACCGACGGTGAACCGAACTGGGTGTGGCTCGGCGCCGTTGCCCTTCTCTTCGCGGTCGCCGAGTGGATCTCGGGGTCGACGCGCTTCCTGCTGGCTTTCGCCGCCGGTCACGTCGGCGCGACGGTGCTCGTCGCCGCCGGACTGTTCGTCGGAATCCACGCCGACTGGCTGGAGGATTCACTCGCCGTAGCCGTCGACGTCGGCGTCAGCTATGCCGCCGCGGCCGTTGCGGGATCGCTGATCCGCTACCTACGCGGACCGTGGCGCGTGCTGTGGGCGGGCGGCTGGCTGGCTCTGGTCGGAGCCTCGGCGATCGCCGATCCGTCGTTCACCGCATTCGGCCACGCCACGGCTCTCTGCATCGGACTGACGTTGGGCGGATACTTCCTGCATCACGACGCAAAAGCTCTCCGCGACAGGTACATTGCCGACGCGGCAACGGAATCCGTGCACCCGACTAGCGCAATGACTAGTCTTTGACAAGAACGCGGCGGGTGCGTGTCGCAGACACGCTCGACGTCACGAGTGGATTACTGTCGACGAGGACGATATCGCGAGTCGGCGCGATGAGGAGGTCAAGGTGCGGGATCTACGCGTGGTCGGTCTCGAACCCGATGGGCAGTACGTGATCTGCGCAGATCCCAAAACCGGCGACAAATTCCGGCTTCCGGCCGACGACAAACTCCGCGCGGCCTCTCGCGGCGACATCGCTCGACTAGGACAGATTGAGATCGAAATGGACAGTTTGCTTCGCCCCAAGGAGATCCAGGCCCGAATTCGAGCGGGTGCCACCGTCGAACAGGTGGCAAGCGACTCCGGAATGGCACTGAGCCGTGTCGAGGTCTTCGCCCATCCCGTTCTGCTCGAACGCTCGCAGGCCGCGACGATGGCGCAATCCGGTCACCCACTTCGTCACGACGGCCCCGCGGTCCAGACCCTCGCGGAGGTCGTCGCACTGGCCTTCCGCGCACGCGGCCACCACCTCGACGAGGCCACGTGGGATGCGTGGCGGGACGAGGACAACAAGTGGGTCGCGCAGCTGAAATGGCAGGCCGGCCGCACCACCAACAAAGCGCACTGGCAGTTTCTGCCCGACGGACACGGCGGCACCATCACCGCTCTGGACGACGCAGCGGCCGAGCTGGTCGATCCGGACTTCGGGCGTCAGCTCCGCGGTCTGGCGCCGGTCCGAGCCCTCGAAGTTGCCCCGCAGGAAGAGTCGCAGCAGACGTTCGACGAGTACTACGGCACCACCGCGGACAGTGAACTCGACGAAGCCGTCGACGACGAACCGGCGGACGTCGTTGTGAACGAGCCCAAACATGATGCACTTCCGGCACCCAAAAAGGACAAGAGGGGCAAACCTGCCATGCCGTCGTGGGAAGATGTTTTGCTGGGTGTCCGCAGCAGCGGGCACAGCTGACATGAACCGCTGACAGTCGAGAAGGGTGCCGGGAGTGGGGGTCAAAGTATCGACCATCTGGTACACCGACGCACCTGACCCGGCGTCCTTGTTACGCGAGACGTCGGCGTCCGATCACGTCGCGGCCGCGGCCCTCGTCGGCCGGTTGATCCCCGACCTCACCGCGCTGCCGACAGCACCGACCCCCTTGCCGCAGTCCGCCGGAGTCGGACCCGACGCGATCGTCGTCGGTTGTTACCCGGGCACCACCGTCGTGTGTTCGCTGAACCTCTCGATCGCCAAACCGTCGTTGATCCCGGAGTCCTGGGTACGGCCTCTCGCCTCGGAGCACACGTACTTCGTTGCAACCGACCCGGAGAACGCATGGGGTGCGTTCGCCTACTGGGAACGCGGAACCCTTCGCCGCTCGTTCAGCGCGACCCCGATCTACATCTACGAGGACCTCGGCCTGCCGCTGGTGTGGGAGCGACCGTTCTGGGCAGGCGAACGCCCGTTGATCTATCCGCCCGGGGTGCTGCCGGACCCACAATCGCTTCCGTTCCATCCGCAGGAGTTCGCGGAAGCAGCGAACGCAGAATGGCTCGGGTTCCGCTACACGGGAGCGCCGCGCGGCGACGAGTTCGATCCGATGTCCGTTCCCGCGTCCGGTTTTGCGCTCTACACACCCGGCGAGGAACCGGCCGCCGAAGCTCCCGCACCGGTGTCCGCGCCGACCGATCGCAAGTTCATGCGTTGGCTGCGACGGAAATCCCCAGAGCCACAAAGCTGAGCACCCCGCCGACGCACACGCCGTACACCGGCCATCGCCACACCCGCGTCGACCGCCACCGCAGTACGGTCGGAGCCGCACCGCCGACGACGATCAGGTTGATCCCGATCGCGAGGAACACGTTGATGTGGGCGAGTTCTCGTCCGAACGCCGTCAGGGCAGCGCCGACGAGTACGGCAACGAACACTGCCACCGGGATGCCGGTGAACAACACGTCACGGTCGCGTGCCACGGCCCTGTCGGTCACGACGGCTGCAGCCGAACACGTTCGTAGAACGCCATCGCGGCAGCCGTGGCGACGTTGAGCGAATCGGTACCGGGCGCCATCGGGATCCGGGCCCTGACGTCGGTGGCGCGCATCGCGTGTTCGGTCAGTCCTGGCCCTTCGGCGCCCAGCAGCAGGGCCACCTTCTCCCCGGTCATCGCCTCCGCCAGAGGAATCGCCGACGGGTTGGGCGTCAGCGAGATGGTCTGAAAACCTCTGTCCCGGAGTATCTTCAGACCTCGAGGCCACTCCGGTACGCGGGCGAACGGCACTCGAAGAACGTGCCCCATCGACACTCGCACCGCGCGACGGTAGAGCGGGTCCGCACACGCGGCACCGAACAGCACGGCGTCGGCACCGAGTCCGGCCGCGTTGCGAAACATCGACCCCAGGTTCTCGTGATCGTTGACGCCCTCCAACACGACGACAGTTCTGGCGCCGTCGAGTACGTCCGCGAGCTCCAGTTCCGGCGGGCGGTGCGCGGCGGCGAGAACGCCACGGTTCAGGTGGAAACCGACGGCCTCGGCCATCACGTCCGCGGTCGCCCGATAGAACGGCACGTCGACGCCGTCGAGTCGGTCGCCCAGCTCTTTCAGGCGGCGGTCGACACCGAGAAGGCTGATGGGCGCGAACCTCGAGGTGAGCAGACGCTCGGCCACGAGCACACCTTCCGCGATCACCAGGCCTTTGCCGTCGGGCAGATCGGGTCGACGGTCGGACGAGTTGAGATCGCGAAAGTCGTCGAGCCGCGGGTCCGCGGAGTTTTCGATGTCGATTACGTGTACCACGTGTCCATCTTCCCACCCGTATGAAAAGCGTCCCCGTCTATGCCAAGCTGAGGAGCGATGACTACCGACGACACGATCACGATCCGTACCGCCACCGACGACGACTGGGATGCCGTCGCGCTGCTCGACGCGCACGCGTTCGGGGAGCACCAGAATTCCGAGGACCTGGCGGAGACACAGATACTGACCAGCTCCGAACACGTCGTCATGGCGTGGGACGGGGATGCGCCCGTCGGAGTCGCGATGCACTTCCCGATGTCGGTGACGGTCCCCGGCGGCACGCAGGTGGAGGCGTCGGGTGTGTCGTGGGTGTCGGTCGCGCCGACGCACCGTAGGCGCGGAATCCTGCGGCGCATGTTCACCCGGCAACACGAGAAGCTCGAGAAGGCTGGTGCGCCGCTGTCGCTTCTCACCGCGAGCGAAGCCACCATCTACGGCCGGTTCGGTTACGGACCTGCCACCGAGGAACATTCTGTGGTGCTCGATCGCCGGTTCGCGCAGTTCCACAAGGACGTCCCCCCCGTCACCGGGGTTCGCCTGATCGAGTCGGCCGAGGCGTCAACCCTTCTCCCGGACATCTATCACCGGTGGCAGCGTAGGACGGCCGGGGCCCAGCCCAAACCGCCCATTCGCTGGGAGCGCTTCTTCGCGGACCGCGAGAACCGGAGGCACGGACTCACCGAACTGTTCTTCATCGCGCACGCCGACGGTTACGTCGCCTACCGGCGCAGCCCCACCGAGTCCAAGATCGTCGTCCAGGAATTCATCGCCGTCACGGACCAGGCGTACGCGGAGCTGTGGCAGGTACTCGCCGGGGTCGACCTCGTCGACACCATCGAAGTGAACCAGGCTCCCGACGAAGCGTTGCCGTTCCTGCTCACCAGCAATCGTCTACCGAAGATCACCGCCCACCACGACGCACTGTGGTGCCGGGTCATGGACGTCGAGGCAGCGTTGGAGGCCCGCACCTACGGAGTCGACGCGCAGTTCGTCCTCGAGATCGAAGATCCGTTCCTGAACGCGGGCGGCACCTTCGACGTGACCATCTCCGAGGGACGTGCGTCGGTGACGCGTACCGAAGCAGCACCGGATGCGACGATGAAGCTCGACGTGCTCTCGGCGATGTATTTCGGCACTCACAGCGCCACCAGGTTCGCGGCGGCGTCGAGGCTGTGGGCACGTGACCCGGAAGCGCTGCACACCGTGGACCTCGCCTTCTCCACCGACCGCGCCTCGGTCATGGGCTGGGCCTTCTAGAAATCTACTGC
The DNA here is from genome assembly GCF_002259425.1 of Rhodococcus sp. 14-2470-1a. Lineage (NCBI taxonomy): Bacteria > Bacillati > Actinomycetota > Actinomycetes > Mycobacteriales > Nocardiaceae > Rhodococcus > Rhodococcus sp. 14-2470-1a. Next base: position 292,084 of record NZ_NPFZ01000005.1, read on the forward strand.
CGGCCGACCACGCCGTTGGTGAAGGCGTAGTGCACGGCCTGCGCCCGGTCCCGCAGCCCGGCCTTGGCGAACAGGTTGTTGATGTGTGTCTTGACGGTCGCTTCGCTGACGAACAACGCCGAAGCGATCTCGCGGTTGGTGAGCCCTTCCGCGATGTGACGGAGCACTTCGGTTTCGCGCGGGGTCAGCTCCACCGGAGGAGCCGTCGGCGCCGCAGGTCGGGCGACGGCCAGCAGGCGCGCCTGCACCGCACGGTCGAGTACCGACTGACCTGCCACCGCCGCGCGGAGCGCCGCAGCGATTTCGTGTCGTCCGGCATCCTTGGTCAGATATCCGACGGCCCCTGCGCCGAGCGCGCCGAGGATGGAGTCGTCGTCCGCGAAGGTCGTCAGCACCACGACGGGCAGGTCCGGGTGTCGTCGATGCAGCTGCGCGGTCGCCTCCACCCCACCGATCCCCGGCATGCGAAGGTCCATCAGGACGACGTCGGGATCGACGCGGTCCACCTCCGCGATCGCCCCCTCGCCGTCGGACGCTGTCGCGACGACGGAAATGTCCTCGACGAGATCGAGCATCGTCGCCAGGGCTTCTCGCACCGACGTCTGGTCGTCGGCGATCACCACGCGCACGCTCATGCGTCGAGTGTGACGTGTACGCGCCACCCCTGATCGGTCGGCCCTGCCGTCGCCGTACCACCGACGAGGGCAGCTCGTTCACGCATTCCGACCAGACCCATCCCGCTGCCGACGACCGCGCTCGGCGACTCGGACGCCTGATTGTCGACGGTCAGTTCGATGCTCTTCGGGTGGAACGTCAGTGCGACGTCGACGGGTGCGTGAGGTGCGTGCCGATGCGCGTTGGTCATCGCTTCCTGAACGGAACGAATCAGGAACTGCGAGCCCTCGACCGACGGTTCTCGCGGTGATCCGTGCACCTCGAACCTCGCCTGATCGCCGACGAGATCACGCAGCGTCGGCACCAGCGGGAGGGCGTCGTCGCGCAGTGCCTGTACCGCGCGACGTGCCTCCACGAGGCCTTCTCGCGACAGCGACTGCGCCCGTCTGATCGATTCGCGGGCGGACTCGATCCGATTGCCGTCGAGCAACGCGTCGGCGACCTCGAGCTGCATGGTCACCCCGGACAACGAATGCGCGAGAACATCGTGGATGTCGCGCGCGATCCGGGCCCGTTCGGCGAGCGCTCGTTCACGAATCTGTGCCTCCAGTGCCGCCACCCGGTTACGTCGCGAATAACCGAGAAGCGCCGGCATGCCGACGACCAATCCGGCAATGGGCGGCCAGGTGTCGATGCCGCAGGCGTCGGCGATCGCGAGCGACACCGCACACGCGACGCTCACCGATGCCGCGAGCGGTAACGACACCGACGGACGGAAGCGGTACCCGATACTGCCCGCGACGAAGAACGGGAACACCGAGGCGATGGAATCGGTCGCGAACGGAAGCAGGGCCGCGGAGGCGACGATTCCGACACCGATCAAGCCGTTGCCCACCCGTGCCGGCACCCATTTCTCCGGCGCCGTCCGCACCGACATGACGACGCTGTTGACGACGAGCAGGCACAGCACGAGAAGGCCCTCACCCTCCACCCCGAGTGGGCGGAGGGTGAGGAACGAGGCGACGACGATCACCGCCGCGAAGTACGGGGTCAGCACGGATTCAGTCTGTCACTCACGCCGCGCGGGCGGCTCCGTGCCGCCACACCGCGTGGTCACCGGTCTTGCGTGCCTGCCATGCAATGGCATGCCCGGTACGCGTGGCGCGGTAGAGGACCACAAGGCCCTCGACCAGGAAGCCGACGCCCAGCGACAGCATCAGCGCGTGTCCTGCGACGGTTGCCGCCGGCGCGTCGATGGAGGCTTCGATCGGTGCCGCGACCAGACGTACGGCAACCGACGCGATCAGCAGGGCCACCGACGCGACCGTGTAGCGCATGAAGGCGAAGCCGTCGCGGGGTTCTATCTTGATGGTGAACCCGCGAAGCACTCCCAGAGCCGCGGCGACGGCGACGCCGAACGCCACGAAGGCAACGGCCATCGGGGTGATGCCGACGGAGCCGATACTCGCGAGGCCGATGACCGCGATGACCCCGGGGAGCACCAATGTCCGGCGAACTTCGATCATCTGACCCGTCATGCGGCGGAACAGTAGGTAGAGAACCAGGGCTGCGATGAGGACGATCCAGGTGATGTTCATGTCCACAACGCTAGGAACGATCGAGTGCATTCGTATCGACCCACGGGTGGAGATCAGGTGGAGCTCGTCTCCGCCCCCTGACATTTGTCATGGCTCGGCCGTGACATCGTCACGCCAGCCGATGACGCACAGCACTACTGGTCGCGGCCGGATCGGACGAAAGTTGTTCTCATGAAACAACCAGACGAAGGAAACCTCTTCACCGATCTGATGGAGTTCGGCCCCGCGCCGACGATGGCGCGAGAGGTCGTCGTCATCGTCATCTCCCTTGCCCTCCTGGCCGCCGTCATCGCCCTCGTGGGCACCAGCACGCTCGTGTGGATCGTCGCCGCGGTCGCGGTCGTGTTCCTCGCGGCACGCTTCGCGTTCGGTCTTCGTGAGTGGGGCAAGCGATGAGCATCATCGACGTCGACGGCATGACCCGTCGTTACGGCACCGGCAAGACGGCGTTCGAGGCGGTCAGCGACCTGAATCTCTCGGTGCGGGAGGGCGAACTGTTCGGACTCCTCGGCACCAACGGCGCCGGTAAGACGTCCACTCTCGAAGTGATCCAAGGACTTTCGCGGCCGAGCGAAGGGACGGTGTCCATCATGGACATGGATCCGGTCCGCGACCGCCGCGACGTGCGCCCGAATCTGGGGATCATGCTTCAGAAGGGCGGACTTCCATCCGACCTGACCGCACTCGAGAGCCTGGAGATGTGGGCGGGCACGTGCAGCAGCCCGCTGCCGGCACGCGACGTCCTCGCCCGAGTGGATCTGGCGGACCGCGCGGACACCCGGGTCAAGTTCCTCTCCGGCGGCGAGCAGCGGCGATTGGACTTGGCGTGCGCGATCATCGGACAGCCGCGGGTGCTGTTCCTCGACGAACCGACGACGGGTCTCGATCCCGAGAGTCGTCGCAACACATGGACTTTGATCGAGGAACTCAAGCAGTCCGGTGTGACGATCATGCTGACCACCCACTACCTGGACGAAGCCGAGCAGTTGTGCGACAGGCTCGCGATCATGCACAAGGGCCGCGTCGTCCGTAGCGGAACCGTCGCCGACGTCATCTCCGGGCATCCCGCGAAGATCCACCTGGAACTCCCACCCGTGACGCTCCCCGAGCTACCCGGTGCGACGCTCGACATCGAAGGCGGTCGCCTCGTCATCTCCACCCAGACCGTGCAGGACACGTTGACCGACCTGTTGCTGTGGGCACGACAGTCCGGAGTACGCCTCGAAGGACTCGACGCCCGCGCCGCATCGCTGGAAACCGTGTTCCTCTCCATCGCAGACGAATTCGACGATCGTAAGGAAGTTGCAGCATGAGTACCCTGGCCACTCTCTCGCGCTCGGAGTTCACTCTCCTCGTTCGCAACCGAGTACTGCTGTTCAACGCCATGATCATGCCGCTGCTGTTCCCCGTGGTGGTCCTGATCATCGGGCGGAACAGCGACGCGGGGTTGACCGACACGATCGTGTCCTCCGCCCTCGAAGTCTTCTCCCTGTTCCTGCTCGTGTTCCTGGTGTACTACAACTTGCTCTCGGCGTACGCCACGAGACGGGACGAGCTGGTACTCAAGCGACTTCGCACCGGTGAAGCCACGGACAATCAGATCCTGCTCGGCCCGGCCGTACCGTCGTTCGCCCTGACGATTCTCCTGACCATCGTCATCGTCGCCGTCATCGCAGTCCTGGGAGGCGGACTCCCCGTCAACCCGATACTCCTCGTGATCGGATTCGGCGGCGGCGCAGCACTGTTCGCCGCGCTGGCCCTGATCACGTCGACGTTCACCCGCAACGCCGAGGCAGCACAGATCACCAGCCTGCCGATCATCCTCGTCGCCATGGCCGGAACGTCGTTCCTGCGGGGAATCGTTCCAGAGTCGGTGGACACGGTCATCGACCTGACTCCGATGGCGGCCGTCCTCGACGTCGTCAACCTGGGGTGGCTCGGAACCACCGATCCGGATTCGGCCGCACTCGCCTTCGCCGACACCTTCTCCCCCGCCCTGAAGCCGATTCTGGTCATCGCCGCGTGGATCGTCGGGTCGATCGTGATCGCCAAGACACACTTCCGCTGGGAACCGCGTGCGTAGAGTCCTCGGTCACGCTCTGGAAAGGTGGAGGACATGAACCTGCGGCGCTACCTCGATCCGCGAACGACATGGCGGGACACCACCGACGTCGACAAAGTACGGCTCTACACCCGCCAGTCGTTCGTGAGCATCATCGTCCTTCTCGGAGTGGTCGCGCTCGCAGAATCGGTGACCGAACGACTGTGGGTGTCCGGAGTCGCTCTCGCCGTCACCGCAGGCGCGACCGTGATCACGGTGCACCGGATGCCGATCATCGGCGGAATGCGCACCGGCGAGATTCGGTGGCCCCTCGCCGTCACGGCGGTCGCTGCAGTGGTGGCGGGGATCGCCGGAACGGCCACGTTCAAGATGTGGGCACTGCTCATCGTGGCCATCCCGGTGACGGCCCTCATCCCGCTCCGGTGGTCGGCGGCCATCGGGGTGGTCGCCGGAGTCGCAACCGGCGTCTCCCCTTACGGCCCCCTCGCCGGCGTCATCGCATTCGTAGTCGTGGTGGGTATGGCAGCCACGGTCAAGCTGTCGATGTGGCTACTGGCCGTCGTCACCGAACTCGACGCGTCCCGGGAGGCGGCAGCCCTGCTGTCCGTCGCCGAGGAGCGACTTCGATTCTCCCGCGACCTGCACGACGTCGTCGGCCGCGCTCTGTCCGCCATCGCGGTCAAGAGCGAACTCGCCGCCACACTGTCCCGACGCGGCGACGAGCGCGCCGCCGAGCAGATGGAGGAAGTCCGAGACCTGGCTCAGCACTCCATGACCGAGGCCAGACAACTCGTCCGCGGATACCGCTCGATCGACCTCGCCGCCGAACTGAACGGAGCATGCTCGCTCCTGCGGGCCGCAGGCATCGAGACGACCGTGACCGGCAGCCCCGACGACGTCTCACCCCACTTCAGCGAAGCTGCCGCCTGGATCGTGCGCGAAGGTGCCACCAACATCCTCCGCCACTCCGACGCCACCCACAGCAGCTTCGACGTCACCGAGAACTCCGTCCGCATCACCAACAACGTCCCCCACCGGCAACGGACAACCGACGGCACCGGACTCGCAGGACTCCGGGAACGACTCGCCGCCGTCGGCGGAACCGTCGACACCACCCTCACCGAGGACGACTTCACCCTGACCGCGACCTTCGCCTCGACATCGGCATCGGCATCGGCATCGGCATCGACAAGCGCCTCCACCCCCGCCCACCCCACTCC